>SKNY01000009.1 GCA_007123105.1 Salinarchaeum sp. | reverse complement strand
TCTGGCTGTCCCGCCCGCCGAGCGTCGACGGCGAACGGGCCGTTCGGGGGTATTGACCGTGCCGTGGAGGCGAGTGTCGAAGTGATGGCGTCCAATGTCGGCTCGACGGTGACGCACATGCTGGCGGAGGCAACCCCGAACGTGTCGGTTGCCACGGCATGCGCGTCGGCGACTGCAGCCCCGTCCGTCCGGATATAAATCCGACCGCGTTGTCCCTCCACCGTCGCGTCGATGCCGCGGTGGGCGAGCATGGTCCGCAAGTTAGATTGGAGCCGACGTTCCATCCGCCGCTGGACCTGGTCGCTTTTCGTGCCGATTTCACCGTGGCGGACGAGGACGGTGTCGGCATCGGACGGGTGCATCACTTCAGCTAACCGGAGATCGCCTAAACCGTTTTCGAGCTACGACACGGGCCATTCGGCCCAAAAGAAACGGTGTTCTTATGAACCAAACGGGAGTCCTTCAGACTATGAGCGACGAGACAGACGATGGTCCCGATCAGTCCGCGGACGACGCTGCGGACACGGGTGAGGACGAGCCCGAATCGCCGTCGGATACCATCGGTGAGTCGGATTTTGTGAAGCTCGCGTACACTGCTCGAAGCGCCGATAACGATACGCTCGTTGACACCACCGATCCGGAGGTTGCCGAAGATGCGGGTATCGACATCGAGCAACAAACGTTCGAACCTCGGATCATCGGCATCGGCGCCGGCCACATCTTCCCTTCGGTCGAAGACGACATCGAGGGGAAGTCCATCGGTGACACTGGCACGGTGGCGGTGCCCCCGGACGAGGCATTCGGCGATTATGACCCGGAACAGGTCCGAACAGTGAGCGCCGACTCCATTCCGGAGGACGATCGGTATCCCGGTGCCCGCGTGGAACTCGACGGCCAACAGGGTGTTGTCGAGACCGTCATCGGCGGCCGCGCACGAGTTGACTTCAACCACATGCTCGCCGGCGAGACGATCGAATACGAGTACGAGATTCTCGACGTCATCGAAGATCGGATCGAGCAGGCCCAGGGAATTCTGGGTGCTGTAGTGGACGCCGATCTCGAGATGTGGATCGAGACCGAGGAAGTCGAAGAGGAGATACCACCCGAGCCTGAACCAGACGACGAAGCGGATGAGGACGAAGCGGACGCCGACGATACCCAGCCGGAGACCCAGATCGTCGAGGTCGAGACGCTCTACATCGAAAGTGTCCCGCAGCTGTCGATGAATCAGCAGTGGATGTTCCAGAAACAACAGATCGCCCAGGAACTCATTGAACGTGTCGGGATCGATCGCGTGATCGTCCAGGAAACGCTCGAAGGACTCGGCGGATTCGGCGGGATGGGCGATATCGAGAGTTTACTCGAGGATGTCGACGTCGATGCTGACGAGGTCGCAGAGGAGCTCGACGAACTCGATGAGCTCGACGAACTTGATGAGCTCGACGAGGACACAGAGCTCGACGAGGACGCAGAGCTTGACGAGGACGCAGAGCTCGTAGAATCAGACGACACAGAGGAATAGCGCTCGGATTCCTGTCAGGCAATGTCGCGGCTGGTATCGATCGAGACGCGTTCACTGAGCTTGAGTTTGATCGGCTCATCCAATGCGCGTCCGCCGCGGAACTTTGGAACCGTGAGCCGGTTCGTTAAGGTATCGCCCGATACCGTGGTTTCGAGCTGAAAGACCACATCGGCCATGTATTCGGTAAGATCACGCAGTGGCGGTGGCTGTCGACCGTCCAGACAGTGAAACAGCGCGATGCTGTCCGTGTTGATCATGTGTGTTTGGACCGTGTTGAGAAAGTGGCGGTACTGGCCGGCTGACTCCGCTTCAAACGGGTCGATCGGATCGACGATCAAATTCGATTCTTCCGGGAGCGTCCGGACCTGCTGGATGGCATGATCGAGGGGCATGTCGCCGGCAACTGATTGAATGTTTGGCTTTCCAACCCGTGTTGGCGTTCGCTGCAGGGCGTCACCAACCGACTCTGCCGAGCGTTGCGTGGTCAAGTACAACGTGCGTCGAGCGGCGGTTAACTCATAGAGTATGAGCTCGGATTGACTCGCTGGAGCCGCCGTCAAGGCGATGACGCTGCCAGCTGGAATCCCACCGCCGAGCATGCGGTCGAGCACGTCGATGCCGGTCGGCAACTTTCCGGCCATCCCTGTCCACAACCTGTGGCCTTCTCGTATAAGAATTGTCCCGAAGATCGACCGGTTGCAGTCGCGACCGCGACATTCAAGGTAATGCCGCGGTCTGTCCCCAATAGATGCGGACGGAGCACGTCATCACCGCGAAGGGGTTTTGCCGGGCAGATATCGAGACTGTGCTCGATCGCGCGGCCGCCCTCGAAGCGGCCGAAACGTCAGCGATCGATCGTCACCCCGACGCCGTGCTGGCGTTGCTCTTCTTCGAGCCGAGCACCCGGACCCGGATGAGCTTCGATACGGCGATCAAACGACTCGGCGGTACGAGCATCGAGATGGGGAGCGTCGAAGGATCGAGTATCGCGAAGGGCGAATCACTCGCGGACACCGTCCGGGTGGTGGCCGGGTACGCAGATGCGATTGTGCTTCGGCACCCGAGTCAGGGCGCTGCCAAGATGGCCAGCGAGTTCGTCGACGTCCCGGTCATTAACGCCGGCGACGGTGCTGGCCATCACCCGACACAGACGCTGCTCGACCTGTATACGATTCGCAAACACGTGGGGCTCGATGACCTCACGATCGGCATCATGGGCGATCTCAAATATGGTCGAACGGTCCACTCCCTGGCGATTGCATTGACCCAGTTCGAAGCGACCCAGCATTTCATCTCCCCGGAGAGCCTGGCGATTCCCGCGGGCGTCCGGTACGATCTAGAGGAGGCGGGGGCGTCAATCACCGATCATCGCACCCTTCTTGACATCTTGCCCGAGTTAGATCTCCTATACGTCACTCGCATCCAGCGCGAACGCTTCCCGGACGAAAGCGAATATCGCGCTGTGGCTGGCGAGTACGGGATCGACCTGGACACGCTGGCATCGGCCGCCGACCATCTCCGGATCATGCACCCACTTCCGCGGGTGGATGAGATCGACCCGGCGGTCGACGAAACCGACCACGCCATTTACTTCGAACAGGCACATAACGGCATCCCGGTCCGGATGGCCCTCTTAGATCAAGTATTATGAGCGACGCCGACAACCACCAACTCCGCGTGAGCAAGATCCGAAATGGTACCGTCATCGATCACCTAACGGCCGGTCAAGCATTGAACGTGCTTGCGATCCTCGGCATCGACGGCAGCAGTGGCGATACCGTGAGCGTGGGCATGAACGTCCCGTCGGATCGGCTCGGTGCAAAGGACATTTTGAAAGTCGAAGGACGAGAGCTCACGGCCGCCGAGGTAGATGTCTTATCGCTGATCGCACCAGACGCAACGATCAACATCGTCCGCGAGTACGACGTGATCGACAAACACCGTGTCGAGCGCACTGACGAGGTGACCGGCGTGCTCACGTGTCCGAATCCACCCTGTATCACGAACGGTGACGAGCCCGTCCGGACGAGATTCCAGGTGCTTGATGCAGGTGTGCGGTGCGTCTACTGTGGGACCATCGTCCACGAAGATCTGGCAACGCTCATCAACACGTAACCGGCGACCTTTTTTTCGCCCGTCGAGTGGTCCGACTATGTCGTTTACGGAGCAACTTTCGACCGAGCTCGATCCCATTTGGGAGGCGATCAACACGCATCCAATGGTCAAGGGCATCGGAGACGGTTCGCTCGATCCGGCTCCGTTTCGCTATTGGGTCCGACAAGATTACGTCTACTTGATCGATTATGCCCGGGTGTTTGCCCTCGGTGCCGCAAATACCCCCGCATTAGCGCAGATGAGTACGTTCGCGACACTGCTCGAAGAGACAATCAACACGGAGATGGAACTCCACCGCGAGTACGCCGCGGAGTTCGGCATCGATTGCGATGCGCTCGAGGAGACGACCGCATCCCCAACGACCCGGGCGTACACCGACTTTCTCGTCCGGACGGCGGCAACCGGTACCTTTGGAGACACCCTCGCTGCCCTCTTGCCCTGCATGTGGGGATTCAACCAGACCGGCAAGAACCTCGCCGAGATCGGCCTTCCGGACCACGACCAGTATCGTGCCTGGATCGAGATGTACGCCGGAGAGGAGTTCACGGAGCTGACTGACTGGTGTCTGACACTAGTCGACGAGGAAGCCGCGGCGGCAGCCGACCGCGATCGTGCTCGCTACCGCGAACTCGTCCTCACGTCTGCACGGTATGAATATCTGTTCTGGGATGCGGCATGGCGCCAAGAGGAGTGGCCGGTCTAACCGTCGATTGGCGTAAGCTCGATCGATTCGAGGTCGATCCCGAATCCTGGCGACGACGGTGGGGTGATCGTTCCATCCTCGGGGACGGCAGTCCCGGGCAACCGGTGGCTGTACTCGAGGGGAACCCCCGGCGGCGTGGCAACGAAGTATTCGGTGAGGGGGACGTCGGGGAGCGCAAGCGACGCGTGTTGGCCATACGGGTTATTTCCGCCGGCGTGTAAGATCACAGAGATCCCCGCGGCCGCCGCAATATCGGCGACGCGACGGACCGCCGTCAACCCGCCGACCCAGTTGATGTCTGGTTGGAGGATATCGACGATCCGATCTGCCGCCGCCGTCTGAAAGCGCGCCGGCCGATACCAGTGTTCGCCGGTGGTGATCGTTTGCCACGGGAGCCGATTTCGCAAGGCACGATACCCCGCTATGTCCTCCGGCGCTAGACACTCCTCGATCCAGCGCAGATCGTACGCTCTGCATCGTTCGGCGAGTCTGACGGCGTAATCGACATCGAAGGCCATCCAACAGTCAAGCATCAGGTCACGGTCGTCCCCGATCAGCTGCCGGCGATCTTCGACCAATTCGGCGTTGGCTTCGAGTCCTGACCGGCCGTCGGCTGGCCCGTACGGGCAGGCAAGCTTCATCGCGTCGAATCCGAGTTCGAGTTGCCAATCGGTGTCGTTTCCGGTGGCATAACACGTCAGCTCGGACCGGGCGGGTCCCCCGGCGAGTTCGTAGACCGGTCGATCGAGGAGCTTTCCCTTCAGATCCCACATCGCCAGGTCGATACCACTGACCGCATATGCAGCGAGTCCCGCGGCGGTGAATGGTGCACACAGGCGCACGGCCATGTCGTACACCTTTTCGGTCGCCATACAGTCTTCACCGACCAGTCGGGGCCCGAGGTGCTCGTCGATGATCGGTGCGACCACCGGTCCGTGGGACGTCATCCCGAGTCCAATCGTCCCGTCGGCCGCCTCGACGACCACGCCGATCGACCCCCATGGAGGCCGCCAGGATGGTCGGAACGCGGCGTAGCGGGGATATCGGGTCATGGGGTTCGCTACCGGGCCGTCTTCGGTCCACGCCGGTCGATCGGGCTCGATGTCATGATCAGGTGCCGGATAGTCGACGGTGACCGTGCGGATATCCGTAATCTCCATGTGCCCTCCGTGGTCCCTGCCCCGATATAGTTGCTCCCGATCGGTGATTCGTGGTGGAATTATATAGCTGGTCAGTGACTCCCCGATATGGCAGCGCCCAAGATTGCCGTGCATCTGATCACGTGGGGAGCCGACGACTGGAAGCGGGGACTCAAGGAAGCACAGGAGCTCGGCTACACCGCCTGTGAAACGTTTACCCATACGGCGATGGAATATCAGGACGATCCCGAAGGGTTCCTCGATTTGCTGGGCGAGTATGACATGGCACTCTCGGCACTGTATGCCGGTGCGATGGAGGGTGATTTTCACGATCCCGATGCCCGCGACGACATCGTGGATTCGAACGCCGAGGTGGCCGCATTCCTCGCCGAAATCGGGACCGATCACATCGTGTTTGGACCGGGAAGCCGGCCCGACGATGGGCCAAGCGATCACGATCTTCAGATCGCAGCCGAGACGATCGATGCGGCCGCCGCCCGGTGTATCGACCTCGGGGTAACACCCTGTGTCCACCCGCACATGTACACGGAAATCCAGGATCGTCACGAAATCGATTATATCATGGAACATACTGATGACGACGTCGTCTTCTTGTGCCCGGACTCGGCTCACCTCCACAAAGCTGGGATGGATCCCGCCGAGGTCATCCGTGATCACGGTGACCGGGTCGCGTACGCCCACCTCAAGGACGTCACTCCCGAGGACGAGGACGCCCAGGCCGAAACGTTCGATATGGATCGCCACGACGAGGCGCTCCCGATCTTTTGCGAACTTGGACTCGGCCTAGTCGACTTCGCGGAACTCATGGCCGCCTACGATGACATCGGGTACGAAGGGTGGCTAACCGTCGAGATCGACCAGTCGACGAGCACGCCCAGACAAAGCCTGGAGATCTGCCGGGATTTCGTTGAGACAGACCTCGAGGTGCCGATCCAAGACGTCACCTACCGGTAGGCACCCGATCTCCATGTACGGCATCGTCACGCGCAACGAACCGGAGCTCGATTGGGACGTGTTCGACCGCGGGTTCTACGAGGTCAAATCCGCAAGCGGTCGACAGCAGTCACCGGCCGATACTGGTGTTAACGCCATTGCCTGTCACGGGGACACCGCGGCAAGTGCGGCTCCCGAGCTCGTGGCGGTCGACGGTTGTGGCACGCCGGCTACACCGGGGCAGGGAGCGTTTGATTGCGGGCACGTCTGTCCGACCAACGATGGTTACCGATCGGGATTGCTCGCCCTCGTCGACGCATGTGCCGAGGCGTACTCGGACGTTCGGATCGACGATGTCGGGTTTCCGCTCGCAAGGTTCTGTTATTGTAACCGTTGTGTGGAGCGGTTCGAAGGAAGTCGCCACGACGATTGGTACGACTGGCGTGCGTCGGTCGTATCGGAATTTCTTGCGGCCGTTCGAGACCGGGTATCCGGTCGGCTCTATCTCGGCGTTCATCCGGATCCGTACCCCGGCCGGCTTCGACGGCGCACCGGGATCGATCTCGAGACAGCCATGGCGTGCGTCGACGAGATCGTCGTCCCGCTGTATGATCCGTATTATGCGACGACATATTGGCTCGACGTCATTGCGGGCGGATTTCGAGACGCAGTCGATGCCGCTGATCTGGCCGTTGAACTGTACGCAGTGAACGTCGACATCGATGCCTTACTGGACGCCGTATCGGTCGTGAGTGAGCATGTTGATGATGTCTACTTCGGATATGACGCCGGAATCGCTCGGGCGGCGATCCGTCGAATAGAGGCCGAGGCCGCATCCGGTATGACGTTCGGCGAATCCACGTGATGTGGCCCACGCGGGCAGTGGCCATTCGGGCGACGAACGAATCAGGTTGCTTTTAGGCGCTCCGGCAAGTGTGGTCTGCATGGGATTTGAGGAGGACGATCAGGTGGTCCTACACGATGGCCACAGTGAGTTCGACGGCGAGGAAGGGACGATCACCCAGGTGATGGAAACGATGTTCGGCGATGCAACGTACACGGTCAGTTTCGAGGAAGGCCAAGAAACCGGCGTTCCCGAATCTGCCCTGGAATTGGCAAACGAGTGATCGGGTTCGGCGATGCCGTCCCCACCGTTCCACTATCTCGACCTTCGAGCCTTCTGTTATGCCACCGAAGACGATGCCCGCGTGGAGGCGGCTCTGCGGACATTGCTTCCCGACGAGTTTCCGATCGATCGTTCCACGACCGAGGGCCACCACGGCGACCGGATCGTCGTCCTTGAGGCACGGGTCGAGCGTGCTGATGACGTCCGCACCGTTCTCGAGCATATTCTTGCGACTGCGACGGTCACCGAACTCGAGCACACGCTCACCGAACGAATGGACGAGGACTGTGCGTTTTTCGTCCGCCTCGACAAACAGGCGGCGTTCCGCGGCTCCGTCCGACTCGGACGGGGCATTCAGCTTCGGGGGAAGGTCGAAGCGTATCCAGCCAATCGGGAAGCAGCGATCGAGAACCTCGCCAGGTACTTGGCCGAGTGGTGATCAGCTCTTTTCCGCCCAGACGAAATCGACGGCATCTCTGAACACCCCGGTGCCGGGCTTGGAAAACGCGGTGGTCTCAAAGCCGGCGTCGCCCAGTGTTGCCTCGATTTCCGCGACGGGTACCCGCGGCGGATGGACTTCTACGAGGACAACCCGACATGTGGGGGCTAATAGCGCCTCCGTGAGTCCCGCGAGCACGTCCCGTTCGAATCCTTGTACGTCGATTTTGAGGACGGTTGGTGCTGGCAGGCCGTCCGCGATCAAGTCATCGCCTCGCTTAACTGGAACCTCGATTGTGCCGACACCGTCAGACCCGACTAGGCTGTGGGTACCGTAGCCGGACCCCTTCCCCGTGATCGTCAACGTTTCGTGGCCCTCGACAGCCCCGAGTGCAACGTGGTGGATGGAGACGTGATCGAATCCGTTGTGGTTGACGTTGGTTGCAAGCACGGTTGCGTTGT
>SKNY01000062.1 GCA_007123105.1 Salinarchaeum sp. | reverse complement strand
TAGCCGGCGATGATTTCGGTCGGTGCCTCGGGCGTGTCGAACGGGTTCCGGCCGATCTCGGCCATGTTCGCGGCCAGGAACAACAGGAACGCAAACGGGTTCACGATGGCAAACCACATCGGAATCGTAAATCCGGCCACCGTCGTCAGAGGCTCTTGTTGGACGGCAACGATCTCGCTCATCCGGAGACTTTCGGTAAGGATCACGACCGAAATCCCCGTAATGATTAACGGGATTTCGTAGGCAATGTTCTGTGCCACCGCACGCAGCCCACCGAGCAGTGAGTACTTGTTGTTCGACGCGTACCCGCAAAGGACGAGCCCGACGCTTGCAATCGAGGCGATTGCGAAGACGAAAATCAAGCCGGTCTCGGGATCGGCCAAGTGGACGGTGGTGCTGAATGGAATGAACGCAAACCCGAGCAGTGCAGAAAAGGCGATGATGATCGGGCCGAGATCCCAGGCCGGACGGTCGACGCCGTCGGGCACGATGAGCTCCTTGCCCAAGAGCCGGACCGCATCTGCCGGGATGATCAACAGTCCCCAGGGGCCGACGCGGTTGACGGCGATTCGGTCGGTGAACGCGGCAGTCGCCTTGCGTTTCAGGTACGGTGCGAAGGCTGTGTTCACCATCATCAGATTGGCGACGATGAACGCCGCAAGGAACGTGGCAAACGCCTCACCGGCGATTCCGAATCCCTCGAGCCCGATCCAATCGATGATCGAGTCCGTGAACACCGCCGAGCCGACAATCATCGGTCAACCTCCCCGAGGATGATATCGAGGCTACCGAGGGAGGCGATCATGTCGGCGACGTATTCGCCTTCCGCCAGCTTGTGCAGTGCACTAAGGTTGTGGAAACATGGACTCCGGATCTTAAAGCGTGCCGGCGAATCCGTGCCGTCAGAACGGAGGTAGATGCCCAATTCTCCTTTGGCCGCCTCCACCGCACGGTACGTTTCTGCGTCACGGTCCGGGCGCAACGTCCGCGGGACGTTACTCTGGAGCTCGCGTTCGTCCTCCGGCCACTCTTCCAGTAAGTTGATACACTGCTCGACGATCCGGGCCGATTGTTCGACCTCTCGCATCCGGACCAACAGTCGCGAGTAGTTGTCACAGCCGTCCTCGGTGACGACGTCCCAGTCGAGGTGAGGATAGTATCCATAGGGATCATCTCGACGGAGGTCACAATCGATGCCGGACCCTCGAGCGACCGGACCTGTACAGCCGTATGCCTTGGCCGTCTCCGGTTCGAGCACCCCTACATCAACGGTCCGCACCTGGAAGATTTCGTTGGTGGTAATAAGGTCGTGATACTCCTCGATCGCCGCCGGCAGGACATCGAGAAAGTCCCTGGTGAGCTCGAAAAAGTCCTCGCGGGGATCCGGGATGTCCCAGACGACCCCGCCGAGCCGAAAGTAATTAAACATCATCCGCTGGCCGGTGAGTTCCTCGAGAATCTTTTGAATCCGCTCGCGGTCGCGCATGGCATACATGAACACCGCGGTAAAGTCACCGTAGACGTCCAGGCAGAACGTCCCGAGCGCCAAAAAGTGCGCACACATCCGGCACAATTCAGCACTCATCGTACGCAGGACTTGGGCGTATTCGGGTACCTCGAGATCCGCAATATGCTCGGCCGCACGCGCGTACGCCCATTCGTTGAGAATCCCCGCCGACGCGTAGTCCCACCGGTCCGGGTAGGGCATGATCTGGTGGCGATAGGTCCCGCTCTGACAGCACTGCTCCTCGCATCGGTGGAGATAGCCCAGGTCCGTGTCGAGGTCGGCGACCTGTTCGCCATCGAGTACGACCTTGAGGTGCAACACGCCGTGGGTGGCCGGGTGGTGCGGACCGATGTTGATGAACATCGTCTCGTCTTCGCGGCCATGCTCGGCGAGCGGGTTGGCGTGTTCGCTGAATTCGACGATTTGTGGGCGATCCTGATCGTACTCGAGCGAGAGCGGATGGCCCTGCCAGGCATCCGGTAAGAGGATCCGCCGCAGGTCGGGATGGCCCTCGTACTCGATGCCGACGAGGTCGTATGCCTCTCGTTCGTGCCAATTGGCCGTGGGATAGACGCTTGCTGCCGATTCGCTGACGGGATTGTCGCGGCTCGTCGGAACGACCACCCCAAATTCGTCGGTCGGGTCGTCATACCGCTTGAGGTAGTACACCGATTCGAACCGATCCTGGTATTCCTGGGCGATCAAACACGAGAGGTGATCGTATCCGGCGTCGCGCTTGAGCCGAGTCATCACCTCCGCGACGTCATCCGGACGGATCACAACGGCATCGGCGTGTTTGTGTGTTTCCGTGCGGACGATGAGGTCATCCAACAGCACTGCAGGGTCGACGTTGGCGGTCAGCGATTCCATACTCATGGCGAATCAGCCCAGTTATACCGCATGACGAGATCGTCCGGGTCGATCTGGTCGGCAAGGTGTTCGACCAGTTCGTCGCGCTCGAGATCACCGAACTGCTCGAGCTCATAGGGTTTGACGACCACCGGCGAACTTTCGCCGTTGCGAACTCGGTCTTGAAGTTTTGCTACCCCGTACACCAGCGCTTCGGGTCGTGGCGGACATCCCGGGACGTGAATGTCGACTGGGATCACCTCCTCGGCACCCTTGACGACGTTGTATCCCTCTTGGAACGGACCGCCCGAAATCGCACACGATCCCATGTTGACGACGAACTTTGGTTCGGGCATCTGATCGTACACCCGCTTCATCCGAGGAGCGAACTTCGAGACTACCGTCCCCGGAATGATGATTACGTCTGCTTGCCGCGGTGAGGCACGGGGGACACCAGCACCGAATCGGTCGAGATCGTGTTTGACGGCGTAGGTGTGCATCATCTCGATGCTACAGCAGGCGATCCCAAACTGCAACATGAACATCGAAGATCCCCTGACCCAGTTCATGAACTGGTCGAACTTCGTAAGAATAAACGGTGTCGTCCCTAACGCCCGCCGCAGCGGCGAGTCAAAGCGATCGTCCTGGCCTACCGTCCTGGCATCCTGCGTGTAAGTGACGACATCACGGTCACCTGGCGGTTCCGGGATGATCGGAAGGTCACTACTCACCGGTCATCACCCCGCGATGAACGTCGGAGGTCCGAACCCATTTGATGGCGCCCACCCGCCACGCCCAGACGAGCGCGAAGACAAGCGTCCCGATGAAGACCAACATGGGGACAAGGGCATGGACGATGCCGGCCTCCCGGACGGCCTCCCTGTAGATGACGACCCACGGCACGATGAAGGCCGTTTCGACATCGAACACTACAAACAACAAAGCGACCATGTAGTATTGGATATTAAACCGCGTTCGCGTTGATCCGGTCGGTACCTCCCCGCTTTCATAGACCGTGTTCTTACTCTGCTCGGGTACCCGTGGCCTGATGATCATGGATGCGACAATCATCCCGAAAATGATCATGAGCGCGACCGCCGCGAGTGCAGCCACGGCCACCCAGGTGGATAGATACGTCATGTGGACCAGATCACGTGCTTGCGGCGGGTTGGAAAGCCACGCCTATAAGCGTTTAATTCCGGTTATCGGTCCGCGCGAGATAGGACTCGGTCCCTTCGGCGTGGAGACGACGCGAGGCGGCGACCACGTCCTCGACGAGCGACTCCTGGTAGGCGACCAATCGATTGCGAAGTTCGGGGTGTCCGACGGCAAGCATCTGTGCAGCCGAAAG
The DNA here is from genome assembly GCA_007123105.1 of Salinarchaeum sp. Classification (GTDB taxonomy): domain Archaea; phylum Halobacteriota; class Halobacteria; order Halobacteriales; family SKNY01; genus SKNY01. The sequence goes on along the minus strand of SKNY01000062.1, from coordinate 4,761 downwards.
TCCCGCGTTAAACGATTTGCCGGCATCGACTGCCACGATGGGCGCCCCCGTCGGCATACCGATGACCGAATCCACTGACTTTTCCTGGACGGGCACACCGATCACCGGGACCGGGTAGGCAATCGAGGCGGTCATGTTCGGCAGGTCGGCGGATTTCCCACCCGCGCCGGCGATGATCACTTCGAGGCCGCGGTCGGCCGCCGTTTCCGCGTATGCGTACATTAAATCTGGCGTCCGATGAGCCGACACGACGAACGACTCGAAGGAAAACCGACCAGTCGGATCGGGATCCTCCGCCGTTGCTTCTGAAAATCCCAGTTCCACGAGCGCATCGTGGGCACCCCGCATGACGGGCAAGTCCGAATCGCTCCCCATGATGATCCCCACGTCGGGCGTACTCGCCGAATCGGTGTCAGCGACAGCCGCGTCGCGAAACGACGAAATCAACGAATCAACGGCACTCATGGATGCGGATTCTACGGGTGGGGTAATGAAACGTCGCTCCGGCTCCCTTCAGGCGTCCCCGGCAAACTGGACCAAGTCCGCTCGCTGGCGTGCACGAGCAAGCAGGACCGTCGGATCATCCACAGCTGGATCAACGACGGCAATGTGGCCCATCTTTCGGAGTGGCCGAACCTCGCGTTTCCCGTACCAGTGCAGCGTCGTATCCGAGCTTTCGAGGATGGAGTCAATGCCAGTCGGCGTCGCGGGTTGGGGCGTCTCGACGTCCCCGAGGAGATTTGCCGTCACGATCGGTCCGCGGAGGCGACACGACCCAATCGGCACGCCAAGGACGGCGCGTACGTGCTGTTCGAACTGCGAGTGAACTGCGCCCTCGATGGTCCAATGGCCGCTGTTGTGGGGCCGGGGAGCGACTTCGTTGACGAGAATCGATCCGTCCGCCGTTTCGAACAGTTCGATGCCGTAGACTCCTCGGCCCTCGAGGAGCTCCATGACCTGCTTGGCGACGGCGGTTGCTCGCACGTTGACGGCCGCAGTGGTACGTGCCGGGACGATCGTTTCGCGAAGGATTTCGGCCTCGTGGACGTTTTCGACTGGTGGATACGTATCGATTCCGTCAGGCCCGCGCACGCCAATGACGGACAGCTCCCGGACGAAGTCAACGTGCGCTTCGACCATGGCCGGCCCCGCAATCTCCGCAAACGCCGCATCGACGGTGGACGGGTCGGTGACCGGGACGTTTCCTCGGCCGTCGTAACCGCCGGTTCTGGCCTTGAGCATCGTTGGATAGCCGAATTCCTCGCAGGTTGCCCGAAGCTCTGCCGCCGTATCGACCCTCCGAAAGCGGGGAACTGGGATGTCCTCCCTGGCGAAAGCCTCCTTTTGGACGGCCTTGTCCTGGATCATCCGCAACGTTGCCGGTGCTGGATGGACGGGTGTTCCGGTCTCCTCGGCAACGCTTTCGAGCACGTCGGGATCGGCGAGTTCGATCTCGTAGGTGAGGACGTCGACGCGGTCGGCAAGCGATCGGATCGCCGATTCGTCATCGAAGTCGGCGACGATTTGATCGGCCGCAGCCGCTGCGGCCGGGGCCGGATCCGACGGATCCAGGACCGACACCGAAACACCAAGTGGGGTGGCTGCCTCAGCCATCATCCGCCCGAGCTGTCCCCCGCCGACCACGCCGACGGTCCGGTCGATCGAGGATCGTTCCATGGCGGGGATTCGCCGGGTACGCCCGATAAGTGTTGATAGACCCATCCGACCGGGGAACGACATGTCCTTGTATGACGACCGAAACCCTCGGACATGGTCTCGCTCGGCCTAGTCATCGCCCAATTCGATAAGACCGGAGAAGTCATTCCAGCGATGGAAGCCGAGGCGACCGCCGCCGCCGAGGCCCGGAACGCGACCGTCGTCACGACCGTCTCCGTACCGGGTTCGTACGACGCACCCCTCGCTGCCGATCGGCTCGCGCGGCGATCTGACGTCGATGCTGTGGTCGCCATCGGTGCGATTGTCACCGGGGAGACGGACCACGATCAGGTGATCGCACAGGCGTGTGCGAACGGGCTCACCCGCGTCAGCCTCGATCGGGATACGCCCGTGATGTTGGGCATCACCGGACCGGGCATGACCGCCGATGAGGCACGCGAGCGGATCTCGAACGGGGCCCAGGCGGTACACAGCGCCATCGATTTTGTCGAGGCACACCAATCATGACCGCATTTGCAGCTCGAATCGAACGGGTCGAACCGAGCGCGACGCTTGCAATCAGTAGCGTCGCGAAGGAACTCCGGGCCGAGGGCGCGGACGTCGTCGATCTCAGCGTCGGTGAACCGGACTTTCCGACGCCCGCACCAATCGTCGAAGCTGGCATCGCCGCGATGCGTGACGGTCACACCGGGTATACGGCACCTCGTGGTATTCCGTCCCTGCGCGAGGCAATTGCCACGGAATTAGCAACGGATGGTCTCGCGTACGACCCGGACCAGATCATCGTTACGCCAGGCGGCAAACAGGCACTGTATGAGGTGTTCCAGACCGTCGTCGATGACGGCGACGAAGTCGTACTGCTCGATCCCGCCTGGGTGTCCTACGAAGCAATGGCGAAGTTGGCCGGCGGGACGCTGCGACGGGTCGATCTCACCACCTCAAATTTCAAGCTCGAACCCGCCCTCGACGAGCTGACGACGGCGATCTCGGACGAAACGCGACTGCTCGTCGTCAACACACCGTCGAATCCCACCGGGATGGTCTACACCGACGACGCGCTCGCGGCCGTCCGGGATCTCGCCGTCGACCACGACGTGACCGTCATCAGTGACGAAATATACAAGCGGATCACGTACGGCCGCACCCCCGCGAGTCTGGCGACCCTCGACGGCATGGCAGACCGGACGATCACGGTCAACGGCTTTTCGAAGACGTATGCGATGACCGGTTGGCGACTCGGCTACCTCGCGGGGCCGACCGACATCATCGACCAAGCGGCGAAGCTCCAATCCCATTCGGTCTCCTGTGCGACTAACTTCGTCCAACACGCGGGTGTGGCCGCCCTGACTGATGTCGACGACGAAGTCGACGAGATGGTCACGGCGTTCGAAGACCGCCGGGATCACCTGATCGATCGCCTGGAAGATGCCGGTGCGCACGTCCCTGCTGTGCCGGACGGCGCATTTTATTTGATGGTACCGGTTGTCGGCGATGACCTCGAAACGTGTGAGACGGCCATCCAAGAAGCCCACGTCGCGACCACGCCAGGAAGCGCCTTTGGAGCGCCGGGCTATGCCCGATTGTCCTACGCAAACAGCACCGACCGCATCGACGAGGCGCTCGATCGGTTATTCGATCTCGAATACTTCCGACGCGATTAACCGCGCCGGGAGAGGATCCGGTCGATGATCTGGCCGGTCGAGAACAGTTCACCTGTGGCGGGCTTGCAGGCGCTCGCCCGTTCGACCGCACAATCGATGCCCCTGGCTGCGAGTGCAGATTCGATGGCGGCTTCGTCGTGGTGTTGGTCGTGCCCGAGGACGATGATGTCGGGATCCAGCGTTTCGATGGGTCGGAAAATATCGGTCTCGTGACCGAGGATAGCGCGGTCAACGGCGGCCAATGCAGCGACTACGTCCCGTCGCTGGCTGCCAGGGAGGATCGGCGATTGTTTATGATCGACGTTTGCGCGGCGCGCGATGATGACGACGAGTTCGTCGCCCATGGCGGCTGCCTCCTCTAGATAGTGGACGTGTCCGGGGTGGATGATGTCGAAGGTCCCCTGGGCGACTACGAGTGTTTCCCGGCCGCTCATCGATCCTCCCGTAGTTCGGCGTCGATGTCCGACTGATCGAAGTCAAAGAAGGCCGACGGATCCGGGAGCTCAACCTGAAAGACGGGCAACCGTCGCTCCTCGCCGTCCGGTCCGAACGCACGCCAGTTCCGTGTATTGTACGGGGCGCCGAGAATGATGTGGACCTCACCCTTGCCGAACGTCTGGAGATCCTCGTCACTGGGCCGAAGGACGCCGTTTGGGTGTGAATGTACCGATCCCACGGCGTACCGGTCGTTCGGCACCATCCAGGATTTTACGGACGCGCTCACCGGACCAGCCTCGGTACCGGGAATCACGAGCACGTCGGTGACCAGGTACCCGTCGCGATCGATCCCGAGCTCGCGGGCCGACTGGCCCCGGAGCATCCCCATGTACTCATTGGGGTGTGCGTCGGCGGCGGCCTCCAGCACGAACTCGAGCGTCTCGGCCGCAATGCCGATGACCTCCCGGGTACGGAAGAACGACCGCAACCAGCCCATGGTTGTCCTGAACGCGGGTCGATGCTAAACGTTCCGACCGCGACGTGGCCGGAACCAATTCCTGCAACAATACTGTTGTGAAACCGTTATAGCCGTCCGTGGAAAACGCGGTTCCATGAACGTTGAGGGCGAGGCGCCGCAGATCACCGAGCTCCCGGATGACGCGGACGTCGGGGATCTCGAACGCGGCACCTATTATCACGGACGTATTAACGGGGTCGTCCCGTACGGGGTGTTCGTCGACCTGTCGGCGGAGGTGTCGGGGCTGATCCACGAGTCGAATCTCGAATCCGACCCGGCAGTCGGCGACGAGGTCGTCGTCGAACTCGAAACGGTGCGCGAGAACGGAGACGTCTCCCTAATCGAGATCCCGATCGAACTGTCGGCAACTCCCGAAGACCCGACACCAGTCGAGATCATCAGGCCAGATCACGACGAGGCCACTGTCGTCGGCCGGGTCGTCCAGGTGAAAGAAACCGGTGGCCCGAC
>SKNY01000050.1 GCA_007123105.1 Salinarchaeum sp. | reverse complement strand
GGCAAAAGGTACTCCCGAGTCTCGCCACGGATGGCGGTGATAGGGATAACGGCTGGTTGGCACAGCCAGCGGTTCACCTGTTCGACCGTAGTGAGGGCTGTTTCGCCCCACGAGAACAGGTTGCTAACCGCGAACCGTAATCTCCCAATCCAGCGGTGCGGTGCCGTGGGATTCCCGCGTCTTCAGGCGCGGGAGGATGTCAAGTTCCGACTTCGTGAAATTACCACGAACGATGATGTCGGCGCCGACTACTCGACCGCTGGATCGATGGTTCGACGATGGGGGTGTGGCTGGGTGTCGCCGACGGTCTTCGTGGCGACGAGTTGGGCGTACGCGCCACGGTGGTCCTCGCTGCCGCTTCTGAACTCCCGGTAGTGGAGGACCGTCAGATCGAGACACGACCGCAGGATGTCGTTGGCGCCGACCCGCCGTTCGGTCGGTGGTCCGTAATCAACGCCTTCGGCCGTTCGCATGTGGTCCTGATAGTACAGCATCCCGCCCGATCGCAACGCCGCCTTCACATCGGTGAGTCGATCGAACACGCGGAACGAGCGGACCGTAATCACGTCGTAGGTTGCTCGCGGATACGTGAACGCGAGTGCATCGGCATTAATCCATTCACACTGATCTTCGACCCCCGCGTCTGCGGCGTTCTGCCGTGCGATTCGCAGTCCCTCGATCGATTGATCGATCGCGTCCACCTCGTATCCTTGTGTGGCGAGATAGACGGAGTTCCGACCGGTTCCCGTGGCGATGTCGAGTGCCCGACCGTCGGGTGCCCACTCGAGATAGCGGGTCAGGATGGGATCCGGATCCGGATTCTGGGGATAGCGCCCCGAGCTGAAGCGTTCGTCCCACGTGCTCATAGCCGATCACAGTTCGGGCCATCGTGTTGAACGTATCGGCTTTCCCAACGGTTTTTGACCCGTGGCACGACCGCCGACCATGCCAACACCGACGGCAGCCGAGTTACGACCCGAACCGGGAACGCCCGTCGACGAGATCGAAACGCCCGCGATCGTCCTCGATCTCGACGTCTTCGAGCGCAACGTCGATCGCTACGTCCGCATTGCCGACGAACTGGACGTGAGTCTCCGATCCCACGTCAAGACGCACAAAGTGCCCGCCCTTGCTCACTACCAGGATCGTGCTTCTGGCGGTGGTATCGTCTGTCAGACGATCAGCGAGGTCGAGGTCATGGCGGCGGCCGGCCTCGAGGACATCTACCTGTCCTACCAGGTTGTCGGCGAGCGCAAACTCGAGCGGCTCGTCAGACTTGCCGAGTCGATCAATCAGTTTGCGACGACGGTGGATGCAGCGGCGAATGCCGATCCACTCGGCGCGGCCGCGGCGGCGTACGACACGACCGTCGACGTCATTCTCGAAGTGGACGTCGGATTGGGCCGTACCGGTGTGCCACTCGGCGAGCCGGCCGTCGAGCTGGCCCGACGGATCGCCGATCACGATCACCTCGCCTTCGCCGGGGTGATGGCATACGAAGCACATGTGAAGGGACAGGCAAGTACGGAGGACGAATACGAACAGCTGTGCTACGAGGCGATCGAGCAGGCGGCAAACACCGTCGCCCAGATCGAGGACGTCGGGATTCCCGTCCCCGAACTCAAGGTCGGCGGCACGGCGACCTCACCGTACAGTGGCCGTCATCCCCGGGCAACCGAGATCAATCCGGGCCAGTATGCCTTCAACGACTGTGGCGAGCTAGCGGCTCGGCCGTGGGCAGTGTCGGTCGAGGATATCGCCCTCACGGTGCATTCAACGGTGATTTCGGATCAAGTGAACGATCAGATCGTCGCCGACGCGGGATCGAAATCCGTCTCGATGGACACCGACCGGCAACCACTCGTGATCGATCACCCCGACCTCACGTACGCCGGCTACTCCGAAGAACACGCCCACATCGACACCAGTGCGGCCGAAGGCCCGGTTCCCTCCGTTGGTGATCGCCTCGCCTTCGTGCCACCACATATCTGTCCGACCATTAACATGCACGACGTGATGGTCGGGGTCCGTGACGGTGTCGTCACCGATATCTGGGCCGTCCAGGCGCGTGGCAAAGTCAAGTAACGCCCGCGCCACATCGGCGGACCATGCGCCGATACGGCTTTGTGATCCGCCTCGCCATTCCCGCATAGACAACATGGCAGAAACAGGGACGAATCGCGCGGAGAAGACCCTCTCACTCATCGATTGTGATATTCATTCACAGAACCTCGGCGGGATGGACCTCGCGCCATACCTTCCCGATCACCTGCGCGAGTTACGAGGAACCAGCACGCCCGGGAGCTTATGGAGTAACCCACACGGGGTCACGCGACGGGACGTCGCGCCGAAGGAGGGTGAGTCGGCATACGAAGCGCTCTGTCGCCAACATTTCGACGAGTTCGGCATCGATTACGGCATTCTCAACCGTGGCCCCCTCTCGCTCGGCGTTGCCGCTGACACCGAGCACGCGGTTGCACTTGCCCGGGCACACAATGACGAACTTATCGACAACTGGCTCGACCGGGACGATCGGTTTTTGGGCTCGATGCTCATCGCGCCCCAGGATCCCGAGCGCGCCGCCGCGGAAATCCGCCGGGTCGGTGACCATCCTCGTATCGTCCAGGTGCTGTTCTCGAGTGCGAGTGGGCTTGGCGTTCCATATGGGCGCCGGCTGTTCTGGCCGATCTACGAGGCAGCCGCAGCGCACGGCCTCCCCGTTGCCGTCCATCCCGGGACGGAGGGTCGGGGGACGGCACGACCGCCAACCGGCGCGGGCTATCCGAGCCGCTACATCGAATGGCACACGACCTTGCCCGCAAACTACATCGGCCACGTCACGAGCCTCCTGACGGAAGGTGTCTTTACGGAGTATCCCGATCTAACGTTCGTCTGTGTCGAAGGTGGTTTGGCCTGGGTGCCCCACCTTATGTGGCGACTCGACAAAAACTGGAAGTCACTGCGCGTCCAGACGCCGTGGCTCGAACGCCCGCCCAGCGAGTATCTGCGCGAACACGTCCGGTTTACGACCCAGCCACTTCCGGAACCGGATAATCCCGAACACCTCCGCCAGCTCCTCGAGATGATGCACGCCGACGAGACGGTGATGTTTTCTTCTGACTTTCCTCATTGGGATAACGATTCCCCCACGTTCGGGATCCCCCCGCTCCCCGAGGAGCTTCATCGGGCGATCACGGTCGAGAACGCACAGCAACTCTACGGCCTGCCGGATGACCCGGCTGAGCTCGGATGAGCGATCGAACACCGCACGTGGTCTGTCCGGCCCGCGAGCTTCCACCCGGTGAACGACGACTCGTCGAGATCGACGGCCGTTCTATCGGCGTCTTCAACGTCGATGGCGAGTATTACGCGTTGACCAACGTCTGCCCCCATCAACGGGCGCCGCTCTGTGCGGGGACGCTCACGGGGACGACACGTGCGACGAGCGTCGACGACATCGAATGGGAACGGGACGGTCGCGTACTCACGTGCCCGTGGCACGGCTGGGAGTTCGATGTGACCACCGGTGAAACGGTGTTTAACCCCCATCGCTGGTCGGTGTCCACCTACGAAACGGACGTCATCGTCAACGCCGAGGCCGTCGCCGCCGGAGAAGCCCAACCCGCCATCGAAACGCACCCGGTAGACATCGACGATGGCGTCGTCGTCGTTTACGTCTGACGCCGGTATTTCTCAACGTTTAACCCACCACTCGACACCGTCCAATTCGATGGGACGCATCCAGGGAACCGCACGCGAATCAATCAGGGGCTCACCGTTGCAGTTACTCGGGACGTGCATTCTCGCGTATTTTGCGATCCGCTTCGTCCAGATCGTCCTCGGGCCAATCCTTCCGGTCGTGCTCGAGGAGTTCCGGGTGAGTCACGGTGCTGCTGGCCTCGTCTTTACCTGCATGTGGGTTGCGTACGCACTCGCTCAACTGCCGAGCGGTGTCTTCGCCGATCGCTTCGGCGAGCGGCGGATCGTCCTCGGGTCGCTCGCGCTCTGTCTGCTGGCGGCACTCGGGATTGCACTTGCCCCGACGTTCGTGCTGTTCGGCCTCTTCGTGGCCGTCCTCGGGGCGGCTGCCGGCTCGTACTACAATCCGGCCACGGCACTGTTGGCCCGATCATTCGATCGCGTCGGCGGATCGATCGGCGGCCACCGAATCGGTGGACAACTGGCCGGCGTGATCGCCCCGACACTTGCCGCGATTCTGCTCGTCCGCGTCGGCTGGCGGCCGACCGTTGCGCTGGGTGCGGTGCTTGCCGCGGTCGTCTTTGTCACGGTGACGGCCGCGGTCGCCAGATCGCCACCCGTCCGGCCTGACGCCTCGCTTCGCGAGCTGTTTGCACCGGAGGAACTCGCTGCTGTCCTCGCCAAGCCCCACACACGCGTGACCACGTGGATGATGACCCTCATCGAGTTCGTCGTGCTTGCTACCATGGCGTTTCTCCCGACGTTGCTCGTTGAACATAACGGATTCTCGCTGGCAGCCGCCAACGTACTCTTTGCCGCATTCTTCGGCCTTTCGGCCATCCTCCAGCCGCTGAGCGGCTTACTCTCGGATCGCGTTGGTCGTGATCTGACGGCGCTTGGCCACCTGACCATCGGCGCGGTCGGCTTTGGCCTATTGAGTTCCGGGGCAACTGGGGTGATCGCCGCAGGTGCAGTTCTCCTTGCTGCGGTGACGTTGGGGTGTACGCCCATTATGCAATCTCGGATGCTCGACGGGCTCTCGCCAGCCCAGCGGGGGACGGGTTTCGGACTCTTTCGGACCATCTACCTGCTAATCGGAGCCACCGGAACGACTGCCGTGGGCGTTCTGGCCGATTGGAGCGGGTGGACCGTCGCGTTTGGTCTGCTTACCGCGTGTATCGGCACGGTGTTGGTGACGACGCTGATCATCAGTACCCGGTCGAGGATGATGGGAACTTAAACGCGGGCGCATTCTGATCCACCGTATATGGCTGAGCCGACCACCTATACTCAGGGATACATTCCGGATGACTTTCACGACATCTTTGAGAAGAACTCCTTTGCACACGTTGCGACTTGTGATAACGACGGCTGGGTCCACGTCAACCCCGTCTGGGTCGACCACGAGGACGGTGAGTACGTCCTGATCAACACCAAACGCGGCCGCGTCAAGGATCGAAACATGCGGGCGAATCCCCGGGTCGCGGTCTCGGTCAGCGATCCGGACAACCCATATCGGTACGTCTCGGTGCGGGGGCACGCCACTTTGACCACCGAGGGGGCAGCCGATCACATCGACAAATTGGCGAGTGCCTATTTGGACGCCGACCGCTATCCGCACCACGACGAGGAGGACGAGCCACGAGTCATCGTTCGCATCCGGGCCGAACACGTCATCACCCGGGAGCGAAGTGCCGATCGGTAGTCACCTGCCCGATCCGATCGCATCGACGAGTACCGACCGGAAGTGATCAACATCGACATCTATTGCAACATCAACATTCGGATCATCTGCGTCAGGATGGCACACGGTCGCCCCGGTCGTGTACTCGCCACGCGTCTCGACATCGACCCGCATCGACCGTGTCGTGAGTATGTTCGGGTCGACGATCGCTGCCGCCGCAAGCGCGTCGTGTAACGGAACCGCATCCCACCCGTCCCGAGCCGAGTGAAACGGGGAGAGCGCACGGATAAACGCTGCCGCGTACTGACCGACGCTGTCATTCGCACGCTCGAGTTCAGCGGCGGTCTCTTCGCCCACTCGGGCCGTCCAGGTAACGTTGAGCCCGACCATCGTAACCGGTACGTCGGCGTTGAGCACGATCGATAGCGCCTCCGGATCGACGTAGGCGTTAAACTCCGCGACGGGGGTCACGTTCCCGCCCTGGGTGCTTCCGGCCATCACGACGATACGATCGATGTCATCGATGAGCTCCGGATCTCGACGGATGGCAGCAGCCACGTTCGTTTGGGGGCCAACCGAAAGAATCACGAGGTCGTCAGTCGTCCTGGCCACGTCGGCCAGCAGTTCCGTTGCGTGCCGATCGATCGGTTCGACCGACGCGTCGGGAAGCTCGACCGCCCCAAGTCCGTCCTCGCCATGGACGTCCTCTGCGGTCGTGAGATCGCGAACTAACGGGGCCGCCATTCCCGCTGCGAGGGGGACATCGCGGTTACAACAGGAAAGCAGCCGGGCGGCGTTGGGCGTCGTCTGCTCGAGCGGAGCGTTCCCGGCAACCGTGGTGACCGCTTTCACGTCCAGGGCGCCACAGGCGAGTAGCATGGCAACTGCATCGTCGAGACCGGGATCACAATCGATGGCGACCGGGCGTGACATACCGGCTTCACGCGATGGCACCCAAAAAACTGCCGCGATCGCTAGTTCGCAACCGAGCGAAGCGCCTCCCACCGGTCCCGGTCGAGCAACTCATCGCCGATGTCCGCGTTCTGAATCGCCTGGGCAGGCGAGGTGGCGCCCGGAATGATCACCGGATCGACCGGGTGTGACATGACGTACCGGAGGGCCGTCTCAACGAGGTCTTCGTCCGGTTCGAGGGCTGCCTCGATGTCCTCGACCGCATCGAGTTTTGCCTCGAATTCCCCTCGTTGGTCCTCACCGACGTTCCACCCCTCGCGGACTGGATCGGTGAATTCGGTGTCGCGATCGTACTTTCCGGTCAACAATCCGCGGGCAAGGGGGCCCCGCACCAACACACCGAGGTCGTGTTCTGCACAGAATGGGAGGATGTCCGCTTCCGGAGCCGTATTGATCAACGAGTAGTTCACCTCGACGGCGGCGCAGGCGCCGTCGGATGCCTCGTAAAAGCGCTCGAGCACGTCGATGTCGTCAGTCGAGATGCCGTATTCGCGAATGAACCCCTCGCCACGGAGTTGATCGAATCCATCGACGTAGACGCTTGGATCCTCGATGTTACCCTCGTGACACAACATTAGATCGACGTGATCGGTCCCGAGCCGGCCGGCCGAGGCGTGTCCACAGAGCCGGATCATGTCTGGGGTCGTCTTCGGAACGCCCTGGCCGGTTCGTTTTCCCCAGTGGCCGATCTTGCTGACGATGTATACTTGGTCGCGGACGCCGGCCAACGCGTCGCCAACGCGTTGTTCACTCATGCCGTTCGGAATGCCGTACGATTCGGCGACGTCAAAGAGATTGACCCCGGCGTCGAACGCCGATCGAACGATCTGTCCAGCCGTTGCATCCGAGAGCTCGCCCCACTGATTGCCGAGATTCCAGCAGCCGAGACTCGATGCCGACACCGCCCACCCCGTCGTTCCGAACCGTCGGTAGCGCATGGCTACGTCCACGGTTGCCTCGACATAAATCCCGCCGCTAGGGGACGCGCATGCGAATCTGTTTAGGGACGTATGGACCGATCATCCGTCGAAATTCGTAAATCGCCCCACCCTCGGCATTGAGCTGGTACCAGAGGGGTCCATCGAGCTCGGCGATTTGTCGCATCTCCGTCTTCGTGAGCTCGAAGTCTAGGACCGCGAGGTTTTCCTCCATATACTGCGGTGTCGCGGACTTCGGGATGATAGCAACGCCGTCCTGTTGGAGCGACCAGCGGAGTGCGACTTGGGCCGCCGTTTTCTCGTATCGGTTGCCGATCCGTTGGAGCGTCTCGTCGTTTACGACTGCACCCTCAGCCAGCGGACTGTACGCGGTTAGCACCACGTCATGCTGGCGACAACACGCCAGTAGAGCCGTCTGGTCGACGTACGGATGATACTCGACTTGGTTGGTCGCAATCGGCACCGGCGAGGCCGCGATCGCGGCTTCGAGTTCGGCGGCCGAGAAGTTGCTGACCCCGATGTGGTCGACGAGCCCGTCTGCGACGAGTTCGCCCATTGCACCGAAGGTCGCGCGCATGTCGGATTGCGGATTCCACCAGTGGACTAAGAGCAGGTCGAGCCGGTCGATCCCCATTCTGATCAACGTCTGTTCGGTCTCGTGCCGAATCTTTGCCGGACGAAGATAGTCGTGATATCCCTTGATCTTCGAGGTGAGAAATAGCTGCTCCCGGTCGACACTGCTCGCCTCGATTGCGCGACCAATTTCAGCCTCGTTCTCGTAGGCCAACGCTGTGTCCACGTGGCGATATCCCGCGTCGAGTGCGGCGGTGACCGCCCCAAAACACTTGGATCCCTGCATCCGATACGTGCCGAGGCCGATCCGGGGCATCCCAAAATCGGTGGTCGGGACCGCTGGCATCATTAGATGCTCACTCATCGTATTCCCTCCGCCGATTCATTGGCGGACCATTTGGGAGCCACCTCATCAATATAGCTGCAGTAACGATCACTCGATACCGACTAAGGCCAACGCGTCGCGGTCGGCCGCTGTCTGGGAAAGGAGTTCATCGGTATCGAGATCGTGGTATTCGGAGTGTAACGACACCGGACCATCGAAACTGATCCGATCGAGCCGATCGGCCCAAGCCGTCCAGGGCACCTGGCCGTCGCCGATTCCGACCCACTCGGTGGTCCACCCGTCCGCCGTTTCCCGCCATACGAAGTCTTTAATCGAGACCATGGCGACGTGTGAGGCCACGAGATCGAGCTGTTGTTCCCATGCGGACCGGCCGCCTTCGATACAGAGATGGCCCGGATCGGCGTAAATTCCGAGGTCACTCGGTGATCCCTCGGCGAGTAAGTCCCAGTATAACGCCGGAATCGCGCTCAAAAACGCGCCGGAGTGGGTGTGAACGGCAGGCGTCACCGCGTATGCCTCGCTCAGCTCCCTGATTTCCCGCAAATCAGCGGCCATCGCCCCACGGCCGGCCGCGATCGAGTCGAAGCCGTCGTATCGCCAGTAGCCCAGCTTGAGATAGGGAATCTCACACGCGTCGGCCGTCTCGAAGATCGCGCGTGTCGTCGGTTCATCGGCATCGGTGATCGCGGTCGTGATCATCGGGACCGTTAGGCCGGCCGCCTCACACGTCTCGACGGCCTGGGGCAGTGCAGACGCGACCTGGTCGGGATCGACGTGACCGCCGGGACGGACCGTCAGATCGACGCCGTCTAACTCGAGTGCAGCGATTCGCTCGGCGGCCTCCGCGACCGACAACTCGCCGAGCATTTTCGAGAACATTACCCGTTGCATACTCCCGGGAGTCCGGCCAACCCCCATAAGTTACGGGGACAATGCCGGGCGGGTTCCTGTAGCTATATGGTCCCACGTTCGCAGCATCCGGTATGACACTCGACATCGGCATCGTGGGGGCCGGGAACCGCGGCCAACGCCACGCAGCCGAACTCGCTGCGTGTGCGGGCACGAACGTCGTCGCCATCGCAGACATCGATGAGGATGCAGGGACGACACTTGCCGACGAACACGACGCGACCTGGTATGACGATTTCAACGCCATGCTGGAAGACGTGACGCTCGACAGTGTCTCCGTGTGCGTCCATAACAACCTCCACCGACCGGTCACGGTCGCCGCCGCTGAAGCAGGTGCGAACGTCTTCTGCGAGAAACCAATGGCTGCCACCTACGCCGACGCCCGCGCGATGGCGGACGCAGCTGCAGATAATGACGTCACCATCGGCGTCCAGAACGAGATGCTATTCCGCGACGAGACGCGCGCGGCGCGCACGCTCATCGATGCCGGGAAGCTGGGCACGCCGATCCACGGCGAGGGTGTGTATTCGCGTCGACGTGGGCGGCCCTTCGTCGACGGCTACGGCACGCCGGCGTTCGTTTCGAGCGCTTCGGCTGGCGGTGGACCCGTCCTCGACATCGGGACCTACGTGATTGGCCGGATGCTCTATCTGCTCGGCAACGCCCCTGTCGAGCGGGTGTCCGGGGCGACGTACACCCATACCGATGACGCCTACGACCCGGCGCTCACGGGCGAACACAGCGATCGCTACCGCGAGCGGCTCGAGACGGGCGGATACGACGTTGAGGATGCGGGAATGGGCCTCGCGCACCTGGCGGATGGGACCACCTTGTCCGTTCGGACCGCATGGCACATGTTTGCGCCCGATCGCCCGGATTTCGTTGTCGGCAGTCAGGGTGGGGTCTCATTCGACCCGTTCGAATTTAAGACGACCGTCGAGGATTACGAAGCCGACGTCTCCCTCGACCTTGGTGGGTTCGAACGCCGGCACGCCCTGATCGAGAGTGAGACTGGCTACGATGTCGGAGACACGAACGATCAGTTTCAACACTGGGTCGATACGATCGATGGGAGTGCCGACGAGCCCATTCCGACCGGTGACATCGGGCTCAACTCGATGCTCGTCATGGAGGGCATCTATCTCGCCCACGAAGCCGGTCGCGAGCTGACTGCAGACGAGATTGCCGAACGCTCCACTCCTCGGGCAGCCTGATCGCGAACGAGAGGCGCCGCGGTGAAAGCGTTCTTACCGCCCCGCTGAGAACCCTTGCGTATGGCACGTGCAGGCATTCAGCTCTATTCGCTTCGTGACGTCGAGTTACCGTTCGACGAACTGCTCAGTCGGGTTGCCACCGCCGGATTCGAAGGCGTCGAGTTCGCCTATCGTGTCCGTGACGAGGACGCCGATGCGGTCGCATCGGCCTTAGCCGACGAGGACCTGGCGGCCGCAGGCGCCCACGTCCCGATCGGGGATCTGGAGGACGACTTCGCCGACACGGTCGCCTTTTATGACACGATCGATTGTCGGGAGATCGTCATTCCCTCGCTGCCTGGCGAGTGTTTCCAGTCCCAAGATGCGATCGAACAGGTCGCCGATCGGGTCGACGAGCTCGCAGCCAAGCTCGCAGCGCACGATATGCGGCTCCATTACCACAACCACCTGCAGGAGTTCGTCGACCTCGAGGGAACTTCCGGCTTCCACCGGTTCATCGATGCAACGGAGATCGGGATCGAAGTCGACGTCGGGTTCATCGTCCAGACCGACTACGATCCGGTCGAGCTGATCGAATCCCTCGGTGACCGCGCCGTATTGGTCCACCTCAAGGATACCGCACCCGATACCGGCGAGTCCGTCCCGCTCGGTGAGGGGGCAGTCGATGTCGAGGGCGTTCTCGGTGCGTGTGAGGCCGGTCCGACCGAATGGGTATTTTACGAGTACGAGATGGACGATCCACTCGCGACGCTCTCGGATGCCGCGACGATCATGCGCGGGTAACGCCCGTCACCGTTTTTGATCCGTGGCTGGCTACGGACACGTAGCGATGGGCGGAGATGCTGGATGCTACCTGTCTCGTCGGACCGTCCTCGCGGGTGCAGCTATGGCAGGCGTCGGTGGGGTAATTCCCCGCGTCAGTGCCGACCGCGATCAAGAGCCGAACGCATTCGCCTCGTTCTTTGACGAGGTTATCCCCAACCAGCTGGATCGAGACGCAATCGCCGGTGCCACCGTCGCGGTGGTGGAGGGCGGTGACGTCGCATTCGCGGCAGGTTATGGCACGGCACATGTCGACACCGGTGTACCGGTTGATGCAGAGACGCCGTTTCGTGTCGGGTCGGTCGCGAAGACGCTGACCGGTGCAGTCGTCATGCACGCGACAGAACGGGGGCTCGTCGATCTTGATGAGGACGTTCGAACCTACCTTCATTCCGTCGAGCTCCCGGAGACGGACGACCCGATCACCCTCCGTCATCTGTGCACCCACACCGCGGGGTTCGAAGAACGCTTGGAGGGTACGTACCATTTTGACGCGGCCTCGTTACCGAGCCTCCCCGCATACCTCGCCGACGCACAGCCGGCGATCGTGCGGCAACCCGACACCCTGGCATCGTATTCGAACTACGGGTGGGCGCTCGCCGGGCAGGTCGTCGCTGACGCAGCGGACACGACGTTCACAGCGTATGCGGCCGACCACGTCCTCGGTCCACTCGGGATGGATAGAGCCTCGTTCGATCGGCCCGACAACGCGGCTGCCGTCCCCCAGGGACACGTCATCGACGGCGACCGGCCCGTGGCGGCCGATCCCGAATTCATCCCGGCCGCCCCGGCAGGATCCTTACGGGCCTCAGCCCGCGATGCAGCCCAGTTACTCAAATTACTCCTCGGTGAGGGGGTGGTCGACGGCGAGCGCGTGTTGGCCGCCGATTCCATCGAGGCGATGCTCACCGGCCAATTTCGCAACCATTCGGCAATCAACGGCGTCGGCATCGGCACCTACGAATTTCGAAATGACGAAATCCGGCTGGTCGGCCACACGGGAGACACCCAACACTTTGCCACGCTGCTCGTGGTTGCACCCGACCACGATCTCGGACTGTTCGTCTCGTATAATACCGCCGGTGCGGCCGGTGCCCGGGAACGACTGTTCGACGCCTTCGTCGACCGGTTCTTCACGATCCCCGGTCCGGAACCGATCGCGCCAGAGCAACCGATAGATGCCGAGGCGTTAGCAGGCTGGTATCGGATTACTCGAGTCAACCAGACTGGGTACGAGCGGGTGGTATTTCTCCCGTCGATGATCAAGGTGGAGGTGCTCGAGGACGGGACGGTGCGAACCGATCCGGTCGGTAGGGCGGTCGGGGAGCAAACGTGGGTCGAAACCGAACCGTACGTCTTTCGGGCCGTGAATGGACACGAGCGGCTGGCATTCGTGACGCGTGACGGGGAGGTGACCCACCTCGTTATGGATACGGCTCCGACGCTCGGGTTCAGAAGACTTTCTCGCGGCGAAGACCCGTTGCTTCAGTTTGGTGCGTTTCTCCTGGCCAGCGTGATCGTGCTGGGAACGATTGCCGGGTGGGGGCTCGCGGCATCATACCGGGCACTCGGTCGTGGTGGATTGTCGCTTGACCGCCCGGCGATCGCGCGCATTGCGCTCGCTGTTGCATGGGTGGGGCTTATGCTCCCGCTAGGATCGATGGCAGCACTCTTGGCAGCGGATCCGAATCGGCTGGCTACCGGGATGCCGCGATGGTATCCACTGACTCCGTTTGTCGGTACAATCGGCTTGGGGGTCGCACTCGTTGTGCTCGGATTGGCCGGCTATGCCTGGCGAGTGGGCTGGTGGCGTCATTGGTCGCGACTCCTCTATACCATTGCAACCGTCGCAGTGCTTGTGCTCGCGGGGTTACTCCTCGACTGGAACCTCGTCTGGCTGCCGGGCTAATCGTCCGTCAGTTGGTCCTCAAGTTTCCGCATTGCATCGGTACGGAGCTTGGGGAACACCGGACATTCCTCGAGGTCCTCCGATAGCTGTTGGATGATGAGTTGTCGGTCCGGATGCGAACAACTGCTATGGAAGGCGTCGATATATGGACATTGCGTACACGATTCTGGGACCGGCGGCACCGCCGTGTTCATTGCCACCGCCTAACGGGGGATGGTATATACCGGTGTTGGTAGCGGCATGTCAAGTGATCGCGTTCGTCTACCCACGTCAACCCATCTGTTCGACCTCGGGCTGGTGACTGGAACCGAGATGGCGGCTGATGACCATGTTCTGGGACGCGCTCCCCTTGGGAGCCTCGACGAACACGGAGACACGGATCGCCGGGCACCGACACGGCTCCCGCCGCTGACCGCGAACCGGCTGTGGACGGCATTCTGGCCACCAACCGACCATGCACGTGCGGTCCGGTCTCAAGCAACCGGTCTCGGGATCCCCTTGTGTTCGATCGGTGACGACGCTCGATGGGGCGGAACTGGTCGGGATTGCGCGCCGGACCAGCATGTACAACCCCGTGGTATGCAGCGTCTATCGGGGAGCGTCCGGTATGGGGCACGCGGCGACCACAAGTCGTGGTCGCCAACGGATCAAGTGGGCGCATCAGGAGACGGCGGCCTGGTCCACGGCGGCCAACGAACGACGGCGTGACCAGTCTAGCAGTTGGTACCTGACGATCGATCCCGATCGGATGGCCTAGTGGTCGGGTTCCGCGAACACGGCATCCGGCCGTGTAATCGCCTCGACGTATCGGAAAAACGCCTCTTTCTCGGGGGTGGTGATCGCCCACTGGACCGGGGGCGACTGAAAGCCGCTCCGGTAATCGTTCCGGCCACCGCTGTAATACCCCCAGGATGCGCCGTGTTCGAGGGCAACGGCCATGTTGTTCGGATAGCTGCCGAAGCCGTGGTTGTCGTCCTCGTTGAAGATGATCGGAATCGGGTTCTCACCCGTGATCGCCCGGGCCTCGGCGATCATGTCAGCGATGCGGGCGGGGTCGTCCACCCCATTACCGTGGAGCAGCGCCACGTCAGACGCTTCGATTACATCGGGCGTTGGAACCACGCCCCCGCCGAAACTGGTCCCAACCGGGAGTCTCCTCCCGTCACGGGTACACGAAGCGACCAGTTCGATGAGTTCCGGAATCTGGGCCGGCCCGAACAGGTCGTGATCCCAGAGCGAGTGGTTACACTCGTTGTTCACCTCGACGATCACGTTGTGATATTCGTGCTCGAGTAGCCAGTCGGTCACGTTGCGCGTTGCCGCCCGGATGGCCGTTTCGTCATCGAACACATCGTCCTGGCCGAAGTAGAAGTACCCGACGATCACCACCATGCCCAGCTCGTCGGCCCGATCCAACACGCGGGCGAGCCGGTCCATCCAAGCAGCCTTCAGGCTGCCGTCCGGCCGGAACGCCGACACCCGTTCCGGGTTCGATCGGTTGCCAATCGACGGTCGCCCGCCCTGGAGACAGACGGTGACCGCCCTGAGGCCGCGGTCATAATAGGTCGGCAACGCGTCGACGAACTCCGTAACGTTCCGATCGGGGTCCCACTCGCCGGTGTCGGGGTAGGCCCACTGGCCGACAGTGTCCGGGGTCTCGTCGTCGAAGACGGCCTGCACCATCCGTGCGTTCGGCAGTAGTCCGGACAGCGACGTGCCGCGATATCGACGACCGGGGAGCGTGGGGTCGCCGTTGAGGAGAACGCATTCGCCGTCAAAAGAGAGCCTCGTCTGCGGTTCTGGCATGCTACGTTCGCGATGCGTTGACTGACGGGCACAAAACCTTTACCGTCGAACATGTACATTTGCGCGTATGCGCCGCCGCCAGCTCCTCCTCGCCTCCGGCTCGACCCTCCTCGTCGCTGGCTGTACGGCCGACGATGCTGATGCCGATCCCACCGCTGACGATGGCGATGGGACCGATGCCGATCCGTCCACCGACACGGAAGACGACGCCTCCACGGACGCGACGGACGATGACCGGGCGGTCGCCACCGTAGAGGCCGACCACGAACCAGTCGCCGTCAACGAGCACCGGTTCGACTGGTTCACCGATGCGGCGCTGGATCTCTCGGGTGCCATCTCCCCGACGTTCTGGCGGACCGGCAACATCGCGGTTCACGTCGGCCTCGCGACCGAACCGTCCGAAGACTCGCCGCTCACGCTCGCGGTGACCGTGACGAACGAGTCGTCCTTCCCCGAGCACATCTGGATTCGGGATCTCCCATTCTTCGGTTCACCCCGGTCACTGCCCCATGCCGCCTATGCAGATCGCGGCCGTGACGCACCATTGGAGGTAGCCGACCTCCGGCTTGTCCCCACATCGGCGACAGATCTCATCGATCACGACCGCAATGCGATCCGCGACGACGACGGTGCCTGGCGGAGATCGCCGGTTGGCCGCCGCGTGTCGTTTCCGGACAAGGTCCGGCTCGAACCGGACCAAACGATGTACGGCGAGTTCGTCGTCATCGCCGATGAGGAGGGCGCGGCGTTCGTCCCGGGCCACTTCGGACGGCTCGTCGAACGCGGGGACTTCCGGATCACGGTGTGGCCGGCCGCCCATCCGGGACCGGTTGCCGACCGACGGTTGGCGGACGTTGCGGTACCGCCGCTGCCCTCGGTGTCTGGCGGCAGCGAGGAACCGAGCTGGTATCACGAGGCCGATCGGGATACCACGACCTATCTTCATCCGAGTGCCGAGGTGTTGTCGACCCCGGCGAAGCTCCAGGCCACGTTCGTCAACCACGACACAGCGGTTGCCAGTGGTAACCCCTTTGGCTGGTCGATCTGGAAACTGGTCGACGAGGAGTGGTACCGGATCGCCCCCACGAGCGCGCCGACGCCATTGACGCACGTCCAGCCCGGGACGACCTACGAGTGGACCTTCCGACTGTTCGGCGGCGCTGGCTTCGATGATGGCTCCGCTGACCTCGAGGCGCCCGATGGCATCACGCGAGACCTCGGCAACCTTGGATCCGGCACCTACGCCGTCACCGTGAACATGGCCCTCGAGGACGCTGCTCCAGCTGCGGCGCTGTTCGAACTCGACGGTCCCGACCACGAGATCAGCCCGACATCGGCAAGCCGGATCGTCGAGGAAGCCGAGGACTACGTCCTCGTCCGCGATGAGGGCTGGGACAGGGCTTCAGCGGACCATCGGGCCGTCGTTGCCGCCGTCGAGACCGAGGAAGATCCTGCCGCGGCTGACATCCGGTACATCGTCGAGCAGGTGCTCCAACCGCGCAACCACGGGCTACGCAATGCGATTGCCTACCTCAGCGAGGCTCCCGAAGTGAGGATCGCGACGGATGATTCGACGGTCCGCAGACTGCTCGGCAGGGCCGGCCACCGACTGATTGCAGTCGAGGGCGAGACGTATCGACTACAGGCCGTCGATTCCGATTGAGCTATTGAGCTTCGGGTGGGCAGTGCGAGCAGGATGGAATACACTACCCTCGGCGAGACGGGCATGACCGTCAGCCGGTTGTGTCTCGGCTGCATGAGCTTTGCCACCGACGGCAACGATTGGGCGGATTGGGTCCTCGAGGAGGATGAAAGCCGTCGAATTATCGACCGTGCGATCGACCTTGGCATCAACTTCTTCGATACGGCCAATATGTACTCGCGCGGAGGCAGCGAGATCGTCCTTGGACGGGCACTCGCGGAGTATGACGCCGATTGGCCGGTCGTCGCAACGAAAGTCTATCACGAGATGGACCCAGAGAATCCGAATGCCAGTGGACTGTCTCGTAAGGCAATCGAACAGGAACTCACGAACAGTCTCGACCGGCTCGGTATGGATACGATCGATCTGTATCAGATCCATCGATGGGACGACGAGACGCCGATCGCCGAGACCATGGCTGCCCTTGATGATGCCGTCCGACGAAATCAGGTTCGGTATCTCGGCGCCTCCTCGATGCGAACCTACCAGTTCGCCGAGGCGATCCACACGAGCGAGTCGCTGGGCCTCGAGAGATTCGTCTCGATGCAGAACCACTACAACCTCGCCTACCGCGAAGAAGAACGGGAGATGCTCCCGTTCTGTCAGGAACGGGGTATCGGCGTCATCCCGTGGAGCCCGCTTGGCCGGGGATACTTGACCAGGCCCCACCGGGAGATGGACGCCACTGACCGGGCAGCCGAGGACGGGAAGATGTTCCGCCTCCCGTATCGGGAGGGCGGCGGGCGTGACATCAACGAGCGCGTCGAAGAGCTCGCCGATCAACACGACGTGACGATGGCACAACTTGCATTGGCGTGGATCCTCCACCAGGAGTGGGTCGATGCGCCGATCATTGGGACGACGAGCATCGATCATCTCGAACAAGCCGTCGCAGCCCTCGACATCTCGCTTTCCGACTCTGATCTGGAATATCTCGAAGCACCCTATGAACCGGTCCGTGTTGCCGACTAATCGCGTTCGAACGTCCAGACCTCGTCCATTAACGGCATGTCTCCTTCATCGACGTCGACACCAGAGCGTTTGAAATCCGCGACGTACTCCTCCCAGTCCTGACACTCCTCGTCCGCGAGATATTCTTCGTTGAATGCGTCGAAGTCCTCGACTTCGATGATGCCGACCGAGACGTCGTCTTCGACGAACAGTCGGAAGGAGTGGACGCCTCCACGTTCCATCGCTGCGGGGACTGCCCCGGGGACGTCCTCGTGCGCCTCGAGATACTCGTCGACACGGTCCGGGTCGAGCCGCTGGAACAACGCCACGGTTTCGAGTTCGTCCGTCATCGTCCGGACGAGGCCGGCGGATCCCCTTAAATGCGTCCGGCTCTCACGCGGGCGAGACGCCCTCCAGGGCGAGTGCGTACGCGTGGTGGTCGGCGGGAAGGTCGCCAGCGTTCACCACAAGGTCATCACTGGCCTCAAAGGAGAGTGACTCGTTGTCGGCAAGCACACGGACGTCTGCAACCTCACTGGCGTCGAGATGACCGTCCCCAGTCAGCGTGAGTCGGTCGGCCGGTCGATCGAGTAAGATGGCATACAGGGTATCGTCCTTGTGGGTGTACCGAACCGGCACCTCAGCCGCGTCGTCCTCGGCGACGACCCACGGCCGGGTCGCGTAGATCGCATCGCCATGGTCGCTGAGCCACGATCCCAGCCCGGCGAGTGGCTCGCGCTGGAGATCGGGTATCGTCCCATCGGCGCGCGGCCCCACGTTGATGAGTAAATTGCCGTTCTTTGAGACCATGTCCACGAACGTGTGGACGAGTTCTTCGGCACGCAGGTGATCCTCGGCGGTTTCCTCGGCATTGTAGCCGAACGATCGGCCGATGCCCCGGCAGGCCTCCCATTTGAACGGCGTGATCTCATCGTAGGCATCGTATTCTGGCGTCCGAAAGTCCCAGAGATCCTGATCGCGGGCGTCGGTGGCCGATCGATCGTTGACCACGACTTCCTTGTCCCACTCGGTCGCTGCCCGATTATAGAAGTCAGCGATCACCTCGCGGGCCCGGTACTGGTCGGCGTCTGCAATCGGCACGTCGAACCACAGTGCGTCCGGCTCGTAGCGACGGATGAGCTCGCGGTGTTTGGCGTTCAGGAAATCGACGTATTCGTCGCCCGGCAATGATTCCTCGTCGCGGAACCCGTCCGGCCCGACGTAATAGTCCGGATGGCCGAAAGGGCCGTCAAAGCCCGGCTGATAGTAGTTGAGGTTGGCGTGATACGAGCCAGCAAAGCGAAGGCCTTCGGCCCGGACGGCATCGGCGAGATCACCAACGAGATCCCGTTCGGGACCCATTTCTCCGGCGTTATATTTGGTATAATGGGTCGGCCAGAGCGGAAAGCCGTCGTGGTGTTCGGCGGTCAACACCACGTATTTTGCCCCAACATCGTCGGCGAAAAAGGACGCCCATGCATCGGGATCCCACTGTTCTGCGTGCCAGTCGTCGACAAAGTCGACGTATTCGACATCGCTCCCGTAGGTTTCCTCGTGGTATACCTGGGTATCGCTTCCGTCCTGATACATATAGTACGGATACCACTCCGCGTAGGCGTGATCTCCGTCGGGATCCGCGTACGCCGGTACTGCATAGGGTCCCCAGTGGATGAAGATGCCGAGTTTCGCATCGTGGAACCAGTCTGGCACCTCGTGACCGGCAAGCGACTCCCACGTCGGCTCATAAGGTCCGTCCATGTGTGGTGGCGTCCACTCCGGCCCCGACGATAAATCCCGGGCAAGTTCGTCCTTCCATCGGCACAGGCGGGATAGTCCCCGGTACAGACGGCAATCACTAGACAGCACTCCCCTCGAACACGTCGTCGACCCGGACTGCGCGGATTGAGATAGTGACACAATTACCGGACATTACCGTGAAATTAGAAATGAGCGAACGACCCGTTGACCGACCATGGAACACACACCAATGCGTCAACTTCGGGGAGAGCAGTGCCGCCTGTGCGGAAACGGGACATTCGTCCAGGGCTCTCATAAGGGTAACCCAGCCATGGTCTGTGATAATTGCGGTCATCTTGCCGCGCTGTTCTTCTGATACTGAGCGACGCACCTTTCCGCACGCGTTCGGACATCAGGCCATTCGCGATACCCTATCCACTCATCTCCAACCGACGACCCGATTTGTGCGAGCTTAGTATGTTTTTTGACAAGACTGTACAGTCTACAGGACAGTCATAACAATGCGGCTAGTGCGGGTGGATGATGCTATGGTGGTATCAAAGCCGAATCCAATCGATCGTCGAAGGACGGCTGTCGGCACCGGCGCCAGACCGTTCGTCGATCCACGGTACCAGTGGAGGCCGTGGATCTCCCAGACGGGTCCCCCGGTTCGACAACCGACCCAGTTTCCGATCCAGAACTGGCCCCTTCCTCGACGCCTCGTCGCTTCGACTCCGTCAGGTGCTCGCCGGCCGGCCGACGGTGATTTGATGACGACGGACAGGGATCGGGCTCGGGCTGGAGTCCCCGCGCTAGCAGCTGACGTTACTGACGACAGCGGAGGTGAAATTGATGATCGCTCAGCTAGCCACTCTGAATCGAATGGCGATCGGGTGGAGGCCATCAAGCGGGAGTTCGATACGTTGCTGGCGGACGACCGGGATCCAACCGAGGCATCCCGGTCGAACACCGTCGAACCGGTCCTCGGGATCCGGGCCGTACCGGGCACGGCCGATGAAGTAGCGGGGACGGTTCTCCGGGCACGCCGGGCGGGCTACGATGTCATCGTCGGATACAACGACGAGGAGCTAGAGGCCGTCTCGTTTGCCGCGGATATGGACGCGAGACTTCTGCCCGTGGGAGACGCCGCATCCGATGCCGAGATCAGACGGGCGTTCACCCAGTCCGCCCGGGCGAGCGGATACCCGGGGGTGCTGTACCAGGAGGATCCCACGGTTCAACTCGACTTCGAACAGAGCGTGGCTCGACTGGCCGAAAGCGATGCGTACCTGGTCGACGCGGTAGTTCAATCGACACTTGAGGAACGACCGGATCTCCTCGTCGCCATCCCTGCATACAACGAAGCCAATTCCATCGAAGCGGTCGTAACCGGCGCACGCGAGTATGCCGACGACGTCGTCGTGATCGACGACGGCAGTGCCGACGATACTGCCGCCGTTGCCAAGCGAGCAGGAGCCACCGTCGTCCAGCATCCGCGCAATCGGGGCTACGGCGCGGCACTGGCGTCGGCCTTCGCTGTTGCGCGCCGGGATCACGCAGCCAAACTAGTGATCCTCGATGGCGACGGCCAACACCGGACCTCGGACATCACCCGCCTGGTTGATCGACAGGCAGCGACGGGGTGTGATCTCGTCATTGGCAGTCGACTGGCCGATGGCGGCGACACGGACATGCCCCTGTACCGGCGGTTCGGGCTCGGCGTCATCAACGTCCTGACGAACGCAAGCATGCTCGGTACCGATCGACCATTTGGTTGGATCCGTGACACTCAAAGCGGATTCAGACTCTATACAGAACCGGTTATCGAATCGTTGGCATCCGATCCAACGATCGGTCGGGATATGCACGCAAGCACGGACATCCTTTATCACGCGGCCCGAGAAGGGTATACGGTCGAGGAGGTTGGCGTTTCGATTCGCTACGATGTGGCGGAGGCCAACACCAAGCACCCGGTTACCCACGGGATAGGGCTCGTCCGTAACATCGTTCGG
Organism: Salinarchaeum sp.; assembly: GCA_007123105.1. Taxonomy (GTDB): domain Archaea; phylum Halobacteriota; class Halobacteria; order Halobacteriales; family SKNY01; genus SKNY01. Next base: position 4,350 of record SKNY01000050.1, on the reverse strand, counting down.
ACCATGGAACGCGAACGACCCCTGGCGCTGTTCGGTCCGCCAGCACTCACCTCAATCTCCCTCGGGATCGGCATCGGATATGCGACGTTTGCCACCGGTATGACGTCGGGAACGCTCCCGGCTGGCATGTTTCTAGTTGCCGGGGTGTTGTTGATGCTCGGCGTCTTTTTCGGGCTGGCAGCGATGGTCTCCCATTACGTTAACCATCGCGTGTTGGGTGATCGCGATCGAGACAGGGTCATCGACCCAACCAACACCGGGTAAGTACCCAGTGGGTTACCTGCGAGACCCGGTTACACCTTGATCGTGTCCACGGCCACTTGGTTTTCGGTATCGCTGACAACGAGGCAAACCTCGTCGATTTTGCCCCGGACACGGACCGCATGGGTGAACGATGCCGTCGATCCGAAGATGCTCTCTGTGTCGGCCGCGACAGTGACACCATCGCGTCGAAGCTTGGTTACTACGGTGTCGAGTTCGCCTTCTCCGTGAGAGACGGTCCAATCGACGTCGAAGCGCGTCCAGGATTCGTCGCTTGCATCGGTCACCTCGAACGATTCGATGACGGGTCCGGCAGGATTGGCCGCAGCCGTTGCGGCCGTGATCGGTTCGCTAGTGACGGTCGTATCCCCAGCGACGCCAACGACACGATACTCATACTCCTGACTGGGTTCGAGAGTCGTGAGCTCGGCGGTAAACGTTCCGGTTGCATCGAGGGCTTGTTCGTCCGTGGTATTGGGGAAGTCCTCGTCTGGCTCGCCCCACTCGAACGCCATCGTTGCCCCATCATAGCCCTCGAGTGCGGTTAGTTCACCGACGAGCGTCATCCCAGTGCTCGATACGTCGGTGGGATCGAGTGCGGATATTGCAATCTCCTTCCGGTCTTCAGGGAATTGTGCGGGCTGGCCGTCGGTTCTGACGCTGAACACGTCCGTTTCGACTGCGCCGGTATCCAACGAACCGACCCCGATCCAACCTTCAGTATGATCATCATCCGTTGTTTCGACGTCCCAATCGTCCGGTTCCGGGGCGTCTGCCGGCCACACCTTGACCTTCAGATCTTTGCCTTCGGCCCGAATTCGTCGGTAGAAAAACGTGTCCTCTACCGGCGTGCCGAAGCGCTCGATGTTTGTGATTCTAGCATCGGTGTACTTTGCCAACCGGAAGGTCTCATTCCGATTTTCCACCTCGACCCAATAGCCGTTCTCATTGCCGGCCTCACCGGAAGCTCTGAAGTAGACGCGCGCATGGAATCCGAGACGCTCATTTGGCGTGAACTCCGGGACTCTGAACTTATCGAGCGACTCGAAATCCGTCAAGGTCCCGAGCCGATCGCACGCCAACGCATATCGCGTGCGTTCGTCGCCGTCGTGTTCGAATACCAGTGCGTGTCCCCCGGTGTATTCGTCACCAGCAACGACCGACCAGTTTTGTTCGTCAGCATTTCGCCACGAGGGCGTCCAATCATCGAAGAGCGAGACAGAGGGATTATCAGCGCTGCTAGCATCGTCGGATTCGACTTCCGGTTCCCCGTTCGATTCCGTCTCTTCAACTGCTGCAAGATAATCACCGACGAGCTGGCGATACCGTTCTGCACCCGCTGGGAACGGGGATTCCTCAACCGGGAATATTTTGTGCGTGCCCCCTGCACTGGAGTCTGCGTTCCAGTACGCGAGATATTTCCACCCGTCTTCATGGGCCCGTTCGATCATCCGTTCAATTACATACGGATTGTCACATCCGCCATAGTCGTTCCAGACTTTATCGGACAACCCCCATTCAACCGTACCGCCAATCGTGCCACCAACATTGTCAGCGAAATCGTACCATTCGAGGATCTCATCGAGATTTTCCTGCCAGGCGGCCGCACGGTCCGCGTCCGTGATAGACGAACATCCGCTTGTTCCATAGGCAACCGCTGCATCATACGGCGAACCGACCGTAATCAATGGCGGGTCTTCCCCTTCCGGCCACTCCGGTGCCGACGGTGGCCATGCATCCCATTCGATCCCGCTTGGGGTTCCTGATGGGCTGAAGAGGAACTCAAAATTAGCACCGTCGACAGATTGCATCTCCCGCACCAAACGGGCAAATCCACTCGCATAATTCGTTGGGTCATTGGGCAACCTAGACGACCAGTGACGGTTAAATTCCGCAGCCACTCGAATGGCGGAATCTCCCATCCCGAGAGCGACGAGTTGGGCAGCAAATTCCCGGTATTCACTGTCGAACGCCCCGTCCGCTGCGAGGCTGTAGTCGTGTCCATCCTCTTGGGTCAACGGCGTGTGAATGATCAAGTTTCGATCGGTGTCGCCGAATACCCGTTGCAATTCGTCGTCGTCATCACCAAAGGTGATCCGCCAGGTGTCCCATCCACCGGACGTGTACGTCGTCGTGACACAGTCGATTTGCTCACCGATCCACTCCTCGACGTTGTACACGTCGTCCTCGGTCAGGAGGTACATGCCGTGTCGAGTCCTAGTCATGATTCCCTCCGAGCTGGTTCTTCTGTTCGTATATCCCAATCCTCACCATGACGCATACTCGCTAAAGTCCGTGACGAACTCCGTCACGTCACCATCCGTGGCGACGACGTTCCCGGTTACGCTTTGGAGTGTCAATCCTCCTGCCACGAGTCCGATACCAGCTCCCAGGTACTGCCGTCGGTTGATTCTTCTCGCCCTAGGCGAAGCTACTGTCACATTGGGCTGCTCACCGCCGAGTTTCCTCGGCTGAGTGCCCAGTTTGCGTGCCATGCATCCGTTAAGTTTACCATTATAGCAATAAATGTTACGAATCCTATATATTCACAAAACCATGACTATCTTCAATTCCGGACGTTCACTGTAGATAGATCTGGTTCATGAGACTTATACTGGGACACGATGGGCCGAGAATTACCATCTCCTTACCTCAAGTGGGGGTTCTCATTATAAGATATATTCGTTCATTCAAATCAGGCTACATGATTGTACAGGCACTAATAATGACCAATAGTGACTCTTACAGATGTTGTTACAACATGGATTGCTGACGGATGGCTACATCACATGGTCGACAACGTCCTCCTGATCACGATCGATTCCCTGCGGATGGACATTTGGCGTGATATGATACCGTCTCTCCCAGCTGGCCGCGAGCTCGAAGATACAGGCGTTAGTTTTGAGCGGGCATTCGCGACCGGCCCCGGGACGACCTCCTCGTTTCCGGCTTTGCTGACCGGGACCTACCCACTGTCCCACGGTGGCCTGGGTCCCCTCGATCCGTCGCGGCCACGTGTTGCAAGCTTGCTACAAGACGAGGGACTCCTGACCGGGGGATTCCATAGCAACCCGTTTTTATCCACGAACTTCCACTATGATGTCGGATTTGACGAATTCGTCGATTACCAACACCCATTAATGGGGATCGCCACGAGAGTATTTCCCCGCGGGATCGAGCTCAACAATCCCGTAATGCAAAAGATCGATAACGTCGTCGACGTTACTGGCGCGATCAAATCAACGTATCAACTCGTCAGCGGACGTCCCCGTCCGTACGTACCGGCTTCAGTCATTACTGATGATTCAATCGACTGGATCGGTACTACCGATCGTCCATTTTTCTGTTGGGCACACTATATGGACGTCCACCATCCGTGTCATCCCCCGGAACCGTATCGGGATGCGTTCGGCGTATCCGATGTTAGTATGAATCACGTGGCAGATCTGTATGAACAGATGATTAATCGCCCCGAGACACTTTCGGGAAATGACCGCGAGGTCTTGTTAGCCCTGTATCGGGCAGCGATCACCTACGTGGACGAGGAAATCCAACGCCTCATCGCGATGCTGAAAGAAGAGGATTTGTATGACGATACGCTGATTGTGTTGACATCCGATCACGGCGAGTTATTCGGCGAACACGGATGCTATGGAAAACCAGCCCGCATGTTCGATGAACTCCTTCATGTGCCGCTGGTGATCGTAAACGGATCGTCGGAACTCGAGTCGGCCAACCAATCATTAGTCAGTTTACTTGACGTGCCTCCGTTGTACCATCATACTCGGGGAAGGGCATGTTCCGCCGAGTACGAAGGTGTCGATCTCGATACCGAATCCCGGGAATACGTCATTGCGGAACACGCCGTACGCGGTGATCCTGTCATTGGTGTGCGATCCGATGAGTGGTTATACGAAATCGATGAAATCCACCGTGAACGGCGGTTATTCGATCTTCAAACGGACCAAGAAGTAGATCCAAAACGGACGCGATCTGACGAGAATGCTCGACTGGTTCGAGAGGTTGCTGTCGAACGCCTGCAGGCGATCGACCCTGCTGCCGTATCTGAGGCAGATCTAACGCTCGGGG
>SKNY01000014.1 GCA_007123105.1 Salinarchaeum sp. | reverse complement strand
TCTCGCGGGACGCCTTCTCCGATGGAACCGTGTCGGTGACGGCCACGTATCCGGCGGGCGGGACGAGTGGCTTTACAGCAGGGCTCATTCGTGACGTGTTCGACGCGGTCGGCCACGAGCTATGGTTTCTCGGCTCGCCCTGGCGGTTGCTCGCATCAATCGAGCCGAGCGGACCGGACCAACACGACGATCGACTCCCGCTCTTTGATGCGACAATGGCGGCCAAGCACGGCGAGGGGCTGAACCTCTGGAATCTCTATTTCGTGTACGAAGCGCACCGAGCGGAGAGACACAGCGGATCCAACCCGCGACACGTCGAAAGCAACACGCGGCGTGGAGGGGGACCACCAACCAGAGACGCTTCTTCGCACACCGCATAGTGGCTGCTATGCTCACCATCGACGGGCGTGCCGGTGGCGGACAGCTCGTGCGCAGCGCCGTAACGCTCGCTGCGATCACCGGGACGGCGTTCACCATCGAGGGCGTGCGCGGGGAGCGGCCGAGTCCGGGATTGCGAGCCCAGCACCTCGCGGTCGTCGACCTGATGGCGGCGTGGTGTGCGGCCAAAGTGGACGGCGCGAGATGTGGGGGATCGACGTTGACGTTCCGGCCGACCACGCTCAGTCCCCAATCAACGCGCGTCGAGTTGCCGACTGCCGGCAGCGTCGCGCTAGTCTGTGATGTCGTTCTCCCGCTGGCACCGTACCTCACGGAGGTACTGACCCTCGAAATCACCGGTGGCACAGACGTCAAGTGGGCACCCACGGTCGGCTATCTGGACCGGGTGAAACTGCCGCTGCTCGGACGGTTCGGCTACGATGGGACGATCGCGCTCGAGCGGACGGGATTTTATCCGGTCGGCGAAGGGCAGATATCGCTGTCGATCGCGCCAACTTCTCTGGATCCGCTCGTCGTGACCGCGCGGGGCGATTCCGGACCGATCGAGGTCGTCTCGACGGCCTCGAGCGACCTCGCCGACGCGGAGGTCGCAAAGCGTCAGGCAGCCCGGGCCGTCGAGGTGCTGGCCGGCCACGAGGTAGTGCCACGGGTTCGAGACGTCGAGACGGCATCGACCGGGTCGTCACTGCTCCTCGCCGCTAACTTCACCCGGACGCGGGCGGGCTTCGACGAACTCGGCGCACCAGGTAAACCCGCCGAAAAGGTTGCCGAGGACTGTGTCGCATCGTTTTGCGATTGGTTGGACAGCCCCGGTGCCGTCGATCCGTTCATGGCCGATCAACTGCTGGTGTTCCTCGCGGTGTGTGGCGGTTCACTGTCCATCCCGCGGGTGACCGATCACGTCGCGAGTAACGCCGAGCTCATTCGATCGTTCGGCTACGAACTCGACATCGACGAACACGCAGACGGGAGTGCAACGGTATCCGCACCTCGACCGTAGCCTCGAACACCCCATCGTTTCGACTGGAACGCCGGCAGTGTTCGTCGGAACACGGCTCATGCTGACCGTCGTGAGAGTGTTGTTCCACCCGAAACGTAGGGGTGTTCTGGCAAGCGAATGGGTCAAGTCGATCGACCGTGTTGGATCGACCGTGAGCGATTCACGGACGAGTCCGCTGCAACCGGATCAACCCGAGGCGGAAACGGCATTTCGGGTCGACGCGCCGTTCGAGCCGGCGGGCGATCAGCCAGCCGCAATCGAGGAGCTCGCGTCGGGCTATGCCGCGGGCAATGAACGACAGACGCTGCTCGGAGTGACCGGCTCCGGGAAGACGAACACCGTAAGCTGGGTGATCGAACAGCTGCAGCTGCCGACGCTCGTCCTGGCGCACAATAAGACCCTCGCTGCCCAACTGTACGAGGAGTTTCGCAACCTCTTTCCGGACAATGCAGTCGAGTACTTCGTCAGCTACTACGATTACTACCAGCCGGAGGCGTACGTCGAACAGACCGACACCTACATCGACAAAGACGCGTCGGTCAACGATGAAATCGACCGGCTACGCCACTCTGCTACCCGCTCGTTGCTCACCCGCAAGGACGTGATCGTGGTGGCATCAGTGTCCGCCATCTACGGGCTCGGTAATCCGACGAACTACGAATCAATGGCCCTACGGCTCGAGATTGGCGAGCAGTTCGGTCGGGAAGAACTCCTCGCCCAACTCGTCGACCTCAATTACGAACGCAACGACATCGACTTTACTCAGGGTCGATTCCGCGTCCGCGGCGATACAGTCGAGATATTCCCGATGTATGGCCGGTACGCGGTCCGCGTCGAGTTCTGGGGTGACGAGATCGATCGCCTGTCGAAGCTCGATCCGCTCCAGGGCGAGCTCATCAGTGAGGAGCCAGCAGTGCTCGTACACCCGGCCGAACACTACTCGATTCCTCGGCCCACGATGGAGCAAGCGATCCAGGAGATCGAAGCAGACCTCGAAGCACGAATTCGGTATTTCGAACGGCAGGGCGATCTCATCGCCGCCCAGCGCATCGAGGAACGGACGACGTTCGATCTCGAGATGATGCGCGAAGCCGGCTACTGTTCGGGTATCGAGAACTACTCGGTGTACTTCTCGGACCGAGAATCTGGCGACCCACCGTATACGCTACTCGATTACTTCCCAGACGAGTTTCTTACCGTCATTGACGAGTCCCACCAGACGATTCCCCAGATCCGTGGCCAGTTTGCGGGCGATAAGTCCCGGAAGGACTCACTCGTCGAGAATGGCTTTCGGCTGCCGACGTCCTACGACAATCGCCCGCTGCAGTTCCACGAGTTCGAAGCGCGGATCGACCGGGTCCTCTACGTGAGCGCAACGCCAGCAGCATACGAACGCGAGATCAGCGACCGCATCGCCGAACAGATCGTGCGGCCGACGTATCTCGTCGATCCCGCGGTCCGGGTGGAGCCAGCCTCCGATCAAGTCGATGATCTCCTCGCTCGTATTGCCGACCGGACTGAGCGCGACGAGCGCGTACTGGTGACGACGCTCACCAAACGCATGGCAGAAGACCTGACCGAGTTCCTCGACGAGAACGGCGTCGCCGTCGAATACATGCACGACGAGACAGATACGCTCGAACGCCACGAACTGGTCCGGGGACTCCGACTCGGCGAGTTCGATGTCCTCGTCGGGATCAACTTGCTCCGGGAAGGATTGGACATCCCCGAGGTCTCGCTCGTCGCGATCCTCGATGCCGACCAGGAGGGCTTTCTCCGCTCGCAAACCACCCTCATTCAGACGATGGGTCGGGCCGCCCGCAACGTCGAGGGCGAAGTCATCCTTTATGCAGATAATGTGACCGATTCGATGGAGCACGCGATCGAGGAAACCCGCCGCCGTCGCCGAATCCAACAGGAGTACAACGACGACCACGGGCTCACGCCCCGCTCGATCGAGAAGGCCGTTAGCGAGGCGAATCTACCCGGCAGCAAGACCGACACGGGCGGCATCACGACGGACGAGCCCGGCGACGCCGACGAGGCCGCCCGACAGGTCGAACTGCTCGAAGACCGCATGCAGGAGGCAGCCGCGAATCTTGAGTTCGAACTCGCAGCCGACATCCGGGATCGGATCGTATCACTCCGCAACGAATACGACCTTGACGCCGTGATGGACGGGGTCGCCCCCGAGGCAGAATTCTAGGCCAGCTCCGTCTCGCTGATCGCTTTGAGTTGATCGTCGTCGTAGTCTTCGAGCTCCTCGAGCAGTTTGTCAACGTCGTCGAGCCCGAGCAGCCGTTCGGTCTCTTCATCGAAGGACTGGGCTTCGAGGACGCCGTCTTGGGTGGCAATGTCGCTGCCGGTAAGATGGCTTCCGTACCGGCCGAGTAACGAAGACAGCTCCTGGGGCAACACAAAGGTCGTCGACTCGCCGGCCCCGATGCGTTCGAGCGTCTCCATGCCCCGCTCAATGACTGCGCGTTCACCCATCGATTCTGCGGACTTCGCCCGGAGCACGGTCGCGACGGCGTCCCCCTGGGCCTCGAGAATCTCGCTCTGTTTTTGTCCCTGCGCCGAGATGATGGCGGACTGTTTTTCACCCTCGGCGCGTTCGATGGCCGACCGACGTTCCCCCTGTGCCTCGAGAATCATCGCCCGGCGTTTCCGCTCGGCAGACGTCTGTTGTTCCATCGCGCGCTGAACATCGCGCGTCGGCTTGACCTCGCGGACTTCGACGGCCTCGACGCGAATACCCCACTCGTCGGTCGGCTCGTCGATCTCTTCGTGAATGCGGTGATTGATCTCTTCGCGGCGGTTGAGCGTGTCGTCGAGTTCCATGTCGCCCAGCACCGCCCGGAGGGTCGTCTGCGCCAAATTCGAGGTCGCCCGTTTGTAATCGTCGACCTCGAGGTAGGCCTTCTGGGCGTCCATGACGCGAATGTAGACGACGGCGTCGGCCATCACCGGCGAGTTATCCCGCGTGATCGCCTCCTGTCTGGGGACGTCGATCGTCTGTGTTCGCATGTCATACCGGTGGGTCGCACTCACGAACGGGGGGATGAAATGGATCCCCGGCTCGAGCAGACCACGAAACTCGCCGAACACCGTAAGCGCCCGCTGTTCGGTGGCATCAACGATCTCAACCATGCTCGAGACGGTAACGATCGCGAGCCCGAGCAGGAGCAACCCGGCCAATGTGAAGGCATCGAGCTGTTCGGTAAGGACGAGTCCGATCGCGAGCAGGACGAACGCCCCGACGGCGATCGTCCGGGGTCGAATCTGGCGGCTTGCCGACCCGATCTGATACGGGACGCTCTGTTCCATAGGGTCCGCTACCGGGTCGTGCGCCTTAACGATTCGGTCAGTTCAGAGCCGCTCTGCGATACGGCGGGCGGTCTCCGCGCCGATCCCTTCGACCGACTGGAGCTCTTCGGCGTCAGCCGTGCGCACATTTTCGACACTCCCAAACCGTCGCAACAGCCGCCGGCGCCGCGCCGGTCCGATCCCATCAACCCCCTCGAGAGCAGTCGAGACATCATCGCGGAGCGACTGATGGTACTGGACGGCAAACCGATGGGCCTCGTCACGGACTCGTTGGACGAGGTGTAACGCCGGATCGTCGCGGCTCCACCGGTAGCTCCGAGTGCCGTCGTAGACCGTCTCCTCTGCTTTGGCGATCCCGATGGTCGGTACGTCCCATCCGACAGCAGTGACCGCATCGCGGGCAGCGGCGAGCTGGCCCTCGCCACCGTCGATGACCAGCAGATCAGGGTCGGGCCGGGTGTCCTGATCCTCCACGGCCCGCCGGGCGCGCCAGCCGAGCAACTCGGCCATATTACCGTAGTCGTCGTTGATCTCGGCGAGCTTTTTGCGCCGGTAATGGTCGGTAACCGGCTCGCCGTCCTCGAAGGCGACGTTGCTCCCGACGACGGCAGCCCCCTGGGCGTGGCTCACGTCGAACCCCTCGATTCTGGTCGGTGGGTCGATCCCCAGGGCATCCCCCAATGCCGTGACACCGTCGACTTCGAGGTCACTGGTACGGGCGTTTTTCAACGCGAGCTCGACGAGGGTAGCTTCTCGACCAGCCGCCGGCACCTTCATCGTCACACCTTCTGCAACGAGCCACCGCTCGAGATCCGGATCGCCGGGATCCTCCGGGACGAGGATCACGTCCGGCAGCTGCCGTTCGGCGTAGTACTGCGGGATGAACGCCGCGAGGACCGACGCGACGCCTTCGGTAGCGTCGTCGGGGACGGACAGTCGGTGACGGTCCCGGTCGACGAGTTTGCCACCCTCGCTGTGCAGCCGGGCAACAGTCGCCCGGTCTCCCGACACAGCCGCCCCGAGGACGTCGACGAGATCGGCCTCGGAGGCATCCGTGACCGCTGCTGCGGCGTCGTCGTGGAATGATCGAACGATCTCGAGGCGATCGCGGATGTTGGCCGCCCGCTCGTACCGATACGAGGAGGCAGCCGTCTCCATTGCCGCCGTCAGCGGCTCGGTTAAGACCCCGGTCTCACCCTCGAAAAACCGGACTGCCGCGTCGACGAGCTCGGCGTACCCTTCCTCGTCGATCTCGCCCGTACACGGCGCCGCACAGATCCCGATGTCAAAATCGAGACACGGTCGATCGCGGCCGCGATATTTGTGATCCGAACACCCACGGAGGCCGTACTCTGCCCGCAGCGCCTTCACGACCGATTCCAGTCGGGCACGGCTGGTGAACGGGCCAAATACGAGCGCGGAGTCATCAGGATCGCGCGTGATTTCGATGCGGGGGACCTGGTGATCGGTCAACTGGACCAGCGGATAGGACTTATCGTCTTTGAGCCGGACGTTGTATCGTGGTTGGAACCGCTTGATTAAGTTGGCCTCGAGTAACAACGCCTGGGTTTCGGTTTCGGTGACGGCGAAGTCGATTGCATCGGCCCGGTCGATCATCTTCGCGACGCGCCGACTCCGTGGATCGGCATACGAACGGATACGAGCCCGAAGGTCGACGGCCTTCCCGACGTAGAGGATGACGTCGTCGGCCAGAAACTGATAGCAACCGGGTGCTGTCGGGACGTCCGCGGCCCGCTCGCGCACCGCGCTCGCGTCCATCAAAATATGATTGGTCCTCGCCGGGTTTGTACGTGACGTGTCGGCATTGGATCGTGCTACCCCAACTGACGGCCCAACCGCCAATGGCGGTAGGCGAACAACGCAGAGAGCGCAGGGGTAAGGATGGTCCCCGGTAGCGGACCCGCCAGCTCGTAGTCGACCTGATCGAAGAGTAATGTCCCAAAGCCGAGATCGACGAACCGATGGGTGTGGATCCAGTATGGAACCGGACCGGAAACCAACTCATCGCGGAACATCGCCCGTGTGTCGTCCTCTTCGAGTGCGGTGATCCGAGACACAAAGCGCCCGCCCGGAACGATGCCGAACGGCCGGAGCTTGATCACGATCTCGGTGCCCTCGACCATGGACGTACCGGTTCCACCGGGGGGCTGTCGAATGTCTACGATGTCGAGGCCGGTCCAGTCGGGCGTCACCGACTGTAACCCCTCGACGGACGCGTGGACATCCCACACCTCCGCGAGGGATGCATCGAGCACGGTCGAACGACGATACCTTGCCATTACAGGGGAAACGAGCCCAGCGCAGAAAGCCGATTCGCCGCAGGCGAACAGCTTTAGGGTGGATCGCCGCAAGGTGGCACATGGCCGTGATCGAGCTCGCGGGCGTCACGAAGACATACGGGGACGTCGTAGCAGTTTCCGAACTCGATCTCTCCGTCGATGCGGGCGAAGTGTTCGGTTTTTTGGGCCCCAACGGAGCGGGAAAAACCACCACGATCGACATTATGCTCGATTTTGTCCGCCCCGACCGCGGCACCGTAACCGTGCTCGGGGTAGACGCCAGGCGGGATTCACGCACCGTGCGACGCCGGACGGGCGTGTTGCCGGAAGGGGCGTCGGTGTATGACCGGCTCACCGGCCGCCAGCATGTCGCGTTTGCCATCGAATCGAAGGACACCGACGACGACCCCGACGCAATCCTCGAGCGCGTCGGACTCGGCAGCGACGGCGATCGTCGGGCCGGCGGCTACTCGAAGGGGATGCGCCAGCGCCTGCTGTTGGCCATGGCGCTGGTCGGCGAACCGGACCTGTTGATCCTCGATGAGCCATCGACGGGCCTCGACCCGAACGGGGCCCGAGAGATGCGCGAGATTGTCCGCGAGGAACGGAATCGCGGTGCGACCGTGTTCTTTTCGAGCCATTTACTGAGTCAGGTCGAAGCCGTCTGTGATCGCGTCGGCATCATGCGCGAAGGCGAGATGGTCGCCGTCGACACCATCCAGGAACTCAGGGCAGCAACGGGCGATGCACGATTGCGGATTACGGTCTCGGACGTCCGCGAGGACGCCGTCGCGGCAGTTCGTGCGATCGATGACGTCGGTAAGGTTGCCGTCGAACACGATCCACCGACGGTCGTCGTCACCGGGAACGGCTCGAAAACCGCGGTGCTCGCCGCCCTCGAAGATCACGGCATCGATGTCATCGACTTCCGTACCGAGGAAGCATCACTCGAAGAGCTGTTTCATCGGTACACGAGCGGCGAGGAGGAACCGGCATGAGCAATCTCGACCCCGACAGCGTCGTGGCAGTGGCCCGCAAGGACTTCCAGGACGCCGTACGGTCGTATCTATTCCTGGGCTTGAGCGTGTTCTTTTTCACCATCCTCGTGGTGCCGGCCGTGCTGATCTGGTACTTCGCCGGCGACCTGCCGGGGACCGAGGCCACAACGGAGAACCTGATCATGCGGGTACACTTCTTCACCGCACTGTTGATTCCGGTGATCGGGCTGGTCCTTGGTTGGAAGTCGATCGCTGGGGAGCGGGCTGACGGCAGCATCAAGGTCATGCTGTCGATGCCACATTCCCGGACGGACGTGCTCGTCGGTAAATTCCTCGGCCGCTCGGCGGTGTTGACGCTGTCGCTGTTACTCGGGTTCATGCTCGCGGCTGGCGTCGTAGCGGCCCTCCTCGGTGCGTTCGATGTCGTCGACTACATCGGGCTGTTCGCCGTGTCGGTGGTGTTCGGGGTCGTGTATACGAGTCTCGCGGTCTCGATCTCCTCGCTCACCGAATCCACCTCGATCGCTGGTGCAGCGGTCTTCGGCGTGTTCGTGTGGTTCTATCTGCTCTGGGACTCGCTGGTGGTCGCCGTCGCGATGCTGGTCATGTTCGGATATCTCCCGGAACGCGAATCGATCGCTCAGCTGGCGCTCTTCTATGATAACCTCAATCCCGGGTCGGCTTACGCGAACGTGCTCTCGCTGGTGACGGCCTTCGGCGAACCGTCTGAACAGGAACTGGCGGCCCTCGAGGCCGTCTTCGACGGCGTGCCCTTTTATCTCGAGGACTGGTTCGCACTCGTGGTCTTACTCGCCTGGATTGTCGTCCCCCTTGCGCTCGCTGCGTACCGATTCGAGCGGATTGACCTCTAG
>SKNY01000093.1 GCA_007123105.1 Salinarchaeum sp. | reverse complement strand
TGGTACGCCGGCCAATTTTTCTGCTACGTGAATCGCCGAGTTTGCGGTGTGATCGACCCCGAGAAGGACAACGGTGCAGTCATCCGCAAGCATCCGGTGGAGCGGACTATCGACGCCGACCGACTCGTCGAAGGGATGGTGTTCGGTGTAGGACCGTGCATCGGCGCCGACGGCGCACACCGAGTGGGTCGGGTGTTCGCTGCGTTCCGCGTCCGGAAGGGTCCGGCAGGCCTCCGTGATCGCTCCGGTCTCGGAGGGCGTGACCGCGGGATCGAACGGCGTCTCCGGATCTTGAACCGAATTCCAACTGAATGTTGGTACGGCAAGCGTTCCAGTTGGACCGAGGACCGATCGAAACGCTGCAACGACGGTATCGGCCCCACCGTCGACCCGTCCGATGCTCGACAGTGAACTATGGACGAACACCCTGTCTCCAGCTGCAAGACCGAGGCCGCCCAACCCAAACTCCAGTTCGGTTTGCGTGATCGCCATAGAACGCCCTTTGACTGCCGCCCTATCAACGCCACCGACTCACAGCGACGGCTTCCAATCGGGTTCGTCGAGCGGGTAGATCGGCCGCGGGACCCGTTCGTACGGGAGCGTCTCGAGACGACAGTTCGTCGCACCCGGCGTCAGCGCCAGGATGCTCCGCTCCGCGATGGCCTGGTACGCTGGGCTCTGATAGCCACATTTGATGGCGACGAGGTCGTATGCGGCCGGGTCCTCACCTAACTCCTCGAGCAGCGACGGATCGGTCACCGACACGCGGTCGTCGGCGATGACAATCCGCACGCCGTCGACCGCAACAACGGCCATCGACCTCCCCCGAACCGTTTGAACCGAACGGACGGTTCCGGTCACCGAGAGTGGCGGTGCGTCCCGCTCCGGTCCGGTTCGGCCAAGCGACAGCTCGACGTCGACGTCGTGACCGGCCGACCGGCAGGCTGTGACCGCATCGGGATCGACGATGACGGCCACGAGCGCGTCGGGAACGTCCCGCTCGAGGAGGTGTTCGGCCACAATCGCGAGATCCTGTGTGGCACCAGCGGTTGGGTTATCCCCAGAATCGGACAGGACGACTGGCGTCGAGGGATGATCGAGGGCGTGCGAGACCGCCGCTTCGAGCGGATACGCCTCGGTCGTAAAGGTAAAATCGGCGTGTCGAGCCCAAAAGCGCTCGGCGAGCGAACGCGTCTCTGTCTCGACGCGGTCGACGGCGTCGGCCTCGCCAGTTACGACGGCAAAGCAACCGCCATGGGGCGAGTCGGCCCACGGAAAGCCGAGTAAGTATGCCGTCTCGAGAATGCCGGGTGCCTCGTCTGTTGTTTCGAGTGCCCCGATCAGACTCGCCATGGGTTCGGCGTCCGTCTCGGATTGTTCGCCGGACAGCAACATCGGGATGTGACAGTGACGAACGATGGTAGGCGTGCCGTCGAGGATCGTCGTTAGGATTCGGCCAGCACGCACCCCGCTGTCGTAGACGTCGGTGTGTGGCGCGGTTCGATACGCAGCGACCCCGTCGAGGTGTTCGACCATCCGATCGGTGACGGTGGCGTGCATGTCGAGCGACGTGACGATCGGTCGCTGTCCAACGCAGGCCCGAACGGCCGCCAATAGCGCGCCCTCGGGGTCGGATTCGCCCTCCACGGCCATTGACCCGTGCAAGTCCAGACAGACCGCGTCAGGATTTGCACGCTCGATGCGATCGACGATCCCGTCCCGGAGCACCTCGAATGCGGCCGCGGTGACCACGCCGGAGGGGATCGCGTGGGCAAACTGTGTCGGGACAATCTCGTGGCCGGCAGCCTCGAGGATGTCAATGATCCCCCGTGTTGCGGTCCCTTCGCTCCACGCACTGTCATACACTGCATCGCCGGTCACTGGCTCAAACGGCTCGAGGTCTGTGCTGAGATGTGTGAATGTGTTCGATTCGTGCTTCATCGCGCCGATGGCAACACGCATAGCTCCGTCTTCACGCGATGACTCTTGGTTCCTGGCTATACGCCCCAGATGAGCATGATGCCGCCAGTGGTGACGACCGTAAGGAGCAACTGCAAACCGATACCCACCCGCGCGAAGTCGGTGAACGCATAGCCACCGGGGCCATACACCATGAGATTTGTCTGGTAGCCGACTGGCGACAGAAACGGCGTGCTACAGGCAAACACCACCGCGAGCAGGAACGCGTACGGATCGGCCCCCAACAGCACAGCCACATCGAACGCGACTGGAATCATCAACACGACGCTTGCGTTATTCGTGAGTAGCTCGGTCAACAGGGCAGTGAAGAGATACGTCAGCGCGAGGACCAGCCCGACCCCCAATCCGGCAGTCAGGACCACTGCGTGCGTCGCGAGGAATGTCGCTGCGCCGGTTGCTTCCATTGCCATGCCGAGGGGAATTAATCCGGCTAACAGCACGATCACGCTCCAGTCGACGGCGTCGTAGATCTCTTCTGACGCGAGCACCCCGGTCGCGACCATCGCGACCGCCCCCGCGATCGACGAGATGAGAATTGGGACGAGATCGAACGCTGCCAGGCCGACGACACCAATCATGATGCCCACTGCCACCGGCAACTTCTCGCGCCGGTAGGTTGGGCGCGTGTATTCGTACGCGACGATAACGTTGCGGTCGCGGCCGAGCCGGGTCAACGCGTCACGGCTGGCAAGGACGAGCAACGTGTCCCCGCCGCGAAGTGGCCGATCCTCCAACCGGCGTGTCGCCGACATCGATCCCCGGCGCATCGCGAGGACATCTACGTCCTCGGTCCGGACGAATGGTACGTCGAAGATCCGCGAGCCGACGTGATCGCCATCGGGAGCCACGATGACTTCGGCGACGACGCGCTGTTCGTCGGGGGCGTTCTCGGCCAAGACTGGCTCGAGGCCTGTCGTCTCGGCCGCCGCGAGTACGGTGTCGACGTCGCCACGAACCACGAGGACATCGTCGGATGCGATCCGGCGATCAGGACTCGGGACGATGCGTCGGCGTCCACGGACCAGCAGTGACGTCACCTCCTGTTCACCGCCGATCCAGTCCAAGATCTCGCGTATCCGTCGACCGATGATCGGGGAATCGGCAGGCACCGCGAGTTCCATCTCGAACTCCGGAAGGGCGTGTTGCTCCTCGTGTGCGGGGATTCGCTCTGGAATCAGGTGCGGACTCGCAATGACGAGGTAGCTGGCGCCTGCGACCAGCACCAGCACCCCGAGTGGGGTAAACTCGAACATCGAGAACGGTCGACCGAGGTACTCCGGGTGGGAAATGATGGCACTCGCGAGGAGATTCGTAGACGTGCCAATGAGCGTTAACGTGCCGCCGAGCATTGCCGCAAAGGACAGTGGAATGAGCAGCCGTGATGGCGAAACTCCGGTCCGGTCTGCGAGCTCCCCGACGACAGGAATCATCAGGGCCACGACCGGCGTGTTATTGACGAAACCGGCCGCAAGTCCGGATAATCCAACGAGCGAGCCGAGCTGTCGCCGGTGGTTGCGGCCAGAGATCGCAATGAGCAGTTCAACGAGGAGCTGGACGGCACCGACTCGCCGAATGCCCTCGCTGAGAATAAACATCATCAACACCGTGATGGTGGCTTCGCTGGCAAAACCCGATATCCCGTCGACCGGCGAGATGGTCGTCCATTGGCCAAGCAGGACGAGCACGACGATGACGAGGAGTGCCGTGACGTCGAGGGGGATCGGCTGGAGGATGAAGAAAACGACCGCCAACCCGATGATGGCAAACACGACGGCCATCGAGGTAGTCACGGACGGTGCTTCGATCGTCCCCACCTGCACGGCGCCGACGATCCCGTCCGTTACCGAACCTGATACCGGCGGGAAGGGCGGCATGGCGACGGGAGTGCGCTGTGAAATATTGTAAGCCGGCGGATATCGGCGCGGACAACTCCAACCCAACGGATGCGTTCGAGCGTCACGGTGACGTCAGGCAGTACCGACGGTACGCTGTCGGGACGGACGGATAAGAGCGCTACGCAGCCGGATCACTCGATCGAGATATCGATCTCGTGGCCCTCGTCCGGCATCAACTTCGGCAAGGTAATCGTGATCACGCCATTGTGCATCTTCGCCTCGACATCGTCCTCGTTGACGGCATCCGGCAACCGGATCGACCGGGTGACGGAGCGTTGTCGACGCTCACGACGGACGTAGGATCCCGTTTCCTCGTCCGCCTCGCTCGTGTGATCGGCCTCGATCTGGAGGGTTTGCTCGTGGAGATGGATCGAGACATCCTCCCGTTCGAAACCGGGGAGATCTATCGTCGCCACGAACCGATCGCCCTCATCGACGACGTCTACCGGGAACTGGTCATCGCCGCCGGCCCATGCGGCGAGCGAACCGCCGCGATCCCATCCCGGAGAGCCGCCGGTCACTTGTCTGCTCATACGATCGAGAATGCGTTCGAGTTCCTCGATCGGGTTGTATCGTCCACTCATCGGTGTCTAACCACACCACTGTCCACCGATCCAAAAATCCGGCTCCGGATCTCTCCGGTTGAGAACAAACGAGGGGCTGCTCGGACCGTTTCACCTATTGAGAACTCCCTCGGAGTACTTCCGGCTGGGCACCCTGCAGAACGTATGCAGACCGTTCCACCCGACTACTCCACACTCGACGCCGCCCCAGCGCGCTCACGCGAACAGTCACGGTTCGTAACGTTATAGCACTCCGACAACCTGTAAGAGACAATGGTACCAGGCGCGGAGATGAGTCTGGGATGGCACCTCGTGGTGATCGTTGCCGGCATCGTCTCGATCGCGATATTGTCGACGGCTGAGTTGCCGCTCCGGAACGCGCATGATCGACTACGCGAGCGGTTTATCCTCGGTGTGCCCTGGGGATCGGCGGTCGTCGTGGGAATCCTCTTTTTCGTCTATTTGTTCGTCCAACACGGGTGGTGGCACTACAACCGGCCAGTCATCGTCGCATACACTGCAGTGTCGATGTTCGATCCCACAGGGTGGCTGTTTGCGGGACTGGCACACACCAGTCCAGGCCATCTCCGTGGGAACGTGACGACCACCCTCGTGTTCGCACCGATCGTTGAGTACGCCTGGGGGCATTACCAACAACGGGATCGGTATCCCTGGGAACCACGGTGGATGCACCGACCGGTCGTCCGGGCAGTCGTGATTTTCCCGGCAGCCGTGGTCTCGGTCGCCATCGCCGCAGCCCTGTTCTCGTGGGGGCCAGTGATCGGTTTTTCTGTGGCTGCGTTCGCGTTGATCGGTGCTGCACTCGTACACTATCCGATCATCGCGCTGGGTGCACTCGTTGCTCGATCAACGGTGCGGGTCGTGTGGCGAACCGTAAGCGACCCGGTCGTAGTGTCTGAAACGGCGGTCCGGACCGTTCGCCCAGAGTGGTACGGAACGGCCGTGCAAGGACACCTCGTGGGACTCCTGCTCGGGGCAATCATCGGGATTGGGTTGCTCCGCTATCACGGCCGATCGGTATCTCCGGCGCGGGTGTTCTTGGGGAGCCTCTTTGCCGGGTTTTTTCTGTCGGTGTGGGCGGTCTGGTGGGTGCTTGGTCCGGAAGAATTCGTCCTGTTTCGGGCACTCGGGGTCGCCATCGTCCTCGCCATCGCGGCGGTAATTGCGCTGGCCGTGGGCGTCAATCGACCGAGCGTTCCCTGGCGACAGCCGCTTGGGCCCGCGACGGGAGCGTTTGGAGCCCTCATCCTCGTGGTCATTGGCATGGGTGCCATCGGTGTCGGGCTTAACTTTGCAGTCGTCGATAATCCGGAGCAGGAGCCCGCGCTTGAGGTCGAGGACTATAAAATTCTCTACGGGACGGACGTCCCGGATGGGATGATCAACGTCATCCAGCTCGAGGCGTTCGGCCTCACCACGGACGTCCGGACGAGCGGGGTCATCGTGGTGAGCGAGGAGCGAAACGTCTGGCGGCAAATGGTCTCATCCACAGAACTCGAGACCCGGGGGAACGCGCGGTTCACAGTGGGAGGGCTCGGGTGGAGCGAATCGGTGACGGTCGATCGGACGGGGTGGACCCCCGTTGGTAATGATACCGTCTATCAAGTCCAACTCCGGACGACCGATTCGACCGTGCTCGCCCACCAAAGCGAACAGAAAACCGCAATCCCCGTGCTCGAACAGCACGAGCTCGGGATCGCCATCGAGGACGAACAGTTCGTCATTGTGGTCCAGAGCGGCGACGTCACCCAGACCTTTCCCATGCTCGAGGAGGGCGAGAACGTTACTGCTGGCCAGCTGACCATCGTTCGTGAGAACGATACAATCATCGCATCCACCGATGGAAGCTCCGTGCCCATCGCGGACAAGGAAACGTACCGCTAGTTATTCGGCGAGCCGGTCGGGTAGGTCTGCGAGAGATTCGAGCCGCATCGTCGGTTCGACGGTTAGCTCCGGTGCCGACTGATCCCGTTCGAGATACGCTGCGTCACACTCGAGCCGTTCAGCGGTGCGGATGTCCGAGGCCCGGTCGCCCACGAACAGTGGTCGACTCGCGCCCAGTGCCTCGACCACGTGCTCGAGATATGCCGGATCGGGTTTCATTCGGTCGTAATCCTCCAAACTTGGTGCCCGACCACGGAAGGCGTCGATGTACTCGGTCCACTCGAACCACGAAATGCAGAACTCGACGGTGTCGTGACGGTTGTTACTAGCAATCCCGATCCTGTAGTGATCGGCCAGCTCCGCAAGAACTGCGGCATCCGGGAAGGCTACTCGGTCACCGGTCTCGATCAGCTCGTGTTCGAACTGTGACGCTGCACGTTCGCGGTACCCCCACGCCGATCCTGCAGGAAGTTCGAACTCGCGACAGGTACGCCGGACGTGGTCGGCATCGTCCGGATCAATCAGGGCCGTCGGTGCGGGCTCAGGATGCGCGAATGCCCGCATCGTCAACGCAGCCGCCCGCTCGTACACCGTCGCGGGTGTTTCATACCCCGTGACGAGCACGCCGTCCATGTCGAAAACGATGGCGTCGTAACGCACGGTGGAGGGGATGTCAATCGGGCGGGTATAGCTGTCGGTCCCCGCCGCGTGGTCACGAACCTTTAACGCCCGATTCAACATAGCGATCTGCATGGCAGCTCCCGTTGCGATCACGGACGCTGAGATCAGGCTCGTGCCGGTAGCAACACGGCTTCCGTTCGAGTACGGCATCGTCACGTTGACCCGGATGCCACACTGTTTCGTTCGACTGACGCTCACCATTGATGGAGCGAAGACCACTGGCATCGCCGCAGAGCACCTGCCGCCGAAATGGTTCACGAAGCTCCCGGATCAACCGATCGACGAGGAGATCGAGATCATGATCGAGGTCGTCGAACGGGCCTGTACGGCCGCCACCGAGGCAACCGGCGAGACGGTCTTTGACTGCTGGGAGGAGATCTATCAGGCCCAACAACAGTGGGGAACGGACTCACCGCATCCACCGCTCCTGTGGGGATTCGGCGTCACGTTCGTCGAACGCGCCATGATCGACGCATTCTGCCGGGCTACCGATACGTCATTTGCCGACGCCGTTCGGGACGGTTCGTTCGGCATCGAGCCCGGGCGAATCTACCCCGAACTCGAGGGCACCTCCCCAGGTGATGTGCTCGACGAACCACTCGATCAAATCCGCGTCCGTCATACGGTGGGCTATAATGATCCGCTCGACGAGCGGCCGGCCGATGCACCCGAGGACGGACTACCGGTCACGCTCGAGGAGAACATTGAACAGTACGGCGTCGATCGATTCAAGCTGAAAATCGGGGGTGACGTCGACCGCGACGTGTCCCGGTTGCGGGATGTGCTCTCGGTCGCCGAGCAGCAGTTAGACGACTACGCGTTTACGCTCGACGCGAACGAACAGTACGATTCGGTGTCGGATCTCCGCAATTTGCTCGAGCGGCTGACCGCGGACGATGCCGTTGACGGGTTCCGAGAACGACTGCTGTTCGTCGAACAACCCTTTGATCGGTCGATCGCGCTGACGCCGACGGTCGGCGACCAGCTCGCCGATTGGGAGGACGCACCGCCAATCGTGATCGACGAATCCGACGGCGAACTCCAGAGTTTCGGCCGTGCCCTCGAACTCGGCTATGCCGGTACGAGCTACAAGAGCTGCAAAGGGGTGTTCAAGGGCATCGCGAACGCTTGTCTTGCGGCCGAACGACGGGCTGCGGGTGCCGAGTGCGTGATCAGTGGAGAGGATCTCTCAACGATTGGTCCGGTGTGTCTTCCCCAGGATCTGGCGGCAATGGCCACCCTGGGCATCGAACACGTCGAACGAAATGGTCACCACTACTTCCGCGGCCTCTCGATGTACGACGAGGACGTCCAACAGACCGTCTTGTCAGCACATCCTGATCTGTACCGACGCCACGACGATGGGTTTGCAACGCTTGACGTCGACGAGGGGGTCGTCCCGACAATGAGCGTCACGAAAGCACCGTTCGGGTTCGGTGGAGAACTCGATCTCTCGGCATATGCAACGCCCGAGACATGGAACTTTGACGTTTAGGCGCTGGTCTGCCAGTCGACCCCGCAGAGTTCGATCCGTGCCCCACCGGCCGCACTCTCCGTGATCTCGAGCGTCCATCCGTGTGCCATCGCCAGGTGTCGGATAATGGCGAGCCCCGTTCCGTCGTGGGCCGGTGACGTAGTGAAGCCTGGCCGACAGGCGTCCTCCCGAATGCGTGGGTCGATGCCCGGGCCGTCATCGGCGACGTAGAACCCCGCTGGCATCGTTCCAACCTCGATTGTCACCGGCGTCTCGGAATGTTCGATTGCGTTTCTGAACAGATTATCTAGCAATTGTCGGAGACAGTTCGGGTCGGCAATCACCGAGGCAGGAGTCCGGATCTCGAGCGTTGCGTCCGTTGTATCAATGGCCGCGAACGTCATTCGCGCGATCTCATCGAGGGACACTGGTTCGACCGACCGAATGGGGGTACCGGTTTCACTCAACGTCGCAACCAGCTCGCCAATGGCGGCAATACCAGTGATCGCTCGCTCACAGGACCGAAAATGCTCGGGAGCGCCTGTTTCTTTTGCCAGTTCGAGTCGGCCACAGATCACGCTAAGCTTATTCTGTAGATCGTGCGAGACGATGCTGCGGATGTCCTCGAGTAGTTGTTCGTTGTGAACGGGAGCGTCCGCGGAATCGAGTAAACGTTCCTGTGCGGTTACAAGGAGCATGCTGATCTTCTGCGCAACGGCGACATCTCGATCGTCGAAGGCACCGGGGGCACTCGCAAGTCCAACGATGACCCCGATATTGCCGATCGGTGCACAGATCATCGAGCGGTGGGAAGGTGTGACATCTGAGTGGGTGGCGGCCGAGGTCGACCGGGTGTCGGCCAAATCGTGGATGACACAGGGTTCGCCGTTCGAGAACACCGAGCCGGGAACCGTTGTCGCGACCGGGATGGCGTGGTCCAGCCCGGTCGTACCACCGTTGCTCGTCCGCGGAACAAGCAGACCGTCGTTCGCAACGGCCACTTTTGCCCGGGTTGCTGGTGTCTCCTCGATCAGCCGGTCGATGCCCCACCGATCCAGTTCTTCGTCGGTCGTGATAGCGAGAAGGTTTGCTACGGAAGCAAGCGTTGAATCGGCGGCAGCCGCGTCGGGACGATCAGATCCACCCACTACATCTCACGTCCCATCTGTTCGGTTAGTCTGGCTCACGGACCGATAAGCTTACCGAACACGGACCAATCCAGCTCGCGCACAATCTGGAACCGCGACTACTGGGACTTGGGCCAGAACCTATATATTTCATCACGGAGTGGATCGAATCACAATACCATGGATAGCGGGGGAGCCGACACGGGCATGACCGTCGCCATGTCCCGTAGCGCCGACACACCGGGCATCGACATCGTTGATCCCATCGAGCGTCGGCGTTGTACCCTGCTAACCGACTCGCCCGTCGAACTCGATCCCGGGGACCCCGACGGTTTCCGATTCCCGGTGGAGACTGCGGTCGTGGTGGCGGTCGATCGTCTTGTGGCCCCAGTAACCGGGCACGCATACGTTCGCGACGACGCTGGAGATGTAATCGTTGAGGTCACACATGGTCTGGAGGAGACGTTTCGGGACGGCACGTATGTGATCGAACTCACCGGGTTGGTCAAGATATATCTGCAGATCGACGGCGCGGTTACGATTACGAACTCCCACGAACGACTGGAGCTTGGCTTTGAGGAGACGTCAACGGTGACGATCGGTTGCCGGTCGCTCCACACCCGACCTGCTGCAACTGTAACCACCACACAGGATCCGTCGGATCTCCTCGCGGCCATCTCCACGTTTGGGTCGGCCCTGAAAACGACATCGCCCGAGCGTTCGTTTCCAACCCTTAGAGGCCATCCACCCGCCCTTGAGCTCGGCGATGAGCTGGCAATCCCGGACGGCCTCGCCCCACCAGTCAAGGATGTTCAAATAGAGGTTCCCCCACGCGAAGAGTACCTCTATCCAGTAGCTCCCTTGGCGTATTATCTCGGCGTGGCGGTCGAACCGGGTCAGCTCCCCCGGATCCGCGGTCCCTCGATCGACTATCCGCTCGGTCGGTTGGGAGACTTCGACCGGACGGTACATAACGTGCTGAAGCAGGTCTTTCTCTTGGAGTGCGCAAACAGGACGGATGGTCTGTACCCGGTTGATCTCGCAGAGCGGCGTCGCGTCGATGAGCGTGTCGACATCCCGTTTACCTCCCTGTATGATGCGCCGATGAGTGAACGTCTCGCTGCATATCTGGAGGTTCCGTTCGTGACGATTGAGGATGTACTCCCCGACTGGCGGCTCGCTGCCCACGTCGAACCGTCGCCGGATGCAGTCTCTATGTTACCATTTCTCGCCGACGATCTCGCACTCGTCACGATGGCGGATCCGACGCCCGTCCCGGCAGGGAACGTCTCCGTCGGGTTTGCATCGGGGTTTACCCGAGGAGCGGCCGTCACGGACGCGACATTCGTCGAGCCCGGGGACGGACCAACGGCGCTCGAGACCGCCTGGGTAAGCAATGGACGCCCGGTCGCGGCAACCAAAGCGGTGCCAGCTGCCTACCGAAACCGGCTCGGTCGGACTCCCCAGGATCAACGAATCGAGATTGGCGTGGTGTGTAACGCACCAGAGATGTGCGATGAGCGAGAAGTCGTCGACGCGCTGTACGGCACGCGGGAGTTGTTACCCTTTACCGTCGACGTTCATGACGGACTGTCGTGTGCGGAGTTAGCCGCGTTACTCGGCAGGGACTTCGACTTTCTGCACTACATCGGACACATCGACGATGACGGGTTTCGGTGTCCGGATGGCCGTCTAGACGTCGCTGATGTGGACCGGGTCGGTGCTGATGCATTCTTCCTGAACGCATGCCAGTCCTACGAACAAGGCATCTCCCTGATCGAGCGGGGGGCGATCGGCGGTATCGTGACCCTCAACGAAGTGGTCAACCACGGTGCGGTGCGAATCGGCAAGGCCGTCGCCAGGCTGTTGAACGTCGGGTATCCACTCCGCGTCGCACTGGACGTTGCGGCCGAGGAGTCTGTCATCGGTCGTCAATACGTGGTGGTG
Source organism: Salinarchaeum sp. (assembly GCA_007123105.1). Classification (GTDB taxonomy): domain Archaea; phylum Halobacteriota; class Halobacteria; order Halobacteriales; family SKNY01; genus SKNY01. The sequence goes on along the minus strand of SKNY01000093.1, from coordinate 14,570 downwards.
GGTGACGGCAACCTCTCCATCGTCCAGCCACAGAATGGAACGTCAGCAATGTGGCACGTCGAACGGGAGGGCGATGAGTTCACGTTTTGGATCGACGGACATGGCGCGCCACCGGGACTTGGTTGTATGTTCTCTCCATACCTGCCCGGTGCGACGAGTCATCACCTGTCGAGCGGGACGAGCGATCGCTTCTCCCTCTCAAAAGCAGACCTTCAACGGTTTTTTCTGACGTCAGACAACCCCGTTCGTCTCCCAGACGGGACCATTCAGTGGAGTGCAGAACTCGACCCGTCCGACATTTAGGGGCCGGGCGTCGTGCCGCCGGACGTACTGGCCACTGCCACTCCCACTTGTGAGAGGAACAGCAACATCGTGAACAGGACGCCCATCATTCGCGGGTGCTGTGCAAGATACGCTTTCAACCGACCATCGGATTCTTCCATGGCAGTTCACCATCATCGCCGCGAGAAAATGAATTTATCTTATGATTAAAAACACATAATTACAAAATTAAAGTGTATCAAAGAATGCATGAATGGAGATCCTAACCGGGATAACGCGATAGCAAACCGACTCACGGCTCAACGTACCGCAGCAGGAGGAAGGAAGGGCGGCACCGCAAGGATGCAGTTACTCGTTACGTTCGTCTTCGTCGCCACCGCGAGCCATTGCAGTGGGCGCCGCGCCGCCGGAAGCGGCGAGGTGGCGGTCCACCAAAGCGTCGAAGTCATCCGTCGCCTGATATTCGTCCCGTAATCGGAGGGCGGCGCGCCCGCGATCGGTGACCTCGTACAGACCGGATCGATCAGCTGGTCCAATCTTTTGCACCAGCCCATAATCCTCGAGTACGGGAAGCCGGTTATTCACATTTTTGCGGCTTTTGCCGGTAATGTGGGCGAGGTTCGGTGCTACGTTTCGTCCATACGAGTGCAACCCTTCCAGGATCAGAAAGTCCGTTGGTCGTCGAAGTCTCACGGCTGTTCTTAGTGCTAATTATACTCCTTTCCTTATATACTTGTTCCCATTGCGTAAACAATTCATGACATACGCTGGGAACAAGCTCCGCGGCATGATCATGTTGATCGTGCGGCCGAAATAGTCGGTGTGTGTACAAGCGAATGTAATTCCCTTGAGTCCCGAGCATGGACCGGCTGGGAAGAGCACTCGAACACCCAACAGTTAGGAAATAGCGACGGTGCTATCACAGCCCGACAGTATCCGTCACCGTGGGTGTTGAGAGACACCGCATTCCTCGCAATCACGCGAAGTTGCTCCAAGTGAACGCCTTCAATCCCACGTCACAACTGAGGGATGTGCTGCTGTGAAATGGGTAAATAACTCTCGCAATTCAGCCTCGAGGTCAGGCCCTCGAGGCACTGCCGCTGGATCGCTGCAGATCCACACCGTCAAAACAGCGAATCTAATTTGTCCGTACTGAGCGAATCCATCGCGGCGTCGTGACTGGCACGAGTCTCCTCGAGGCGGGATTGGGCCTCGACTGCCTGGCGTTTGAGGGCCTCGATCCGCGGGATGTTGCCGATGCCGGCGAGCAGCACCGATACGGATACCCGGTCATCGGACCACGGGTAATCGCCGCCACGAATATGCATGCTCCCGGTCTCCTCTTCCAACCAGCTTCGACCGTGCTCGATGCCCTTCCGGTTGAGATATTCACTCGGCCCTGCCACCACTACCAAGCCGCGTTCGGCACTCGCGACGTCAGCCTCGACGGTTAACCGGCCAAGGGTGGCCCGTCGCACCAGACTCGTGATCCGATTGACGGCCACCGCGGAGTCCTCAGTGGGGCCTGCTTTCGACGTAAACCGCGACAAGAGCCCGCGGGAACCCGACTCTGCGCTCGTGACGCTATCGTCCTCTGCATAGCCGATCGTGGACACACCGCCACCGGACAATGTGTTAATGATCTCAGAGGAATCGACGACGCTCTCCGCAACGGATTGTCCCTCCTCGATTTCGCCGGCGCGAAACGGGAGCTCGACCTGGGTAATGAGTTCACGATTCATCGCCTCGTATCCGCTGTCGACTGCCTCGCCGGTGTTCCGCCAGGCATCATTGTCGAACAGAATGAGGTTGTCAACCCGATCAACGAGTGTCTGGAGCGATCGAGCAGCGTTCAGGGTATAGATGCCACCTTCGTCGGCAGCGGGAAGGATCCCGAGCCCGTACACGGGTTCGGCATAGATCTCCTTGAGATGGGCTGCGAGTACGGGTGCGGCGCCTGATCCGGTACCACCACCCAGTGCCGCCACGATCAGGAAGGCGTTAATCTGGTGGACAGAAATCTCGTTGAGGGCAGTGTGAACCTCATCCAGTTCCCGTTCAATGATCTGCGCTGCCAGCTCGTTGTCGCCACCGACGCCGTGGCCGCCAACCTCGGTTTCGCCGATCAACAGCTGCCGTTCCTCCGGGATGGTGGACAACCCGGACAGGTCGGTCTTTGCGGTGTTGATCGCGAGCGCGTCGTGGACGATGTCGGGACCGGCCCTCGCCCGATCGCGGGCGGTAAAGGCGTCCGCGATCTTTCCGCCTGCTTGGCCGATACCGATGAGTGCGAGTTTCATGATGATCGATCCGGTGGAGGTATCAAGTTGCCATACCGTCCGCCAGAACGTAAATTTTGTGAGAGGATAACTTCAGTGCCACCGCGAGAACGAACCGTTTTCGAGGAGCTCGTCCCGGGAGGCATCTGCCACGGCTTTCAATTCCGCGATCTGTTCGAGTAGCCGTTGGTAGTCCTGATTCCGTGCGAGCTCCGTCTCGTTTTTCGAGGCCTCGAGACTCGCCCGTTTGGCCGAGAGACGGAACAGCTCCTGCAGGTCGGTGTCATACTCGGAAACCGAGTGTAAGGACGAGACAAATTCACGAAGTTCCGCAGCCGTGACGGGTTTGATAATATAATCGTCGAACCCCATCTCGACAATGTCGAAATCGGGTTCGACGGCCGTCACCATGCCGACGGGACAGCGATATCCCCGGTTCCGGAGCTCGTCTAACACCTCATCTCCAGACAATCCCGGCATCCGTCGGTCGAGGAGTATGACATCGGTCGCATCGGTGATCTGGTCTAATGCCTCGCGGCCGTTATACGCCAATTGACACTCATAATCGGCAGCGAGCCAGGCGGCAAATAAATCGGCCAGCTCTCGTTCATCCTCGACGATGAGGATCGTTGGTGTCTCGTCCGTCACATCAACCACTCCCCAGGATCCGGCGAGAGTCGGACCCACGAGCGACGACGAGGAGTGCAAATCCAGCCGCCATTACCAGTGTGCGACCCGTTCATAAGGGAGCCGTTACCGGGCAATGGTCTTATAACATGACCTTCATTGAAGGAATATCATTTTAGCCGATAGAAGAAATGCGATGTGGCGTTCCTTAGTTGGAAATGTCGGCGACGGGTTTGTACCCGTCGTAGAGACCGCGGAACAGCCTCCGGTAGCGAGGACAATGGCAGGTACGATCCGATCGATCGGATCGCTAGTCACCGGCACCATCGGGAGATTTACTTAGGCAGTGGCCGAAGCTGACTTCATTCATGCAGACCGTCATCCTCGCCGCTGGAGAGGGGACGCGCATGCGGCCGTTGACGGACGCTCTCCCGAAACCAATGTTGCCGCTGCTCGATCGCCCGCTCGTCGAACACATCGCTGATGCGGCGGTGGATGCGGGGGCCAGCTCGCTGGTCTTCGTGGTCGGGTATCGAGGCGAGGCCGTTCGCGATCACTTCGGCAACGACCATCGGAACGTTCCCGTCAGGTATGCGATCCAGGACCAACAAGGCGGGACTGCCGACGCGGTCGATGCCGCCCGGGTCGTACTTCATGACGAGCCGTTCGTGGTCCTCAACGGCGACGTGCTCCTCAAAGGGGAAGACCTCCGGCAACTCTACGAGCAGGCCCCCGCGATCGCGGTCGCCGAGGTCGAGAATCCCTCCCGGTACGGCGTCCTCGAGGTAAATCCCGATGGAACACAGGCGACCGGAATCGTCGAAAAACCGGCCGATCCGCCATCCAATCTGGCGAATGCAGGGGCCTACGCCTTTCCGGCTTCGGCACTTGAGCTGGTCAGTACGGTGTCAGAATCAGTCCGCGGCGAACGTGAACTGACGGACGTCTTGGACGCCATCTGTGAGACCAATGTCGTGACCCCAATCCGCGTCTCCCGGTGGCGCGACGTCGGCCGTCCATGGGACCTGCTGGCAGCTACCGAGGATCGACTGCCCGAGTTCGCCACCGATACCGCAGGCACGATCAGCGAGAACGCCACCATCACGGGTCCGGTCGTTATCGAGGAAGATGCTGAGATCCGCGGTGGGGTCTATCTTGAAGGCCCGATACTCGTCCGTGCCGGCGCGACCGTCGGTCCGAACGCATACATCCGGGGCTGTACCGTCATTGGCCCTGACGCGACGGTCGGCCACGCTGTGGAGATCAAAAACAGCCTCTTGTTGTCGGGCGCGACAGTCGGTCATCAGTCCTATCTTGGCGATAGCATCATCGGCCCAGACGCGAACCTCGGGGCGGGCACCAATGTCGCCAACCTCCGACACGACGGCGAATCCGTCAGGACGACGGTCAAGGGGGAGGTCGTCTCCACAGGACGCAGAAAGTACGGCGCCGTCCTCGGCGCCGGCGTGAAGACCGGGATCAATACCAGCGTGAATGCAGGAGTAGTCTTGGATACGAACACGACGACCGATCCTGGCGAGGTCGTCATGCGGAGTCGGATGGATCAGGACCGGTGAACCACACCAGGACGACCGGCTTGGACAGGTTCCTGTGACCAGTGTATCACAGGCGGTGCTCAGCGTTCGTCGACGGCGCCGGATCGGTCGCGGATCGACGCGAGCATGGGTTCGTGGATGCCCCGACCGACTGCAATCGACGCACCGAGGACCGCGAGCCCGATCGCACCGAGCAACAGCGACTGAGTCGCAAGCGGCGCAAGGAGAGCCTCGAGAAACGCCGTCAAGACGGTGGTGACGTCGGCAGGCATGTCGGATGTGTCGGATAACATGACAATCACGCGGGATGGCAGCACTGTCGCAATGAGATACCCCGCGAGCCCGACGAGCGTGCCGGCGAGACCAACACTCGTACCGGTAAGCACGAGGTCCCTGGTCAGCGCGAAGAGAACGCCGACAAGTGTGAGCGCGAGGAGTGGCAATACGATCGTGAGCGTTTGAGTGACGGAAACGGCAATCCGGGCCTGCTCCAGGGCAGTCTCGTCGGGGCCGTGATCGGTGAGTTCGATGTGATGGGGAATCGCGTCTTCGTCGTCGAAGAGGTGATCAACCACGGCCGCAATGAGCTCCGCTTCGGCGGCCTCGAACGCGGGCATGAACTCCTCGTATGCCATGTCCGTGAGGACGGCTTCGAGGACGACATCGACGATGGAATCGAGTTCCGCAGCGACTGGTGGCGGCAGTTCATGGGTGTCGAACTCGGCGGCCATCGCTGCCTCAAGGTTCTCGTCGTACTCATCACGGTGTTCCCAGAGATAACTCGCTCCGGCAGCCTCGACATCATCGGCAATGGGCTCGTATTCGGCTAGGAACGTTTCGTAGCTCATGTCGGTCGTCATCGCCTCGATCACGAGGTCGGCAAGCCGGTCCAGTTCCGGAGCGACAGGCTCTGGCACGTCTGCCTCCGCGAGGTCTGCCCTGACGTGAGCCCGCAGCCGGTCCTCGTAGTCAGCAGCATGATCGCGGAAATAATCGTGCAGATCCGAGCGCAACCCGGTCACGTTCTCGTCGTACGCGGCGATGAAGTCCGCGTGGGTCATCTCGGAGGTCAACGCCTCGGCGGTCAGTGCTGCGATCTCGTTCCCTGCAGCACGCACCGGATCGGGGGCATCGTCGAGTTCGTCGTCGATCGCCGCCGCAGTCTCCGCTTCGAACTCATCGCGGTACTGATCTGGGACCTCTCGCTGGCGCTGTTCGTAATACCCCGGGTCGGCGAGCAACGCCTCGAGTTCGGCGTACCTGAAGCCGGACTCTGCGTGACTCTCCTCGAGCACGGCGTCTGCGATCGCGGCATACTGCGCATCTCGTTCCGCCTCGTAGGCAGATTCGCTTGCTCGCATGGCGGCGAGCGATTTGTGGCCGAATCCGTCGTCACGGTCGAATCCTGAAGCGGCCATGAGCTCCGATCGGAGTGATGCCCGCTCCGACTCGTAGGACGATTCGTTCGCCATGAGACGGTCAACCTCTTCAAAGCCAACGGCGTCATACCCCTGTTCGTCGAGGAGAGTATGCAACGCCGCTGTAGCGTCGCCGGCAAGGCTCTCGGTTGAGACGTAGAATTCGAATGGTTCGCCGTCCTTGAGATGGATCAACACCGCGTCGATGTTCCGCTCGGCCTCGGCACTGATCCATTCGGTCGTAATGATCTGCTCAAGCAACCGATCGTCGGAAACGAGCAAGTCGTCCTCGCGGGCGGCAAGTTCGGCCTCAACGATGGCGAGGGCCTCCGACTGTACGAGCTTGTAGACGCCGGCCTCGTCCGCGCTGTCCGACACGTGGGCAGCATCGAGGGGCCCGCGATCCAGGGCAATCGTGATATTCGCACCGAACAAAGAAAGGATGAGTAGCCCGGCCAGCAAAACGGCCAACAATCTCCGAACCATGACGGTTCATTCTCTGGGAGCAAGTATAATCCGGTCGAATGGCACCGGGTCCACCCGAACCACGCCGCACGAGCGGCTGTCGTCCGTCTGACGGCAGGTGTAGACACAAGGATTGTGTATGTGCAGATCCGTAGGTCACCTATGGATCGACGACTCCTCGTCGCACTGGTTGGCCTCGTGGAAGTGCTCGCGCCGCGCCGAATCGCCGCGTTCTGGATCGGGCTCTGTTGTCGTAATCCCGACCAGGTAGAACTCCGACCGTGGGTCATCCACGCAATCCGCATCGAGGGACTCGCCCTTCTTGGATGGGTTGCCTGGCAAAGTCGCGATGCAATCGATGATACAGAGCCCGACCGTGCGACGATAGAAGAACCGACGTATCAGGAGGAATCGGCCGATACACCAGCAATCGACCCCGATACTCGACGATTCGATATCGCCGCCGTGCTGTATCACACCGACGAACCGCTATCGGTTGCCGAGGTCGTCGACCTGTCGGCAGACACGACCTGGGAGATCGGTCGATCAACCGCGTCGGCAACGCTGTATCGGATGTATAATGAATCACTCGTCGACCGTGCCGAACGCGATGGTGAAGGGCGCTTCGAATACTGGTTAACCGAGGATGGGCGAGCGGCGGTCGAATCGAGTGACGTGACGATCGAACCGAACCCGTTCGCCGACTGATTTGCATCGACGCGTTTGTCACAACTGCAGCGCACAGAGGTCCCCGACCGTCCGCTTGCCTGTGGGAGTAGCGTGCGCCCTGCTCCAGCCGCGACCGACAGCGACCGTTCGTTGCGTACCGGAGGATGGTCTCAAAAAATAGATAGTCAGTAACGGTTATGAGTACGGTGCGTTTGGGCGGTTACATGTCGCGACAACCGCGGGAACGAACACTCGATACCGAAGTGTTCGGCCGACCGATTTCATACAACTATTCTGAAACCTGGGTCGGCTGGTCGGTGCTCGGACTCAGGCTTGTCATGGGGTATGTAATATTTTCATCAGGGTTGGAGAAATTAGCCACCGAGGGCTGGACGAATCCCGGTGGATGGAGTGCGCATTTTTTCCTGACGAACGTCATTTCCGAGGACAACCCCCTCCAGCCGATGTGGTTATTCTTCGCCGATCACACGTGGCTCATCGAACCCATGGTGATGTGGGGACAACTTGCGGTTGGTCTGGCCCTGTTACTCGGTGTGTTCGTTCGGCTGGCGTGCTTTGCCGGGGCCCTGCAAATGCTATTGTTCTGGGCTGCCGCCTGGCAAGGCGGCCTGGCGGCGGGATTACCCGTCGCACACGGATACGTGATCGATAGTTCGTTCGTCTACGCACTGGTCCTGTTCGGCCTCGGTGCCTGGGGAGCCGGCCGCATTCTGGGCGTCGATGCATGGCTTGAGTCGACGGAAGTCGTCCAGTCAAACCCCTGGCTTCGGTATCTCCTCGGGTAAGAGGTTGATTACACCCAGCTTGACCGCTCCTCGCCAGCAAGTGGGTAATCAATCGACGTCGTACCCGTACGCCCGACGGGCATGTTCGATCGACACTTTCTCAAGCTCGAGATCCTGCCTGATCGCAGCGAGTTCCCGTTCCAATGGATCGCCGTACCCGCCGCCGCCGGGCGTCCGAATGGAGACGGTGGTTCCAGCCGAGAGGACGTGGGTTGACTTCGGGGAGACTGCCTCCAAATTGCCATCGCTGATGAGATAGTCCTCCCCCGTCGAACCGGATTCACCGCCGGCAATGCCGTAGGGTGGCGTCCGCCGCCGTTCGCCCAGCAAGCTCACGGTCGCGTCGTGATCACGAATCGTGAGATCACGTCGAATGCCGAGCCCGCCCCGGTGACGACCGGGACCACCGCTATCGGGGCGAAAACCGTACTGTTCGACTCGGAGCGGGTAGGCGGTTTCGAGGATCTCGACGGGTGTGTTCATCGTGTTCGTCATGTGAACGTGCACACCGTCCAACCCGTCGCCAGTAGCCCGACCGCCAAAGCCACCGGCTTCCGTCTCGTAAAACGCGTACGGCCGGTCGGTCCGTGGATCGGTGCCGCCGAAAGTGAGGTTGTTCATCGTACCCTGACAGGCGGCGATCGAGCGTTCCGGCAGTACGTCGCCGATCGCCCCGAGAATAGCATCAGTAATCCGCTGGGAGACCTCGAGATTGCCGCCGACTACGGCAGCTGGGGGCTTCGCGTCGACGATACTCGCCGATGGCGTTTCGATCTCGATTGGCCGGTAACACCCCGCGTTCGGTGGGATGTCCGGATCGGTCAAACAACGGATGGCATAATACGTAGCCGACGCAGTCACGGCAAAGACGGCGTTCAACGGCCCGCCCGTCTGCGGGGCAGAGCCCTCGAAATCGACGATCACCCGGTCGTCGATGATTTCGACGGCAACAGCGATCGGCAAATCCTCGTTCCCGCGGCCGTCATCGTCGATGTGATCGGTGAAGGTATACGTGCCGTCGGGAAAGTCTGCGATCGCAGATCGCATGCGCCGCTCGGAGTAGTCCATGATTGCGTCGAATGCCGCCCGGGCCGTGTCGACGCCGACCCGGTCGGTCAGCTCCCGAAATCGGCGGCGACCCGTGGCATTTGCGGCCTGTTGGGCGCGAAGATCGCCGCGACGCTCGTCGGGCGTACGGACGTTCGCAAGCACCACGCCGAGTAGGTCCGGATCCAGCGTGTCGTTTGCGACGAGCTTGACCGGGGGCAGCCGAATCCCCTCCTGATAGATCTCTGTCGCGGTTGCACCGACACTCCCCGCCGTTGCACCGCCGACATCGGCATGATGGGCGCGATTCGCACAGATCCCGAGCAGTTCACCGTCCGCGTCAAACACTGGCGTCACGAGCGTGAGATCCGGTAAATGGGCCCCGCCCGCGAACGGATCGTTCAGCATGATGCCATCGCCGGGGGCGAGCTTCTCTGGTGGGAAGCGCTCGAGTGCCGCGGCAACAGAGAACGGCATCGCACCGAGATGGACAGGCAGGGTCTCGGCCTGATTGATCATCTCGCCTTCGGCGTCGAAGAGGGCACACGAGCAGTCCCGACGCTCCATGACGTTCGGCGAGTATGCCGTCCGCACGAGTGTCGCGTTCATCTCCTCGGCGACGGCGGCACAGCCGTTGCGAACCACCTCGAGAGTGATCGGATCGACCGTCATGGCTCGACCTCCACGACCAATGCGCCTGTATCGTGGACGATCCCGCGTTGTCCCGGCGGGATCACCGTTGTACTTCCCAGGCCCTCGACGATGGCAGGTCCATCGAGACATCCGTCGACCGGCAGTTGTTCGCGCTCGTACACCGGTGTCGGATGGCGTTCATCGAACACGACCGACCGGGTCGTTCGGACGGCATCATCGACATGGTCGGTCCCACCAGTATGGACGAGCGATGGCGGATCGACCGTAGCGACAGTGCGCACCCGGATCGTGACGAGTTCAATCGATTCGGTCCGTGTGGCGTGGCCGTACTGCTGTTCGTGGGCATCATGGAACCGATCTGCACATGCGGTCACCGCCGGTGCATCGATGGGTGATGGTGCGGGTACCTGGACTTCGTACGCTTGACCGAGATACCGAAGATCGAGCGTCCGACTGGTACTGATCCGGTCAGCGGAAACACCTTCAGCAGTGAGAATCTTCCTGGTCTCCACTTCGAATGCCCGACACCGATCCTCGACGGCCTCGGGATCGACGTCGGCAAGCGGACGCACGTGCGAGGTCGACCGATCGAGGACCCGATCGGCCACCAGGAGTCCGAGTGCGGAGAGGACGCCGGCATAGGGTGGGATCACGACCCGCGGAATGCCGACGGTACGAGCGATCGACGGCGCGTGGAGCGGTCCGGCACCACCGAAGGCGACCAGGGCGAAACCGCGGGGATCGTGGCCCCGCTCGACACTGACCACGCGGATCGCCCGTGCCATCGCGGCATCTGCGACGGTGAGAATCCCTCGGGCAACGGTGTCTGGATCATCGTCCACAGCTGACAACGGTTCCGCGACAGCGTTCGCAAGTGACTCACCGGTCACGGCATCACCTGTGGCGATGCGTGTTGGATCGAGCCGTCCGAGCACCGCCTGGGCGTCGGTGACGGTTGGGTCGGTGCCGCCACGCCCATAACAGATCGGCCCCGGTTCGGCTCCGGCCGACCGTGGCCCGACCCGCAACGCGTCGCCGGCGTCGAGCCAGGCGATCGAACCGCCGCCCGCGCCAATCGTGTGGACATCGATCATGGGGACGGCGACCGGATAGGGCCCCACTTGGACCTCGGTGGAGATCGTCGCCTCACCATCGGCAGCGAGTGCAACGTCGCAACTTGTTCCGCCCATGTCCATGGTGATGACGTCCGAAATACCGAGCGACCGTGCCGTGTAGAGGGCGCCTTCGACCCCCGCAGCGGGACCGGAGAGAATGGCGTGGACCGGTCGTCCGGCGAGATATGCGGCGCTTGCGATACCACCGTTCGACTGCATCATTGTGATGCCGGAGACGTGATCAGCCAGCCGGTCGGTCAAGCGGTCGAGATACGTCGACACGACCGGCTGGAGCGCGGCGTTGACCGCTGTGGTCACGCTTCGTTCGTATTCGCGAATTTCCGGATGTATGGTGCTCGACCTGGAGATAGGGACACTAACGCCGTGGTCTCGTAGCCCCGCCACCAGCCGGCGTTCGTGCTCGTCGTCTTCGAACGAAAACAGGAGCGACACGGCGACGGCTTCGGGATCGATCTCTCGAATGCGTGTGGCGACAGTGGCAATCTCGTCATCAGTGAGTGGTTCGAGGGGGTCTCCGCGCTCGTCCAACCGTTCGGCTACGGTCAGTCGTCGGGAACGGGGTACGATTGGCGCCGGACGTTCCTGGGCGAGATTATAGAGTTCAGGTCGATGCTGTCGTCCGATCTCGAGGACGTCTCGGAACCCGTCGGTCGTAACGAGGGCTGCCTCCGCCCAAGTGCCTTCGAGCAGCGCGTTCGTTGCAACGGTGGTGCCGTGGGCGAGCGGGACAATAGGAGCGTCCGGATCGACCGCAGTTGCGACGCCATCATGGACCGCGGTGGCCGGATCACCGGGCGTCGAGGGAACCTTCGTCACTGCCACCAGCCCGTCACGAACGGTGACAACGTCAGTGAAGGTCCCCCCGACGTCGACACCGATCCGTCGATCCTGGGGAGACATGTCTCGACTGCCGGGGCTGGTGGGCAAAAAGCCGACGGTGGTCGCCGAGCTCGAATTGCCGAACCTAACCGTCGCACGGCAGAGCGTTCGACGCCGATTCAAGGACTCCGCAGCTCCCGTAGGTAGGTCCGCTATACCTATCCCTAGTTCTCTCCTACCAATGGTGCCGATCATGAACAGCAACAGCACGCGGCGGACCATGCTCCGGGGGTTGGCGCAACGGCACTCGTCGGGGTAAGTAGTCCAGCAATCGTGAGCGCCCGCGGACCCCTAGAAACGGGATCGGGGACCGGTGTGATTACCGGGATCGACATACGGCCCGTGCGAGATGTGGGCGGAAACCGGTTCGAGGATCGCACGCTCCAGGGTACAGTCGATGGAGCCCTCGATGGAACCTTCGTCCAAGAAACGAGCGGGAAAGTGGATAAGCACGATCGCGTCGTGTTTCGGGGACGGATCACCTTCAGTGGCGAGCTTGAGAACTGTGGCGAGGGAACCATTCAGCTGGGGATGTCGGGCAAAGGTCACATCCCGGAAGCTGGGTTCCCGATTACGGAAGCACGTGTTCGCGTCATCAACCAGGCCGAGAACACCATTGCCATTACGGGCACTGGAACGATCCGGCAGGAAGGACCGAATTTAGAATACGACATTCGGTACCAATGTATAGACTAGCCTCTTCGCCGGAATCCATCCGCTAGCGCGGATGCACAGCGATTGTCACGGTGCCCGAGATCACCCGTTCCGACATGATCCAACGCTCCTCATGCTTGGCGAGCAGCGTACCGACGAATCGTTCGTTAGCTCCCGTTCACGGACGACAGGATAGCACAGGAAAGCTCCATAGGTACGCGTTCGGAACTGGCCGTGAGTAACCCTTGGTTGCACTCCGAATCCCCTGCTTGACACTATCGCCTCAGTTGGCTGCAGCGGTCGAGTAGCACACCGACTACCAAGGGGTGTTGAAAATGATTTACCGATAGATATGAGTGTGTGAAGTACATCTCTATTTTCTGGTATGTATAACCGTCCATTACGTTTGTAGCACCCGATCGTCTCGCATGCTTAGTAGTTGCACAGATCCGTCACAGGCCTCAAGAGGCTCGCACACGTTGGATATTTCGGGTGGCGGGGAGTACACGATTGGCCGTCGAAGTGCAATTCCCCACCGTCACCTGGCAGGTGTCAGTAGAATCTCGACACCCTCAATTATGACAAAACAAGAGAACTCGCTATTCGACACGCTCGATACGAACCGGCGATCGTTCATGCAGAAAGGCGCACTGGCGACCGGTGCCCTCGCACTGGGAGCCTCCGCTGGGTGCCTGAGCGCAGGGCAAGATAGTCCGGAGGACGAGACTGCAGTTGAGGGCGATTACGTCCTCATGCTGTATCCGGATGCAGTAGAGCACACCGAGGGGACGATCATCTCCGACGAGATCGATTGGTTGCCCTGGGAAGAGGACGTAGATGACGACGTCGATGACGGTATCGATGATGAAGACGATACCCTCGACGACGAAAACGACGATGACACCGATGACGCGTTAGCAGATGACGAAAACGACGATGACACCGATGACGCGTTAGCGGACGATGATGCGGACGACGCGATGACGGATGACGAAGAGAACGATTACGATGATGAGCATGAGGACTACACCGCTCATCTCGTCGACATGGGCTTCTCTGCATCCCACGTGGCAGTGGTCTTCGTACCGGGTGACGTGGAGGTCGAGCGGGACGACATGATCCACTTCGGTGAGATCGAGGAGCTCCTGCACGGTCCTGACGATCCTATCGAAGGGAACGATGTCGATGACGAGGACGACGGCCTCGACGACGAGAACGACAATGCGGTAGATGATGAAGATGACGGCCTCGACGACGAGGACGACAATGCGGTAGATGACGAGAACGATGCTGCCGCAAACGCCGAAATCGGACAGGAAGAGGCGGTACTCGTCAAAATCGGCTTGGTAGAACCCGACGAGGATGACGACCTCGTCGACGACGATACCGATGACGATCTCGTCGACGATGATACCGATGACGGAGTCGACGACGATGTCGATGACACCGATGATGACGATGGGTTCTTCGATGACGATGACAATGACGACGATGTCGACGATGCCAATGACAACGACGACGACGATGGCACCCTATAAGGCATCCACCGCCGCCTTACTCCGCTGATCCACGAACCGGGCGTACCGTCAGATCGGTGGCGTACTCCCCGACCGCTGGCACGCATTTTCCATCGACAGTAATCGCGAGAGGGATCCCGTTCCGGACGGAGCTGCCTACATCATGACGAACCAGAACCACCGGTTTCTGCCGCTGATTGCGCAACCGAGACGGTCTCCATCCCGCCACGTTCGTGTTATATCCGCGTGGTTCGAACGAACCCGACCAGACCGCACTTATGCCGGCGACGAACCTGGATGTGACATGGAGGATCGAAAACGCGCACACGCCTTCGTGACCGGTCGTGTACAGGGCGTCTATTTCCGGGCGAGCACACGCGATACCGCGCGGGCCCATAACGTCGATGGCTGGGTCAAAAATCTCTCGGACGGACGAGTCGAGGCAGTATTCGAGGGGGAGCCAGAAGCCGTCGACGCCATGATCGAATGGTGTGAGACGGGCAGCGACCGGGCCGACGTCGAGAGCGTCAGCGTCGAATACGAGGAACCTCGCGGCAACGAGAACTTCGACATCAGGCAGT
>SKNY01000113.1 GCA_007123105.1 Salinarchaeum sp. | reverse complement strand
TGCGATGGAGACAGTGGTCTATGGAGCGGTAGCTCGTGGCCTGTTCGATCGGAGGGGACTCGGTTTAGACGAGCCCCAATGGTAGGACGCGGTCAGTCAAGCTCGACGTACTGATTTTCCCACCGTCGACGGTTCGCTATGGCATCGTACCCCTGGTCGGTGGCGTCGTAGTAGTTGGTCCTTCGATTGATCTGACCTTTTTCGACATACCCTTTTTCCGCCAGGGTGTCCAAGTTCGGATACAACCGACCATGGGTTATCTCGCTGTACTCGCGCTCGATTTCCTCCTTTATTTGTTGCCCGGACGGCCGATCCCGGCCGGCAGTGACGTAAAGGAGGTCGCGCTGGAAACTCGTGAGTTCGAACAGACCTTCCGGCATCTTGATGTAAACGACTGCCAGCCACGTAGTTTGTTATGAAGTGGAAACTTCCGATATGGTCCTGATTCTTCTACTGAGCAGGCCGTTATGTCATAGATTATATGAGTCGTCGCACAAGGTATCGGTTTGGCAGCAAAGTGCGCCTTTCGCGGTGAGTTGGCGGCGCTGCTTGACTCAATGTTAAATAGGGGATTAACAAACATGCCTAGCAGAGAACAAACGTGGTAGAACGTCAAGCGACGGACACCCCGGGGAATACACGATAATGGGCACTGCCGATCAGATCTCACAAGACGACATCTTTGAAGTGTTGAGTAGCTCGCGACGACGTCATCTCCTGTACTTTCTCCACAACTACGGGGGCGTCGCAAACTTGCGTGACCTCGCCGAGGAGACAGCCAGAGAGGAATTTGGCGAACCCCTCGACGAGGACCAAATCAAACGCATTTATATCGCCTTTTACCAGACCCACATTCCGAAACTTGAGGATGTTGGGTTCGTGCGATACGATAAAGACGAACAGGAGGTGGAACTCACCGACGACGTCCGCGCAATAGCCCGCGTCCTCCCCCATTCGTATGAGACGACCCATCCGTGGCCGCTCTACTATCTGGGCGTCGCTGCCCTTGGCATGTTCATCGCTATTGTCACCTGGCTGGAAATTGGGAACGCCGATGCTTTCCTCAGCGTCCCACTTGTAACCGCAGGCCTATCCATCATTCTTGTACTGCTGAGTATTTGGTACTCGATTGAGTGGAACCAGCAACGGCAGAACCATGGTTTCCTCGACCAGATCGTAGCAGAGTGAATTACCATGGCCGCAGTGGTCCGCGGCGAACCGGTTCTACGACATCGCGTCCGGTGTCCGCACCGGGAACCGTCTCCGCAGGCGTCGATTCAGCTTCTCCCCGTCCTCGTTCTCTAGCGGAATCGTATTCTCTTCTTTCATCCTACCGTCGCGGCTGCATTTCGAGGCCGCGTCTCGATCACGATCCGGTACAACTGTATCCGCCGGGCGGCCGTGTTTGTGCATACAGCGCAGGTTCTCCCTCTCGATGTCTCCCGTTGTCCATCATTTCATCGTTCCGCTGACGGAACCGTCGTCACGTGAACGACGATATTGGTTCCAGGGTGGATGAACGTGTATTCACTTTTGGCCGACGACGGGAGTGTGATGTTCCCCATTCCTCGGCAACCGTACTAATCCACCGGCGTGCATATCCTCGATAAACACTGCCTCGTCCTGTGTCGTGTTCCATGCCGCGAGAGATTACCATCGAGTGTTTCGACCCGACGAAGCTCAAGGCTCACGGTCAGGGCTATACAGCCACGACAGCCAAATCGAACACAAACAACTACCTTTCGAATTCGATCACAGCGATGTCATCGGGTTCAATTGTGGATGGTTTCAGCTTTAGCGGATAGCGCGGAGCTCCCTTCCTCAACGAGCGCCGAAGGCGCGAGTAGGGAGGGGAGGAGCGCGGTGCGAAGCTGGGCGAGACCGCAAGGATTAGGCGCTTTCCACCCGTTATCTGATGGACTGCCGTCCTCGCCAAGCCGTGGTCGGTCGGAGCCACGAGTAAACTGGCTCCCGTGGTGCGAGCGTATCGCACCCTCTACTCGGGAACGACGACCACGAGCGGGTTCGACTCCCGCCCCTCCGTTGCGGGTAGCGTGTGAGTACACCGGGATTAAACCGGCGGGACAATCCACCGAACGGGTCCGGTAGGCGGGTCGCAGCACCAACTCCGACCCGCTGCCCATCCGTGGACGGGAAGAGGAAGCCGGGCCGCGTCCATGCATGGGGTCGCGGGGCACAATGTCGGTGCGGGAAAGCCCCGCCCTCAAGGAGTGACCGACCGCCGCAAGTCCGAAGGGAGCGAGTAGGGCGGGGTAGTTTACGATGGCCTCTTCGGTTGTTTCGTCGTCAAGCAATAGCAAGCAATACACGAGATTTAGCGTCGTGCGTCATTGCCCTGCCCCCGGTCCTATCCACGTTGACGTCGGACTGGTTGCTGACGACACTGTCCCACTCTCGTCGCTATTTTCCCTGGGTCAGCGACGTTTTAGCCCGGTTTGCAAGTGTTTCAGGGCCAGTTAACTGCCCCGCAGATGCACCGATCGGTCATCTGAAGAGCATTCAAATCGGTTCGTTTCCATCTGGTGTACTACAGGTACCAACCACGTCCATTTTGTTGGATCTATCTGTTACCCGGTTTGTTATTGACTAGAACGGTATTTAGCACGTGGGGGGACGCACGACTGTAGAACGCTTAGTTGCGATCGATCTGTAGTAGGGATTCACGGCTAACTTGTCTAGAGCGGAGACTTTCCATCGTCGAACATCTGTTCTACGGTGAATTACTAGCCGTGTCTGTGGGAAAACAACCGTACGAATATGGGGTATGCGGCATTCACGACCATCCGGGGGCACGAAGGGCCGCTAGCAATCTGTTAATTCGATCCCGGACATTCCTTACCGGCTAGGATGTTGATTCTCAGTCGCCGCGTACGTGGAGCAACGCAATCCCCAACAGTCCAGCAATGGCCAGGATCGTCCAGGCCACTACGGGGACGAGGGCAAAGGGACCGAGTCCGAGCGTCCCCACTAACACCACCCCGGCGATCCCGGATGCGATACCGAGTACGTATGTTGGCGGGACGTTACTGCGTTCTCTCGTGCCGGTCTGGAGATACGGAAGTAATTGACCGACTGACTCCTGAAGCTCTACG
This sequence comes from Salinarchaeum sp., assembly GCA_007123105.1. Lineage (GTDB taxonomy): Archaea > Halobacteriota > Halobacteria > Halobacteriales > SKNY01 > SKNY01. The sequence goes on along the minus strand of SKNY01000113.1, from coordinate 24,256 downwards.
GTTCCGCGGTTCTTTTCGTATTCGATGACTCCTAAGTTATCCATTTTCGGAAGGTGACACTGGTACAGACCAATATACACCCGTTTTCGCTGGTCCGAGGACAGTTCGTGGACCGAGATACCGTTCTCCGCGGCCGCGATGTGCTCTGCTAGTTCTGATAATTTTGCGTTACCACCGTTTTGGAGGAGGTACTGAAGGACTGCCCGCCGCCGGGCGTTTTTCAGTAATTCGAACGTTTCGTCAGTCGATAGTTCTGACCCGTTACTCCGAGGTGCTTCCCCAATCCCGTCAAGTTCGGATAGGTCGACATCGTCAAAGAGCGAAGCGTCGATATCGATCCCGTCCGATTGGTGCGTTTGGCTGGCCGCCATACTACACCTTGGTTCGTGGGAAGTACAAAGGTAATAATAACATACTGGGTTTAGCTCTGGTCAAATTCATTCGGTTTGTTGAATTCCTGAATTACGGGCCTTCATACCTCATTATTACCGTTGACTATCTCCGAACCCACTGTCCGCTGCCTGTATGACGGTTGGCAGCCGTTAGGCAGACTGTAAAGGCCGTTGAAATTACCCCATTGACGGCTATGGGGTCTGCGGAGACGTGTACGTACCGAACAAACGATATTACGAACAGGCCACGGTGGCCTAGTACCGGCCCACAGCCTGTCATTGAGAATAGTGATACTAACCAATCTCGTCCAAAATTCACAGTCTGCTATCTTAATCCTATTGAAGTGGAGTTCTCTAGGCTGCTGTAGAGATCCTCATTCTGAGCACAATCGATGCCGTTCCCTCGACAGCGCGCATTATCGGAGGCGGGCCCGTTCCTGGGGTGGTGTCTCGGTGATCTCGGCAAGCGGATTTCCTTCGATTTCGATCGGCAAGTCAATGCGGACACATCGTCTGGCGGATTCCCAACAAGCGAAGATCAGCTCCGTCCCACGCAGCACTGTTTCTGCCGAGATATCTGGTTCCTCTCCAGATGCCAATGAATCCACCACATGATCGATCGCCCGTCCGTAGTTTGGGCGCTCTGGACCCAGATTCTCACGGAGACCAGCGAGCGACGCGACTTTCGTCATTGCCCCCTGCCATCGGGATCCCCCGCCGCCATAGAGGCCCTCTCCTCCCGTGTCGATCTCTTCCCACGACGCATCCGTACGCATTCTGAGTGGCGGTCCATCGGCCGGTTCGATTTCGATCTCCCCTTCTGTTCCAACGATGCGGAGGTACGCATCGACCACGGTCTCTCCACCGTCTGCGGTCGAAGCCAGTCCCTGGACTCCGTTTTCGTACTCCCAGGTAGCGATTGCACGGGCGGAATTGCGTGTCCCGAACCAATGTCGTTCCTCACTCGTGTCTACTCCCGCAAGTGCCCACGACCCTGATTCCCCGTCGGTGAAAAGGTCACAGAGGTCGAACAGATGCGATCCTGCGTCAAAGAGGTTGAGTTCTGACCATTCGAGCCGACGGAGTTCTCCGATCCGGCCGTCATCGAGTAGCTGTTTCGCATGACGTACTGGGGTTGCAAATCGTCGCTGATGGTCGATGGTGAGTTGTACGTTTTCCTCAGCCGCGGTTTCAACCATTTTGCGACAGTCGGCCCACCGCGTGGCCATCGGTTTTTCACAGTGGATCGCTGAAACACTATCTTCGCGCGCCACGTCGATCACTAGTTCGGCATGTGCCTTTGGGGGCACGCAAATGCTCACAATGTCAGGACTCGTCCGAGCACACAACTCCTGGTGATCTGTGAATACCGCCGTCGACGGGAGGCCAACGTGATCGGCGAACGCGGCGGCATGCTCCGGGACGATGTCAGCACAACCGACTAGTTCGCAATCGTCCCGGTTGAGATACGCCGCCGCGTGTCGATACGCCATTGCAAACCCGTCGCGATTTCGATCAGTCGGATCGGGGCCCGTTCCGATGATGGCCACCTCAAAGGTCATTGCCGGTTATCAGCGGATCGCACAGTTCGTAATAGCTCGGTTAAATGTGGGCAGATCGATAGGCCTTGACCGTCCGCTCGCCGATCGATGCCCAATCGAGGTGTGTTGCAACGCGACGGTTCCGTGCTCCCATCCGTGCGAGTAATTCGGGGTCTCCACTCGCTTTCTCGAGTGCTCGGTAGAGGGCTCTATCGGTCGTCTCGTCGTAAAGAATGCCGCCGAACTCTCCGAGTAACTCTGGCAAGCAGCCGTAGGCCGGGGCGACCACCGGACGGCCGAACGTCATGGCGAGAATGGCGCTACCGGAGGTTAGCACCCGATCGAAAGGCAAAACGACTGCATCTGCCCGCTCGAAGTAATCGGCAACGTCCTCATCCGGCACAAAGGACAATTCGAGGGTTATCCGGTCGTCATCTCCGGCGGCCGCTCGAATCTCGGCTGCAAGCTCCTCACTCCACGGACTGCCCACGACATCGAGATGGACATCCTGTGCCTCTAGTTCCCTGAACGTTTCAATTAATGTAGGGACGTTCTTGTAGGGTCGAATCATCCCGAAATAGAGGAAGACGAGGTCGGTTTGGTGCTCGACTCGATTCGGTGTTCCGTAGTGCCCCTCGAAATTGCCGTGTGGGATAACGATGATCTGTTCGGCTACTGTTGGTGGCAACCGGTATGCATCGGTAATGATGGACTTTGCTTGATCGCAGTGGACGATAATCCGGTCTGCAAGCCTGGCAACGGTATGTCGAGTGAGCGTTTCGATTCGCGGGGCAGTGCGCTCGTGGTCAAGCACATTGTGAACCGTCCAGATAATCGCGATCCCGCGGACTCGCAACACTAATATCACAAACAGAAGCCGCACCGAAAGCACCAGACTGAGCAGCGTGCTCTGTCCCGATGGGATGATGAACTTATGGAGCCAATGAAGATGAACGACGTCGGGTTGACCGTTCCGACGCCAGGCGCTCAGCAGTGGAGCCAGCCCCTCTACTTCGATGGGGGTGATATCGACCTCGTGTGTCTCGATGGCCTCGATCAGTGCTGTCTGGTAAGGGTTCGAATCCGAGTAATCGGGAGCCATGAAGACCGAGAGCCGCTCATCGCTCATTGAAATGCCCTAATCGCGAATAAAACCGGGACCCGGCGTCCCCGACACGCCGTTGCTGGCACGCAAACTGGAATGTCGACGGTACCACCGAGGTCCCGTTTGTACGTTCGTTCTCCTGGGAAATAAACCCCTCGCCCAGAAAGAACCGAATCGGTGAACTTACCCGGACGATTCATCATCCGAGTCGCGTGGAAATACCTTTCCAGGTGAACGTTTCGTGCTGACTTTATTGGTCCCGGTGCATGCCGGACATTCCGTTGCTTCATTTAACGATTCCTGTGCCGAGTACTCCCCGCGCGTCAACATGTGCCCTTTCTCGACGGCGAAAACGTCCGCTTGGATACCATTGGGATGGTGCAACTGATCAGTGGCAGCTGGTGGGTCGACCCTCATCGAGCAATCCTCCTGCAATGACGATAGTTCATAATGAGAACCACTGGAGCACTGGCTTTGTAACGGCGCTGATAACGCCGGAATTTGTCCGCGAGGTGGCCGACGCTAGTCCGACCAAAGTAGTGGATGGATTCGCCGCTGGTCCATTACCGGATTCGTAACTATTGAACAATCTCACTGAAGAATACGTAGGATCGGCCGTACCCAAGAATGACATCCACTGCCATCCAGTTATACACGCTCCGCCGCAGTACCGACTCATTATCCGAGATCATTCGGAGTGTGGCTGACAACGATTTCGACGGAATCGAATTTGCCAATCGCATTACAACCGCCTCGGTGACCGACATTCGCGACGCGATTGACGCGACCGGCATCGTACCGATGGGAGCCCACGTCGATCTCGACCGGCTTGACCGCGACCTTGAGGCAATCGTCGATCGTTTCGATCGGATCGGTTGCACTCGCTTTGTCGTGCCCCATATCGGAAGCGAGCGGTTTCGCACGCCTCGGCACGCTGACGACCTCGCTGTGGAGCTGTGTGAAACAGCGGATCGACTTCGCGACCGGGGATGCCGGCTCGGGATCCACACGACGCGAGAGCAATTCCTTCCTATCTACGGTCGTGATCCACGGTCTGTCCTGCTCCAGATAGATGGCCTACCCAGAGGTGGCTATAATCATCTTGGATGGGCTGCTGCCATCGGCCGACGTCGAAATGATCGAGTGTTGGAGGATCGAACGCCGATTGGCCACCTCCTTGATGTCACTGCACAGGCCCAAATCTCACTTGAGATCGACCTCAAGGCAGTGGTAACGGCAGGGTTTCCGATCGATGTCGTCTTGGATACATTCGCCGATCGCACCGACGCGGTACACCTATCCGATGTGCGTCGCAGTCGCCGGTTTCCTCCGGATTATAGTCCTGTGACTCCCGGACAAGGGGTTTTAGACGTTCGCCAGGCCCTCGAGGCGATAGCTAGTCGTGACCTCGATTGGTGTGTGTTCGAACACGACGATCCCCCGGACCCATCCGTTGCCCTCACAGAGCTCAGCGAACTGCGCTCGGGGCTTCCGGTTTCGGTCCCACCGGCAGAATTATCATCGATGGACTGATCGCGCACTCATGATGCTCCACAGCCGACATTAATTAGGTCCGGAGCCAGAGATCAACGTGGCAGTCGGGTCCGTAGGATTTACTGACAATATCGAGTTCCCCGGTACCGGTGAGATCGAGTAGTTTAGCTTCGTGCGTTGGAATCCCACGGTCAAGTTCTATTCGCTCAAACGATTTTTTGCCGTCGTTTTCATAGCAGAGGAGTCGCGGTTCCGCATGTTTGCCGAGCCCCATTTCGCCGACGAGAATATCGAGAGTCCCGGTCCCCGTAATATCTCCCACTTGGAGGGTGTGTGGACAGAACAGGTCATCGTCGAGTACCGTGACCGCCAGCGTTTCGGGATCGACGACGCCGAGCCGGCCCAGTCGATCTTCCTGATACGGGAGATCACCTTCCGTCATCACGATATCCGGTTGAGCCCCTCCGTTCACTGGTGCGACGGCGATACGAGTCCACCGCCACTCCGGATCGATCGTTCGTCGTTCCCACTTATCCTTCCCATCTTGCTTAAACACATGGGGCCCAGCGATGACTTCTGGAATGCCATCACCATCAACATCTGCGACGGCCGTTCCTTCGACGTTGAGCCCGCGATCGATGACGTGTCGATGTGATGTCGGCCAAGGACTCATTGTTGGATCCGCCGGGATATCGTAGTAACATATGACCTCGCTTCGTTGGGAGAGGATTAGCACTTCATCCTCTCCGTCGCCATTAACATCAGCGATAGCCGTATCGTGATACTTCTGGAAGTCATCCGTGATCAGGTACCGTTCCCACGATCGACGTGGATCTGGAGGTGGATCGAACCAGTAGAGCTCGCTTCCATCATTCTGTCCGACGACTAGCTCAGGCTCACCGTCCCCGTCGATGTCACCGACCGACCCGCCCACAGACAGGTCCGGGGAACGAGCAACCTCATGACGTTCCCAGCCGGGATTTTCATACCAGAACACATTCGATTCTCGGTGTTTGATCATCCAACCCGAAACCGGCAGTTGCCGGAGTTTGATCCGTTTGCCCAAAAGGTTGACCTCGCCTATCCGTCCCATCCCACCGACGATTACGTCCGGCGACCCGTTACCAGTGAGATCTGCGGGTTCACAGAAGCCGAGCCGCCCACATGGTGGTCGATCATCGATGCGGACATGCGAAAATTCCATAACGGTTACCGCACCCGCGACCTCATTCAGTACTCTCTCCTTAACATAACTTCAAAGTAACAGCATGCTACCGAAACCGGCCGTCACCGACGTTCTATCGCCGTGTGTACCGTTCGGTCATCCCTAATGCGAACAATCGCATCTATTACAAACCCAGTTCTCCGGAATTGAACTGACGCGGTGTGATCAACCGACGGAGACTGGGCCTCTGCCGTCGGTAGATCCTATTTTTCCGAGGCGATATCGGCTACAGAATAGTTACCGGCTATAGATCGTCGTCATCACCCTCTTCTAGAGTGATGACGACCTCCTCGTCTTCACCAGCAATCTCGACCTCTTCGTAGCCCTCACCGTAATCGTCGTGCTCAGCGTAGACTGTGTACTCTCCGTCCATCAGTTCCGCATAGGCGATACCATCCGCGTCGGTTTCACCTTCATCTTCGTCTTCGAACACACCACCGACGGTACCAAGGTCGTCCTCGATCCAGACTGTAGCGCCCTCGACGGGATCACCGTCTTCGTTTTCGACCCCGATGCTTAATGTATAGGTGTCTTCTTCCTCGTCGTCATCGACCATGTCATCGTCGGTATCGTCATCATCTAGATCGTCATCGGTGTCGTCGTCATCGACGAGGTCGTCATCCGTATCGTCATCATCGACGAGGTCGTCATCCGTATCGTCATCATCGACGAGATCGTCGTCGGTATCGTCATCATCGACGAGATCGTCATCCGTATCGTCATCATCGACGAGATCGTCATCGGTGTCGTCGTCGACCATGTCATCATCCGTGTCGTCTGGGATCGTCGGATCGTCAGCATCATCGACACCATCGGCATCATCGGGTTCGTCGTCGTCAAGACATCCGGCAATCGTCATGGCGCCGGCAATGCCGACGATGCCAAGGAATTTTCGTCGATTCGATACACCCGTTCGCGAACGTTGGTCTGCATCAGTCATGGTATTCGGGTCTTGTGGCGGCAATGTCGAGACGGATTGTGTTGCTGGAGGGCCCGTCTCACCGGTACCGCCCACCCAGAGTAACCATGGACGGTCGATAGAAAGTAGATTCTGACGAATCCATCGAAACGCAAGACAGTATCCGATGGCGCCTGATGAATTGATTTTCTCGATTACGATTCTGGCGGGACGGGACAGTCTTCTGTGGCCATCCTGCGTGCAAGTTCGGTCAAGGAGATCTTTACCGATTGACCATCGCGGTCGCGCGTAATCAGCTCTTCATCTTCGAAGCGAGCCAGATGGTGCGAAACGGTGCTCGGTGATCGTCCGATGAGTTTGGCGATTTCACCGGCTGCAACGGGTTCGTGCCGCCAGATCGTCTCAAATACACGTGCACTGGCTGGTTCCCGAATAGCGGCGTAATACGGGAAGGCCTCTTTCCTGGTTTCAGCCGGATATAACCGATTGTTTCCCCAAATCGTCGCCGTCTCGAGTTCGTTCTCGCGTTCCAGAATTCTGGTGTGATAGCGAACTGTTGACTCGTTCCGGTTCGTCCGTTTCACCAGCTGGGCCAGGTAAAGGCCGGGAAATGAAGCAACGATACCGTTGATCTCTGCTCGGAGTTCGTGTTCTAATGCACCTTCATCGTTCAGTTTCGAGAACGCAGACACGAGAAGCAGAGCGTCGTGTGCTCCCACTCCCACGGTCGAGAAGCTCTCATCGCCAGTGGAGAGTTGCGATTCGGGCGATGTGTACTCGCCGTTCAGCAGCCGGTCCATGGTCGAGGCGTCTGCGTGACTGCTCAATTGGACGCTTGCCCCATCCGATATCGCGGCTTCGACTGTCGCCGACAGGCCACCACCAACGAACACGAGCCCGAGGCAAATGAGGACGACGGCGACGGAAAACACCAATCGGCGTCCATGCCGACCTCTTCCCTGTCGGACGCCTCCAGAGGATCGATTCATCCGTGGATCACCACGACTCCCCATCTTCGGGGATGTTTCCGTACGGAGTGATACCGCGAGGGTCAGGACGGTTCCTCCAATCCGTCATCATTGACAACAGGGGCGGAAAGCAATTAAGTAACAGCGTGTTTTACCGTGACCATCGCGAAATCTGAACAGTCACGTCACGCATTAGAAACGAGATCACGTTCGACAATGTTGGCGAATGCCACGTTTTGCTTTACATCTTCTACCTCGACACGCAGCTTTTCCCCCGGTTTCCCATCCGGGACGATGAGCACGTATCCGCGATCGACCTTGGCGATGCCATCTCCTTGATCTCCAAGGGTTTCGATCGTGACGTCGAGAATTTCACCATCCTGGACTGGCGGCGCCGCTTGTCGCATCGGTGCTTCGCTCGGATATCGCCACGACTCTTCATCGCCATCAGCCATTTCAGTCGTTGGAAAAATCGCGAATTGGTAGGGTTCCGCCACAGCTAGACTCTCGCGTTCGACTGCATTCTTCGGCACCGAAATGACATGCCGATCGTCATCAGCCTCAACCGAGGCGGTAAACACAGATCGGAGTGAATCGGGAATTTCGACCATTCGTCGGCGTGAATCCAACGTGCCACGACTTAATTCCACTGCCCGACCGGTATTGCTCGGTCGATATCCTCAAGCATGGGGGCGAGCACGCCAACACCGAGTATGGCCGACGCCTCAATCAACCGCCAGACCCGCCGGCCGCCAATGATCGGCGAACCATGGTTTGATGCCCCGCCATTTCCCATCCGTCACCGTCCGTGGGAAACAGCCGTCCACGAGGACGCAGCAGTCATCGCACCGCTTGCCGGGACGGCGCGGTTGCAGTGGCATGCCGATGCGCTGTACTGTCAGTTTCACGTCGCCGACCGGTACCAAATAGGGCTCACGACAACGATGCACGGCCCAGTCTGGGAAGATAGCTGCGTCGAGTTGTTTGTTAATCCGACGCCGGAGGACGGCGATGAATATCTAAATCTCGAGATCAACTGTCTCGGGACAATTAGGGCCGGGTACGGTCCATCTCGTGCAGAACGGTCGCTACTTGATTCGGATCTGGTATCCCAAATCCACGTCATCACCTCGATCCGAGAACGCCCGAAGCGGCCAGATCCGGATCGCGACCGGACCTGGTGGCTAGTTGCCCGAGTCCCTCGAGCCGTCCTTGAAGGGGCTACCGGTTCGCCCATCACCGTGACTGGTACGTCAACGTGGCTCGGGAACCTCCATTGCTGTCGGGAGCGCGACGCACCGAGCTTCGTCACATGGGCACCAATCGACACACCAGCCCCCGATTTTCACCAGCCTACCTGCTTCCGAACGCTATCATTTGATTAACCACACCCGGGGAAAACTTATTTGAGTAATTCGCGGAATCGCCAACGTATGGGAGATCCGTTACACGTTGGCGTGCACGGCATGGGATGGGCTGCGGGTGCCCACATTGATTCGTTCGCAGATGTCGATGGCGCGGAGGTGACGGCTGCCTGTTCGCGGCGTGATCTCGACCCTGATGAACTCGAAGCGCGCTTCGGTCGCAAGATCGAACCGTACGACGCGTACGAAGACATGCTAGCCGATCCGTCGATCGACATCATCGACATCTGCTCGCCCAGCAACCTGCACGCCGAGCAGGCAATCGCTGCGGCGGAGGCCGGGAAGGACATTATTCTCGAAAAACCGATCGCGCTGAGCTGGGAAGAGGCAACCCGGCTTCGGGATACGGTCGATGCGACGGGGGTAAACGTATGTGTTTGTTTTGAAGTCAGGTTCGCCGAACAGTCAGAAACGATCCGGTCGGCAATCGACGAAGACCTACTGGGTAACCTTCATTATGCCGAGATTGACTACTATCACGGCGTTGGCCCGTGGTACGGTCAGTTCGACTGGAACGTGAAAAAAGAAGGTGGGGGAAGCAGCCTGCTCTCCGCCGGTTGTCACGCCCTCGATCTGTTGTTGTGGTACATGGACGCACCGGTTGAGGAGGTCACGAGTTATAGTACCCGAACCGCAAACGATCAGTTCGAGCCCTACGAGTACGATACGACATCCACGACCATGCTCCGATTTGCGGATGGACGGGTCGGCAAAGTGGCATCGGTCATCGACTGTCTACAACCGTATTACTTCCGGATGCACCTCATCGGTAGTAATGGGACGGTTCTCGACGACCAATTCTATAGTGAGTCATTCGATGGGCTCGACCGGGACCAATGGAGTTCCTTCGGTGTACCGGTCGTCGACTCCGGTGACGTGGAACACCATCCATACTTGCCCCAGTTCCAGGCGTTTGTTGAAGCCCTACAGGATGGCAAGACGATGGACCGAACCGACTTCACCACCGCGCTAGAATCTCACCGGGTCATCTTCGCGGCCGATCGGTCGGCCGCGGAGGATCGCGCCGTGCAACTCGCGGAGTTTGAATGACGTGACTCCTACACGTTTATAAGAGTTTGCAGGCGTTGATCCCATGTTGATTCACCGTTGGTCCGTGAGCTGAGTGGGCCGTGCCGTCATTACTTCCTTCGGCGAACGCTGGCCGCCCAACCCGACGGTTCTCGCTTCCTCGAGTGAATCTTTACCTCATGGGCCCTAATATCCGTTAGACCATCCCGTCTGCATTGGTTGTCCGACCGGCGGCGCCGTTCGATCGCGGGATCGGTTCGTTCCGTACATCAACACCTGGCATTCGACCCGTAACCGAAAAGCATCTCGGCGTTTTCATTGTTCATATGGTGGGTATCGAAGCGTTCCCGGTCCTCCTTTCTTTCGTCGGTCCAGTGGAGATGATGATCCTCTTCGTGGTGGTACTCGTCCTCGTGTTCGGGGCGAAAGCTCCAGACATGGCTGCCAAAGCCGGTTCGTCGGTGGGCAAGGTCGCGCGTTCGAAACAGCATGTAGAACAGGAGATCGAGGATATCAAAGGCACGCCGGAGGAGTTGCGAAAGGATATGGGCATCGATGAGGATCTCGATGAGATTCAAGAAAGCGTCGAGGACCTCGAACGGAGCGCCGACCCCGACGCTGACGTCACCGAATCGACCGAGCGTTCCTCCACCCCCGAGGACTGACGACTCCGCAGGCCGGACCGGGAACGCGTGCTAGCCTTCGCTCGGTATGGGGACCCCCGAATGTATGCGGCCGTTACATACCGGTTGGTTGTGTCAATGCACCATCGTTGCGTCGATAACTTGATGCCGCCGCCGAGACCGTCTCCTGCCATGGTCGCACCGACACGCGAGATCGCCCCCGGGATTCACTGGATCGCTGAACCGGGGCCGGATCGCAGCCATTTCATCGAGGACCAGTACGATCGGCACCCGGCGTGGTACGATCCGGCGGACTCGCTTCATGTGCCCCAACATGCGTATCTCCTCGACGACGAGGAAAGTCTGCTCTTCGACACGCTTTCACCCGCCTGTAAACCAGACATCGTCGAAACGCTGACCGAAAGACTCGACGACGGGCTCGATTATCTCGTCGTCTCACACCCGGACGTCCCCCACGCCGGCAATGCAATGGCCATTCTCGAGGCGTTTCCGGACGCGACCTTGGTTGCCCCTGCCTATGGGAACGCCCACGCCCTGTATCACCTCGACGATGCGGTACACGTCGCCGCCGGTGACACGATCAATTTGGGTGCCCTGGAAGTCGAATTCGTCGAAGCCTCGTTTCCGGATGCACCAATCCACATCTGGATGCGAGAGCTGACGACGGAGACGCTCTTTCCGGTCGACTGGCTCGGCTATCCACACCGCGGTGTGGAAACGATGGCGTTTCCCGCTGAATTCGATACCGAACTCACCGTCGATCGGCTCGTCCAATTTCACGGCCGGGTGCTGTTCTGGTTTCAGTATGTTGACGTCGACGCGGTTACCGCCGAAATCGACCGGTTGATCCAGGACTTCGAGCCTGTGATCGTCGCGCCCGGACACGGGAATCCGATCCGCGAGGGCGCAACGGACGTGATGGCGCGCGCAAAAGAGGTCGTAGCTGCCGTCCAACGCGACGGCCGCGTCGGGACACTGGGGTGAGCACGACATGGTTGTGCATCTCTCCGACGAGCTAGCGTGGATCGAGGAATGTTATCCGATCGACGACGAACTCGGTCACAAACACGTCTCCGTGTACGTTCTGGGCGACGAGCAATTGGTGCTCGTCGACTCGGGGTCGTTTCTCCACCGAACCGCGATCGCGGACCAGATAGAGACGCTCGCTGCTGACGCGACCATTGCGGCCCTCGTGCTCTCCCACAGCGATTACCCCCACGCGGCGAACGTTCGGCCATTCGTCGAACAAGGCGTCGAATTGGTCGCCTCGTCTGGATCGCCCGCCCAACAGGGCCTCCCCGACGCCACCAAATGTGACATCGGTGGCGAGATGACGATTGCCGGCCGTCGCATGAGTTTCATCGATCCGCCGCTGGCGGATCGGTCACACACGACCTGGATCTTCGACCACGGGACGAAGACGTTATTCACCGCCGATGGATTCGGGAGCCGCCATCAGCCGGGAAGCTGTACGGCGACTTCGCGTGACCTCGAGTCAGGTATTCCACCGGCAGCAATCGAATCCTTCCACCGCCACGAACTCCCGTGGCTCCGCTACGTCGATCCGGAGCGGTTGCGGATGGCGCTGGCAGCTATTCTCGACGAGTACGAGACGGCGTGGATCGCCCCGTGTCATGGACATCCCATCGCAGCCGAACACGTGCGTGACTATCTCACTGCCCTCATCAACGGGGCCGAGGCGATCGCGACCGAGCGCGAGTTGTCCGAGTGACGGCGGTCAGTTTCCATAAGCACGGTGAGATCCGTCACTGATCTCCAAAAACATATATTCTCTGGCTCAGTCAACCCCAATGCATGGGAAACCATCACAGCGACCGCACAGCACTGCGACGACGGCGGATCATCCAGGCAGGCGGGATGGCGGGCGTCGCCGGGATCGCCGGTTGTCTCGGCGATGACGAACCCGACGACGCCGACGACGTCGCCGACGCAGACGACGCAGACGAACCGGCACCGACAGACGACACGGACGATGGAGACGACACCGTCCCGGCCGACGATTCCGACGATGCGGACGACGAGGAACCGACGACAGAGCTGCCCGACATCCATGACGCGACTGCGGTGTGGGTCCCGCACGATTTCGCCGATCTCCCACCCGATATCCAGTTCAATCCATACGTCGATCCGAGCGTCCCGCTCGGGCTCCAGCCCTTTCGACCACATCCGCTTATCGCCCTCTCCCATGTCGATTTCCAGCATCATGGCCACGTCGTGGATGACTGGTCCTACCAACCGGGCGTCCTCGAATTCTCCCTCCACGAAGACTTCTACTGGTGGAGCGGTGAGCAGGTTACCATCGACGACTATCTGTCCCAGATCGAATTCCGGGATTTCCACTGGGGTGGCGACGAGCTGGACGGTCACGAGGAGATCGTCAGTCTAGAGCGGATCGATGATTTCAGTGCTCGACTCTCGCTATCCGATACGTGGCACGAGACCTGGGCAATCTCCCAGACACTCGAGGAGTATCTCGTCGAGGCAAGTCGGATGTTCTACGAGCCCTGGAACGAACAGTTTGCAGACGCTCCGGATCTCGATACCGTCCAGGATATCCGAGACGACGTAGAAGAAGATATCATCGATTCGGACGACGAGCTCGCCGAGTTGTTCTTTAACCCGTATGAACTCCGATTAGACGGATCGGTCGGTCAGGTTGGCGAAGACTTCTGGGAGTTCGAACTCGTTCGTGAGAAAAACGGTAATCTCAGACACTTTGCGAACCCGGACAATTACGAGCACCTCCCGAACTTCGAACGATACCGCATTGAGGTTCACGAGGAACCGACTGTCGTTGGTGTCCAGCGGTTACAGGATCAGGATCAGCCGTATGCCGTTGGGGGCGCGACACCCGCCGCTATCGACATGTACAACGATGGGGAGTATCCGTTCGATGTCGACCTTCACATTACCCGGCAAGCCCAAAGCGACATTGGCGGGATCCAGTTCAACCACGCCGTCCATCCATCCGACGATCCGCGCTTTCGCCGGGCGTTTGCCTACCTCACGGACAATACGGCGTGGACAGGCTATCCGGAAGTGCTCCCGCTTGAACGCTATCACCCGTTCTTCACTGACGAAGAACTCGAGCAAAACGTGTCCGAGGAGGTCATTGATGCGTTCACTGACTACGGATACGACGGGATGCAGCTCGATGAAGCCGAAGCCGAACTCGAGGCGGGCGGATATGAACGGAATGCAGACGGTGACTGGATATTACAAGCGGATGGCGCAGAGGGCGACGCCGGCGAACCCATGGAGTTTACCATCGGTACGCATAGTTGGATGGATTGGCTCGCCGAACACGGCACCGATTGGTATGCAGATCTCGAGGAATTCGGCATCTCGACGGAAATTCTACTCGAACTTCCTGCAGATTGGACCGTGGCATGGACGTATACCGGGGGCGGCTCACCCGACGCCGCACTGGCGAACGTCTTCCTGGATGACGACTGGGCCCGACCGGAAATGTCGATCCCCGCCACGATTCAGGCGCCGGAGTTTCTCGAGACCACGGACGCTGGCGGTCCAATGGATGGATGGGTCGAATACGACGTGGGGGCGATGACCGATCGATTGCCCGTCACCACTGACGCGGAGATGCACCAGCAACTCGTTGACGAACTCACTTGGGTGGTCAACCAGACCTGCAATCACTACAGTGTCTCGCCCCGAATGGTGATGGAGATCGTCAACCAGGAGCGGTGGCACTTCCCCGACCCCGAGGAGACGCCGGAGCAACGCAATTCCTTCCTGTTCCGGGCGTTTCCGTTCTTCCAGTACGTCCCCGAGGACGAACGCTAACGGCGATCGTTCGGTACGTGAGTGGATAGCCCAATCACGGGACGATTCTACCGTTCGAGATTGTCGAATTCGAGCGCGTCTCTCCGGTGTTGCTTGGTGTCTTCGTCGACGAGCATGGCGAGTTTGCGGTCGAACTCCTCCTCATCGATCTCCCCGCTCACGTAGCGCCGCTTGAGTTCCCGGACCGGATCGTACTCGACACGTTCGGTCACCGTCTGGATGGATCTACCACTCACATACAGTCCAATGAGAATGAACAACGGCAACAGCACAAGCCAACCGACGATCATGACGGCCAACCCGATCCGCAGTCCTAGAAACAGCGCAGCCAACAGGCCGGCCGGCAGGGTAAACACCGCGGTACACACGATGAGTAAGAGACCGAGGGTGGCACGGCGCATGTATGGTCGAAATGGGTCTGGCGACAAAAGTCGCGCGCAACCGACGATTGCACGTCGCTTTACTATTCGACCTGGACACTATGGTTTGCATCCACCGTTACGGACCGACCGAGATAACGAAAGCGAAGCGCCTGAAAGCCCTCCGCCTGGACGATTTTTTCGATCAGATCGGGATCGATGGCCTCGTACAACGGCGGACAAAGATCGACGGTATCGATGCCCTCAACGTCCGCAACCTGTTCGAGTATCGCCAGGACGATGCCGCTACCATCGCCTGGTACTCGCTCCATTCCCATTAGCTAAGCCTCTGGATGCTCCCTAATAAGCTTTCTACGGCGATCTTGGTCGTATGTTGGCATGCGTATGATCACTGGGAGCGCACTGCTGCTTGAGCCCGGGATACGATAACTGATGTTAGATATGTCTGCTGAACTCAACTATCACTTGCTCTTCAAGGTGTCGGCCGCGATCTTTGGGGGCACTCTAAACTGCTGGAAGAGAACATGGCACGTGGGCAGGTATCTCAACCGTAGTACGGTTCAACTCACGGTTCGGAATGGGCCCTGGTAGCTAAGGGACTTCCTTCACCCCGGAAGCAACAGAAGATGTAGTGGGCCAACGCGGATTTGAACCGCGGACCTCCCGGTTATCAGCCGAGCGCTCAACCTGACTGAGCTATTGGCCCAGGTAAGCGCACTCGAATCTAACGAAGTTGATGGTTTAAGGGTTTCTTTGTTGGTCGATTTTCGTTCAGGTGGCGGTCAGTCGTTGCGGTTTTCGTCGCCGTGAACGGTGATCGGTTCGTCCCGCGGAAAGCCTTCGGTGTAGACCGTACCACTGGCAAATCCGCCCGTCTGTCGGTCGAGATAGGGGACGATGACGAACCGATGGAGCAGCTTGCGGACAGCGATCCGAGTTGGCGGGATCACGAGCAAGAATCCGATTGCATCGGTCACTAACCCGGGTGTCAAGAGGAACGCACCCGCCGCGATCAACAGACCACCATCGATCATCTCGGCAGCCGGCGGCCGACCCGCTCGAATGGCATCCTGGAACCGACGTATCGTCAGGCGTGCTTCGAGTCGGACGAAGAATAACCCGAGGAGGGCCGTCAGCACGACGAGTAAGATCGTCAGTTGCCAACCGACCACCGTCGCAAACACGACGAGCACAAGGGAATCGACGAGGGGGATTGCCAGTAATAGGAGGGTAATACGTTTCCACATGCTTGAATCGATCACTCAGTCCTGTCAGTCCCCATTGCGTTCGGCCCGCAGCGTCGCGACGGTGGCAATTCGTTCGGCCTGGGCGTTATGCTGATGAATCGATTCGTCGTTGACCTGACGCATCGTGATCATCGTGTCATCAGACAGGTGTGGGAATGAATCCAGCACACCTTCGGCCATCGATCGCACACAGTCCTCGACGAACTTCGCGTCCGAATGAGCATCATAGGTCATCGCGTCCTCGTCCGGGCGTTTGGCTAAATTGTAGATCCGTCCGCTCATCGAATCACGAGCGACATCGATGAGTTCGTGGAGATCGACCGGCGGCGTGCCGTCGGTCTCGATGAGCAGGGTCGCGTGACCACGTTGGGAATGTCCCGGTTGGGGGACTGTTTCCAGAAACGCATCGATCGTCTCACGATCCACGTCCAATGCGCGCAGTTCGTCGCGGGCTCTGGTCTCTGACATCCCCTGGGAACACGGACAAACCGTCATGCCAGTGACCCGGACCCCGATTGCCTCTGCGGTCCCGTCCTCGGTGGCGGTGGCCCGCGCAATGACGTCGACGGTCCCCTGGGTCTCGCGTCGGGTTGCGGGGGTTTCGTCGCGGGTCATATACGTGGCCTCCATCTGGACGATCGCCTGTGAGGTGTAGTCGTGTCGTTCGAGGAGCCGTTCTGCGGCCGCCCCACAGACGTCCTCCGGCCGGTAGATCGGTTCCTCGAGGGCATCCTCTAAGGTCTCATCGATGACCTCCATATTCCGGCTCATGTCGGCTCCCTTGCGCCACCCAGGAAGATCGACGAACACCTCGAACTCTGCCATCAACACGATCGGCCGCTTTGACGGACGCGCGATTTTCACCAACTTATCGACACTCGTGACTCCGACGCGATTCAGCCCAACCGTCACTGCTGGCCGATCCGCTTGCACGTCCGGCAGCTGTCCGTCCATGCCTGATCGAAGTGGTTTCCTGGCGGATAGGTGTTCCGTTCCGGCCCCTAATCAAGTTTGGACAGTGCGTCGAAAAACTCGAGGGGACGACCAGCGATGCGGACGGGCGTGGCGGCCTCCCTGATATGGATCACCGACGGCAACGTGAGCTCGTGCGTCGATCGGCTATCGCTGATCACGTGCGCAAAGGCCTCCCCCTCGACGTCGATCGTAACCGTCGCGGATCGTGGGACCACCAGTGACGGCATCGGGTCGCGACCGCACATCTCGGTCACCACGAACCCCTCGATCGTCGGGGTCAACAGCGGTCCGCCCTCGCTTAGGTTGTAGGCCGTACTTCCTGTGGGGGTCGAAACCATCACTCCGTCGACCACATCCCGTGCATACTGCGAACCGTCGACCGTAATCGTGACCGTGATTCCCCGGTCGTGACCACGCTGTGGTGCGTGGACGATGATCTCGTTCAGTGCCGGCCCCATCGACCAACCGTCGCCCTCCGCGATCACGCGGGGTAATGACTGAATGGTGACTGTCCCACGAATGAGTTCCTTGTGCACCTTTCGGACGATCTCGGGTGCCTCTGCTGGGGCAACGACGTTGAGAAAGCCGACCTCACCCAGATTGACGCCGAGCATCGGCGCGTCACCCACGGCGTGGGCGACGAATAAGAAGGTCCCGTCACCCCCAATGCTGACCACGAGGTCGCAGTGGGTGAGCGCCTCGATCGGTTGACCAGCCACGTCCAGCGCAGTCGCGGTCGCCTCGTCCATGACGACATCGACGTCGCCCGCCTGGATCGTCTCCTCGATGGCAGCGGCGAGCTCGATTGCTCGCTCGTTTCCCCGTTGTGCAACGACGCCGACGACCATATGGTCCCGCTTTGGCCACCCGGCAAAAAAGCCTCCCGAGTCGCCCGTCTCCAACCAACATTGCTAATGTGATCGACCGGCGACCGAGGGCTATGACGTGGCTCGCTCGGTCTCGTGGAGGGACCGCTTGATGCGGAGACCGGCACCGTTCTCGCCACCAGTCTGTCTCACGATCGCCGGAAGCGATTCCGGCGGCGGCGCGGGGATCCAAGCCGATCTGAAGGCAATGGAAGCGGCTGGTGTGTTCGGGACGACCGTGATCACCGCCGTGACGGCCCAGCACACACAAGGCGTCGACCGATCCTTCGTGTTGCCAATCGAGGAAATCCGCGCCCAGCTCGAGGCGGTGACCGGTGACATCGCGGTGGACGCGGTCAAGACCGGGATGCTCGCCACTCGGCCGGTCATCGAGCTGGTTACCGCATTCGCGCGCGAAGCGGACATCCCGCTGGTGGTGGATCCGGTCATGGTCGCCGCAAGCGGAGATCGGCTGCTCGATGCCGACGCGGAAGACGCATACGCCGAGCTTATCCGCGAAGCGACGGTGGTCACACCCAATACTGACGAGGCGGCCGTCCTTACCGGGCGAGAAATCACATCGCCTGCCGACGCCACCGCAGCCGCGGAGGCGCTCGTCAACACCGGTGCGAACGCTGCACTCGTGAAAGGTGGTCATCTCGACGGCGAGCAAGTGACCAACGTGCTCGCGACGACCGATGAGACCTGTACATTTCACCATCGACGGATCGATTCAGCAGCCACACACGGCTCGGGTTGTACGCTTGCGAGTACGATAGCCGCACGTATCGCCCACGGCGATGGTCTTCAAGCGGCCGTCGAAACCGCCCTCGAGCGCATGAACAGGGCGGTCCGGTATCCCATCGATATCGGTGCGGGCCCCGGCACCGTCAATCATCTTGCTAGCATCCGCAACGATGCGGCCCTCCCGGGTGTCATCAATGGCGTCCGTGAGGTGGTCACCGAGTTCGTCGCAGCCGACGTATCGGTGCTCGTTCCCGAGGTGGGGATGAACGTGGTGGGTGCAACACCATACGCGGAAGATCGGCGCGATACAGCCGCCGTCGAGGGTCGGATTACGCGCACCGCGACAGGCATCCGGCCGAATCTGGGCGTCGCCCGTGGGGCCTCGAGCCACGTCGCGCGGTTTCTCTTGGCAAGCCGTGAATTCGTCCCCACGCTGCAGTACTGCGTCAACTGTCGGTTCGACGATGACATTGAGGTGGCCCTTGCGGAACTTGGATGGGAGACCGCCGAATACGATCGCGAACACGAACCCGACGAGGACGCCGAAGGCCAGACGATGCAGTGGGGGGCCGCGGCCGCGTTCGAGACGGCCCCGACCACTCCAGTGGCGGTCATCGACCGCGGTGCGCATGGGAAGGAGCCGATCGTAAAGCTCCTCGCGAGCGACACCGCGACCTTAACTGGCCGAACCCTGACGCTGGCAGAGACGGTCGCCACTATCCAGTCGGTTTAAGGCGGTCCAACACCGGCATTTCATTCAGTTGTTCGGAATCGATACACGACCAATCGATTTCGGTCGGTCGTTCGCCGGCCGGTGGATCGATGTCTGCAGACGGGGTGAGGATTCGGTCGAGCGGGACGTCGTGTGGGTCCGGGTCGCCGTCGTCATCGAGTACTTGGATATCGTGCACTGTCGTCGTGACGGGCACGTCACCGTCGATAAGACCGAATTCTGAGAGGATCGCGTACTCGAGATCGCTGTATCCTTCACCCTTGCCGATGCGGAACCCATCCCGCGTGACGGCGACGCTGCCAACGACGATAAGATCGATCGGCTCGACGTCGTCAGGTCCGATCTGTACGCCAGCGTCCTCGCTCCCACCGATCGTCGCCGCCCGATCAGGATCATCGAGTTCTGCCGGATTTAGCCGGATGAAACACTGTTCGTGCCGAAGTCGCGGGACGGCCATATAGACCGTCTTCCCGGCATGCAGCGCCGCACGTCGAACGGGCAATTGCGGCGCGTCGGGATTTGCCTTCACGACGTCGGCGGACTCCCATTCGTCCAGTGACGCGAGCCGGTCTGCGGCGCGGTCGGCGTCCTCGAAGTTCGGGATTCGCCCATGGGGCGGGTAAGGGAATCGAGCGACGCCCGTCTCCTCCATTGTGTCCCAGACATCGGCGCGGACCGCGTCCTTGTCCATGTGCGCCGATTGGTCCGGACGTACTAGTACCCTAACCCTTGCCGTTATACGAATCGCGCTCGAACCACCCACGATGGAACCCGGGGAGGCATGGGGGCTCGTCGGCCTCGGGTGTTATCTCGGGGCAGCGACATTGTTTGCCATTGGTGTCGGGTCGCTCGTGCCGGGCAACGAGACCGTCGTGCGGGCTGATCCGCTCATCGGTGCCGTACTCTTGGTAGCAAGTGGCATGTTACTCATCATCGGCACGTTTGGATTGCGGCGAGCCAGCGAGGGTCGGGATGCCGAGCCACCTGGTCACACCGGCCGGTCCGACGACGCGGTCGGCACGGTGCGGTGTGACCACTGTGGCACCGAGAACGATGCCAATTACCGATTCTGTGCTTCCTGTGCCAACGCGTTGTAACGATTCACTTCCACCGCGGAAGCCATAGCGTTTTTCTGACGGGGAGCGTGGTCCAGTATATGGCGACGGGGATCGTCGGCGAATTCCAAGCGATCAAGGCGAACGCCGACGCGGATGTGCTCGCCATGCAGTGTGGTGACTTTTACGAGTTTTTTGGCGAAGACGCCGAACTCGTTGCACGAGAACTCGATCTCAAGCTCTCACAGAAAGGATCGGGCGGCGAATCGTATCCGATGGCTGGCGTGCCCGTCGATGATCTGACGCCCTATTTGCGGGCGCTGGTCGAACGTGGCTACCGGGTGGCTGTCGCCGATCAGTACCAAACTGAAGACGGGCATGCCCGCGAGCTTACCCGGATCGTGACCCCAGGGACGCTACTCGAGACCACCGACGACGCGGCGACGTACCTCGCTGCCATCGTCACCGGTCGAGACGGCCGCGTGGGGGTCGGGTTCGCGGACATCACGACCGGCGCATTCGTCGTTACGTCCTTCGCCGGAGAGCGTGCCGTCGAACGGGCGATCACGGAGTGTCATCGATTCGATCCGGTCGAGTTGCTTCCCGGTCCGATGCTCCGTGAAGACCCCCGGATTGCGATGGAACTGCTAGACGAACTCGACTGTGTCCGTACCGACCACGAGGAACGGGCGTTCGGCCCTGGAGCCGCTCGCCGCGCGGTTGCCGATCAGTTTGGCGCGGAGACGATCGTGAGCCTGGATCTCTCCGAGCCGGCGGTCTCGGCCGCGGGGGCACTGCTCGATTACGTCGCGGCGTCGGGCGTCGGCGTGCTCCCGGCGATGACCCGGCTGCGACGGTATGATCCGGACGATTTCGTCGATCTCGACGTGACGACCCGGCGTAACCTCGAGCTGACCGCGACCATGGTACCGGGCGGTGAGGGCCTTCTTGATGCGATCGACCGGACGACCACCGCCGCCGGATCGCGGTTGCTTGCAGAATGGGTGCGCACGCCCCGCCGTGACCGGGAGGTTCTCGAAGCACGGTTGGATTGCGTCGCGGCATTAACGGAAGCATCGATCGCCCGGTCGGCATTGCGGGATCATCTTTCCGACACCAGGGATCTCGCGCGGCTCGCGAGCCGGGCGACGCGGGAACGCGCCGACGCGCGGACACTTGTCGCGATCCGCCAGACGCTAGCAATGGTTCCTCGCGTGATCGAGACCGTGTCGGGGGATCCGACCCTATCCGCGTCACCGCTGCGGTCGGTACTCGATGATGTCGACCGTGACGCCGTCGAACGGTTGCACGACGAGCTCGCCGAGGCGTTGCGCGACGACCCCCCGAGCACCGTCACCGAGGGCGGCATCTTCCGACAAGGATACGATCCGGATCTCGACGATCTGATCGATCGAAATGAGACGGCGACAGCGTGGATCGACGAGCTCGCCCCCCGTGAACGCGAACGACACGACCTGACCCATCTACGGGTCGATCGGAACCGGACCGACGGCTACTATCTGCAGGTTGGCAACTCCGAAGTCGAGGACGTCCCGGACACCTACCGCGAGATCAAGACACTCAAAAACGCAAAGCGGTTCACCACACCGGAGCTCGAGGAACACGAACGCGAAATCGTCCAGCTCGAGGCCGCCCGCGCCGACCTCGAGTATGACCTCTTCGAGGAACTCCGCACACACGTCGCAGACCGTGCCGGGCTGCTCCAATCCGTGGGTCAAACACTGGCAACGCTAGATTGTTATGCGAGCCTTGCGGCCCACGCCAGTGACCACCGCTGGGTCCGGCCCGTGCTCGGTCCGTCGACAGATCCAATCGACATCGAAGGCGGTCGGCATCCGGTCGTCGAGACGACGACCGAGTTCGTTCCGAACGATGTCTACCTGGGAGACGACCCTCGCATCGTGCTCGTCACGGGGCCGAACATGAGCGGAAAATCGACCTACCTCCGTCAGACCGCACTCATTGTGCTGTTGGCCCAGATCGGCAGCTTCGTGCCGGCGTCTGCGGCTCGGATCGGTGTGGTCGACGGCATCTACACCCGGGTCGGCGCGCTTGACGAACTCTCCCAAGGTCGGTCGACGTTCATGGTCGAGATGGCCGAGCTCGCGAACATCCTTCACTCGGCAACCGCAGATTCCCTCGTCGTTCTGGACGAAGTCGGTCGCGGGACGGCCACCTACGATGGTATCTCGATCGCGTGGGCGGCTACCGAATACCTCCACAACGAGATTCGGTGTGCCACACTCTTTGCGACTCACTACCACGAGTTGACCGACCTCGTTGACCGGTTGCCGGCCGCGGCGAACGCCCACGTCGCCGCCACCGAACGAAACGACGAAGTAACCTTCCTGCGCACGGTCGAACCCGGTCCGGCGGATCGATCCTACGGGATTCATGTTGCGGAGTTGGCCGGGGTACCCGTTCCGGTACGAGATCGCGCCCGGGACGTCCTCACTCGGCTTCGCGAGGATCACGCTGTGGAGGCGCGAGGCGGCGACGCAACCGTCCAGGCCGTCTTTGATCTCGGAACCGGGACGATGCAGACGCACACCGCAGACGGGGGATCGTCGCCTGATCCGAACGCAGAAGCGATCCTCGACGAGCTCCGATCGTGCCCCATCGCGGAACTGCCACCGGTCGAACTGGTCCAGCGGGTTGCCGACTGGCAGGATCGACTGGAGGATTGAGTGGACCACCGTGATTTAGTAGCTTGGCCGGCGCATCGGCGGGCATGCTTCCCACCTCGATGGAACGGTTCGTACGCGAGACCGCGCCGGAACACGATGAGATCCAGGCCGAGATGGCCGCTCAGGCCGCCGCCGGAGGATTTCCAATCATCGGCCCTGCGTCCGGTGCCTTTCTTCGGACGGTCGCCCATGCTCGCGACGCCCAGCGGATCTTCGAGTTCGGGTCGGGTTTTGGCTACTCGGCAACCTGGTTTCTCGATGGGATGGGTCCCGACGGCCGGATCGTCCTGACCGAAATCGACGCCGACGAACTCGAGCAGGGCCGCGAGTATCTTCAACGCCGGGGTGACGCAGATCGCGCCACGTTCGAACAGGGCGATGCGATGGAGATCGTCCAAGGGTACGACGACCCGTTCGATGTGGTCCTCATCGACCACCAAAAACAGGAGTACGCCGCGGCATTCGAACGCATCCGCGACCAGCTACCCGCGGGGGCGGTCGTCATCGCCGACAATATCATGGACGGGCCGGTCTGGTACGAGGATCTGTTGCCCTATCTCGACGGCGATACAGCCCCGCCGGCCGGCGGCCCCGCCGAAGGCATCGTCAGCTACCTCGAGACCGTTCGGTCGCGTGCGGACTGTCACACGCACGTCCTGCCGATCGGAAAGGGACTTGCCGTCACGACGATTACAGCTGACTGAACTCGTGTCACCTCCGGCGGACCTCCCAGAGATCAGAGCGCTCGACGATGCGACCATCCGGCAGATCGCCGCGGGAGAGGTCGTCGAACGTCCAGCGTCGGTCGTGAAGGAACTGGTCGAGAACAGCATCGATGCCGGTGCCGACGCCATTACCGTCGCCGTCCGGGGAGGTGGCATCGACCGCATCCGGGTAACCGATGACGGTCACGGGATGGCCGAAGCCGGGCTTCGACAGGCCGTGGGCCGCCACACGACGAGCAAACTCAGGTCGGCCG
>SKNY01000058.1 GCA_007123105.1 Salinarchaeum sp. | reverse complement strand
GGAGCTGATCATCACCGAGAAGAACACCGCCGCACGTCGGATCGCCGAGATCCTCAGTAACGGATCCGCCACAGCCAGAGGCGAGTACGACGTCGCCGTATACACGTGGGACGATCGCTGGAGCATCGGGCTGTCCGGTCACGTCGTCGGCGTCGACTTTCCAACCGCGTACCAAGACTGGCGTGATGTGGAGCCAGTCGAGCTGATCGAAGCCGACGTTCGAACAACGGTAACCCGGCCCGACATCGTCAGAACGGTCGAGCAGTTATCAGCGGACGCAGACCGGGTCATCATCGCAACCGACTACGACCGTGAAGGCGAACTGATCGGCAAGGAAGCCTACGACATCGTCCGGGGCGTCAACGAGGACGTCCCGATCGATCGCGTTCGCTTCTCTTCGATCACCGAGGGTGAGGTTACATCGGCGTTCGATGATCCCGACGAGATCGACTTCGACCTCGCGGCGGCTGGTGAAGCAAGACAGGTCGTCGATCTGGTGTGGGGTGCGGCCCTCACGCGGTTTCTTTCGCTGTCGGCCGGACGACTCGGCAACGATTTCATCAGCGTCGGCCGGGTCCAGAGCCCGACCCTGAAACTCCTCGTCGAACGGGAGCGCGAAATCCGAGCCTTCGAGCCGACACCCTACTGGGAGTTATTGGCCGAGCTCGGCGACGAAGAGGCGTTCGAGGCCCAGTACTTCTATCTCGACGAGTCGGACAACGAGGCAGAGCGGGTGTGGGACGAAACCGTCGCCGAGCGTGTCTACGCCGACGTCAACCAAGCCGATGTGGCGACGGTCGTCGAAGTCGATCGCCGGACCCGCACGGATACGCCACCTGCACCGTTCAACACGACCCAGTTCATCCGTGCTGCTGGATCGCTCGGCTTTGGAGCCCAACGCGCGATGAGCATCGCCGAGGATCTGTACACGGCGGGGTATATCACGTATCCACGCACGGACAACACGGTGTATCCCGAGGATCTCGATCCGGAAGCATTGCTCGACACCATCAGCGAGCTCAGCGAGTTCGAGGAGGATGCGGCGTCGCTGCTCGACGGGGATGTGACACCGACAGCGGGCGACGAAGAGACGACCGATCACCCACCGATCCATCCGACCGAACAGCTTCCAAACCGGGGGGATCTCTCGACTGACGAGTGGCTCGTCTACGAGCTCGTCGTCCGACGATTCCTGGCAACGGTCGCCGATCCGGCACGGTGGGATCACCTTCGCGTGGTCGCCAGCATCGACGACCACCGGTTCAAGGCCAACGGCAAGCGGTTGATCGATCCCGGCTATCACGCCGTCTATCCGTACTTCAGCACCGACGAAAACATCGTGCCGGACGTCACCGAGGGGGATAACCTGCCGGTCATGGAAACGGTCCTCGAGGCAAAGGAAACCCAACCGCCCCGCCGCTACGGCCAGTCACGGTTGATCGAGCGGATGGAGGACCTTGGCCTCGGTACCAAGGCAACTCGTCACCACGTTATCCAGAAGCTCTACGATCGCGGCTACATCGAGGACGATCCTCCGCGGCCGACCGAACTGGCGATGGCCGTCGTGGACGCTGCTGAATCGTTCGCTTCGCTCGTCACCAGCGAGGAGATGACCGCCCAACTCGAGGAGGACATGACCGCAATCGCGACCGGCGAACTCGATTACGAGGACGTCACCCAGGAGTCCCGGGAACTGCTCTCGCAGGTCTTCGCCGAGCTGATGGACGCCCACGAGGAGATCGGCGACCACATCCAAGAGTCGCTCAGACAGGACCGCACACTCGGTCCCTGTCCGCAATGCGATGAAGCACTGGTCGTCCGGATTAACCGACATGGCTCCGCCTTCGTCGGCTGTGAGGGGTATCCGGATTGTGAATACACGTTACCGCTACCGAACAGCGGGAAAGCGATCCTCCTCGAGGAGCGCTGTTCTGAGCACGAGTTGCGACATGTGAAACTCCTAGACGGGCGGCGGACGCGGGTGCACGGCTGTCCGCAGTGTAAGGCAGACGAGGCCGATGCGACCGAGGATCGCATTATCGGCCGGTGTCCAGAATGCGGAGCCGACGCGGACGGAGAACTCGCGATCAAACGCCTCAGGAGCGGATCGCGGCTCGTCGGCTGCACGCGCTATCCGGACTGTGAATACTCGCTGCCGTTGCCCCGCCGTGGTGAGATCGAGATCACCGAAGCAACCTGTGAAGAACACGAACTTCCCGAGCTCGTCGTCACCGGTGGGGACGAACCGTGGGAACTCGGCTGTCCGATCTGCAATTACGAGACGTTCCAAGCCGAGCGGGCAGTGGGATCCGAACTCGAACGGTTGAGCGGCCTCGGCGAGAAGACTGCCGAGAAGCTCCAGAGCGCCGGCATCGAAACGGTTGCGGACCTGCAAGCGGCCGAACCGGAGACGCTCGCAGCCGATGTCGACGGTGTGAGCCCGGCTCGGATCCGAGACTGGCAGTCCGAGGCCGCTTCGTAACGGCCGGCGAAACGGACCGATTATAGGCGCGGTGGACACAATGTCCGCCATGCAAGATCGAACCCTCACGGCGGCAGTGACGCCGGGGGAAACGGTGACGATCGCCGGCTGGGTACACGAACTCCGCGATCTCGGCGGGATTGCCTTCCTGATCCTTCGGGACCGAAGTGGCCACATTCAGGTGAAAATCGAGAAGGAGACGATGGACGAGGATCTCGTCGAGGCGGCTACCAGCGTGGCCCGAGAGAGCGTCGTGTCGGTAACTGGAATGGCAGAGGAAGAGCCGCGAGCGCCGACCGGAATCGAAGTCGTTCCCGAAGAGATTTCGGTCGTCGCACCGGCCGAACCGGAACTTCCACTCGATCCGTCCGGAAAAGTAGACGCCGAGCTGCCCACCAGGCTCGATAACCGCACGTTAGACCTGCGTTCGGACCGCGTGAAAGCCATCTTCGAGGTCCGTTCGCGGATGTTGGCAGCGGTTCGAACAACCTTCAGGGAGGAAGATTGTACCGAAATTACGACGCCGAAGATCGTGGCGACCGGAACCGAAGGAGGCACGGAGCTCTTTCCCATCACGTACTTTGCCCGCGAGGCGTTCATGAACCAGAGCCCACAACTGTTCAAGCAGCTTGTCGCCGGTTCGAGCATCGAGCGGGTGTTCGAGATCGGACCAATCTTCCGCGCCGAGGAACACAACACGCCGCGCCATCTCAATGAGGCCACCTCGATCGACTTCGAGGGGGCGTTCTTCGATGCCGACGCGGCGATGACGATGGCCGAGACCGTCGTAACCGCCGCATATGAGGCAGTGGCCACCGATTGCACCGAACAGCTGGAAGCGCTCGAGCTCGACGACTTCACCGTTCCGGAACCGCCGTTTCCGCGGCTTACCTACGAGGAGGCGATCGACCAAATCAACGCCCTCGGTGCACTCGATGTCACGCTTGGATGGGGTGATGATCTCCCGACCGAGGCCGAACGAGCCCTTGGCGAGGAGATGGGCGACCACTACTTCATCACTGACTGGCCGAGCGAGGTCAAACCGTTTTACATCAAGGATCGCGACGACGACCCCGAACGCTCGACCGGATTCGATATGATGCACCCGGACATGGAGTTGATCTCCGGCGGACAACGCGAACACCGCCACGAACAGCTGGTACACGCGATCCAAGAGCAGGGGCTCGATCCCAGCCAGTTCGAGTATTATCATGACATGTTTCGGTACGGCATGCCACCACACGCGGGATTCGGCCTCGGGGGCGAACGGCTGTTGATGACGATGCTCGACCTCGATAACATCCGAGAAGCGGTTCTCTTCCCGCGCGACCGCCAGCGGCTCTCGCCCTGACGATTGGATGGTGCCAGAGGTCGCGCGTGTGTCCGTTCCCGGCCACGTGACGGGATGTTTCAGCGTACACCGGGATCCGGACCCGCAGATTGCAGGATCGCGGGGCGCAGGGATTACGCTGACCGATGGTGCGACGGTCGTCGTCGATCGCACGGGCTCGCGAGATCTCGAGCTCGACGGAACGAAGACGACGATGGCGTCCGTCGAGCATGTGCTTGCTACCCTGGATGTCGAGCCAGCTGTCCAGGTCGAGACGGCCGTGCCAGTCGGTGCTGGCTTCGGGATCTCCGGTGCTGTTGCGTTGGGGGTCGCGCTCGGGGCAAATGCGGTGTATGCGTGTGGCCACACCGAAAACGACCTGGTCGCGATTGCCCACGCCGCAGAGGTCGAGGCCAGTACTGGGCTTGGAGACGTCGTGGCGCAGGCCCGCGGGGGCGCTCCAATCCGACGAGAACCGGGAGCGCCACCACACGGAACACTGGATGGCATTCCGGCCGGCGGGCGCATCGAATACGTAACGTTCGGCGAGCTCTCTACTGCAGCGGTGATTGGCGGTGATACGGGGGCGATCAACGACGCGGGAGCCGCCGCCCTGAGGACAATTCTGGACGACCCGACGTTGTCGGCGTTCATGTCTGCCTCCCGAACGTTCGCCCGGGAAGCAGCGTTACTCACGCCATCGGTCGAACGGGCCATCGAGCACGTCGTCGACGCCGGTGGCGAAGCCACCATGGCAATGCTCGGTGACACCGTGGTCGCACTCGGTACCGGCCTGTCGGACGCCGGCTACGAACCGGCTGCTTGCTCGATCGCGCACGCCGGCGTGCAAATCGAGGCAGGAAGCGGATACTTTTCGTGATCGCGTGAGAAGCTCGCGATGTGACCCGGGAGTCAGCCCCTGCGACCGTCGACCACGAGGATGAGATACCAACCGATCACCCGCGGTATCAGGATCTGGTCTCCCGCCATCGGATCGAAGCAGGCGTGAAAGCCGGGATTACCCATCTCCAGGGGATGCATGCGGAGGGCCGAGGAAGCGCCTTCGATTACCTGCTGGGCGAGGAAACCATTCGGAGTGCCGACCATGCCGAACGGGTCGCCGCCGCGGAACTCCTCCTGGCCGACCACCCAGTCATCTCGGTCAACGGCAACGTGGCTGCCCTCGTGCCGGATGAGATCGTTGCCCTCGCTGAAGCCGTCGACGCCGACCTCGAAGTGAATCTCTTTAACCGGACGACCGAACGGATCGACCGGATCATCGCACATCTCGAGGCCCATGGTGCGGGCGAGGTCAAAGGCCGAGAAGCGACCGCCCGGATCCCGGGACTCGAACACGACCGTGGGAAGGTTGCCGCCGACGGCATCGCAGCCGCGGATGTCGTGGTCGTCCCTCTCGAAGATGGTGACCGAGCCGAAGCCTTGCGAGCAATGGGAAAACGCGAGATCGTCATCGATCTCAACCCGCTCTCGCGCTCGCCTCGATACGCAACAGTTCCCATCGTTGATAATGTCATGCGAGCAGTACCGAACATGATCGAGTATGTCGAAGCGTTACGTGATGAGCCACGAGAGACGCTCGAGGCACTCGTTGACGAGTTCGACGCCGACGCCACACTGGCGGACGCCGAACGGCGGATCCGGACGGGCGGCGAAACCGCATCAGTCGATCGATAGGTGAATCCCTCGGTCGCAATCCTTTTTTACCACTCAGCGATATCTTCGAGTGATATGGCTGAATACGAGGCGTTTTCAGAAGTGGGCGAGGCCGACGTGACCCGCGCCATCGGGGCCGAGTGGACCGACGAATTCATGGACTTCTCGAAGAGCGATGTGATCATCGTCGGTGGCGGCCCGTCGGGGTTGATGGCCGCAACGGAGCTCGCCGAGCGCGGTGTGAAGACGATGGTCGTCGAAAAGAACAATTACCTCGGCGGCGGGTTCTGGCTCGGTGGGTTCCTGATGAATAAGGTCACGGTCAGATCCCCGGCCCAGGACGTCCTCGACGACCTGGACGTCGATTACGACCGGGCGTCGAACGCGGACGGACTCTACGTCGCCAACGGACCGCACGCGTGTTCCGGGCTCATCAAGGCGGCGTGTGATGCGGGGGCAAAGATCCAGAACATGACGGAGTTTACGGACATCGTGATCCGCGAGGACCACCGCGTCGCGGGGATCGTGATGAACTGGACGCCGGTCCACGCGCTCCCGCGTGAGTTGACCTGTGTCGATCCGATCGCCGTGGAGGCAGACCTTGTCATTGACGCAACCGGCCACGATGCGATGGTCATCAAAAAGCTACACGAACGTGGCGTCCTCAACGCTCCGGGGATCGGTGACGCCCAGGCCCGCGCTACCGGGATGGACGTAACCGAGGATGGCCAGTACGGCGCACCAGGCCACGATTCGCCGGGCCACGACTCGATGTGGGTCGGTCGCTCGGAGGACGCGGTCGTCGAGCACACCGGACCCGCCCACGATGGCGTCATCGTGACCGGCATGGCCACCGCGACGACCTACGGACTCCCCCGGATGGGCCCGACCTTCGGCGCGATGTTGCTCTCGGGCAAGCGGGCGGCCCAGCACGCAATCGACGAACTCGACGTGGACGCCGAACCCGTCAAGCTGACCGACCGCCTCGCCGCCGACGACTGAGGCTTCGATGGTGCCGACCAGGGTTACCTGCTACCGGGCACCCCACACCGTCTGTGACGTCGACGAAATCGCCGACTGGCTCGACGATCGGGTGACTGCGTCGGTCGACGTCCGCGACCGGTTTCTCGACGTCCACCACGCCGATGCGTACGTCGACGTCTTCGCAAAGGCCCGGGTGCACTCGCCGACCGATCCGGCAACCGGCTCGAACATGTACGGCATTCGACGGTACGAGGAGCGGGTGCTCGCGGATCCCGAACGCAGTGGTGGGGTACTCTATGACGGGATCACCGTCCAACGGGGGCTCAATGCAGCGATTCCGGCCGGCGAACGGAGCCTCGATCATCTCCACGTGGCGTTTCTCGATCGGGTCATCGGGACCTGGGGCGACCACGATGGTCGCTGGCACAAACGGGTCGCCGTCCTTGGCCAACCGGCACTCATTTCGGTGCCTGGCCTCACCGAAGCGCCGGCAAAGCCCGAGGCCTACTACAAACACAAACAGCAATCCGCAATGCTCACGGGCGACACACCGCCTCGCGAGGTGCTCGAGGGCGCCCTCAAGGAGGGGTTCCTTCGGGAGGACGATCCCCGCACGACGGAGGCACTCAAAGGGTATGCTCTCGCGGCCGTGCACGTGCTTGCAACCGGGCAGGCGTTCTGTGACGTCGAACACTGCCGGCTTGCGAACCCCCATCGACACGGCGGTGTGATCGAAGCCCAGCTCAGAGAGCCTCAGTTCTGTCCGAAGCATACAGCGGAATACGCCTAGGGGCATCCCGCCCGGAGACGCCTCCGGCCCGGACGCCGGGTCGTGGTTCCGGGAAACCGACCGCTGTCTTTGATTCACAACGGCGGACTGACCAGAAAGCCACACGGCCGTCTCCTGGATCGTAGCTTGTCTTGGCCGCCCTCGGCAGGACCGCTGCAGACCAACCTGTGATGGATCGCACCATCCAACAGTTCGGCGCGCTGCCGACATGTACGTCGACCCCCGTGGATGACATCGTCCGGAGGAGAAAGCGTCACTCGACCGTTCCGGTCGCCACGTGAACGAGACCCCCACCGGTCGTCACAAATTGTGCGTCAGCACATCGCTCGGCGAGCACCGCATGGCCGGCTGTCACGCGCCGATCCAACAGCGCGGTGGCGTCATCCGTAAGGAGTCGTCCCTTCCCTGGCGTAGACAGGAGTACGAGTGCCCGCAATCCCAGATTTACCAAAGGCCCGTACCGCCGCTCGCTGCGCGCCAGGTGGAGGAGCCCGACCCGGCCGCCGGGACCGACCAGATCACACCAGGAATGGACGGTCGCCTCGGGATTTGTGAACATTCCGACGACGAACGTCGCCACCACCGCATCGGTCGATCCGATCGGTGGTCGGGTGGCATCCCCACGAATGACCGAGACGTGCTCGTCGCCGCGCACATCGATTCGCCGACGAGCGGTGTGTAACGCGCCAGGTGCGATGTCAATGCCAATGACGGTCCCGTCCGGACCGACGATGTCGGCGAGATATGGCAGATTCCCGCCGGTTCCACAGCCCATCTCGACAACGGTTCCGCCGCGGGGTGGGTCGAGTTCGCGGGCAAGCCGGTGGCGCATGCGACCGATACCGGGTGTATGCCGCGCCAGCGCATCGTACACGGGCGCCCAGCGTGAGTAAAAGGCAGCCGCGTCATCGGTCCGACTCACCCCGTGATCACCCGTTCGATCGTGTCGATAACCTCCAGCGCATCAGCACCGAAGACGTAAGTAATGGGCTCAATCCCGAAGCCGCCGGTCTGGGCAATCACGGTGGTCTCCGGGGCGTTGACGATTGCCTCGGTGACGGCAGCCGGAACGTCGGTGTCCCCAGGAATCTCGACGACCGATCCAGTTGCCTGCTCGAGCCGGTCGATGACGTCGGATTCGTAGGTCACGTTGATCGCGGCACGGGCCGGACTGCCACCAGCACGGGCCGCCAAGAGGACGCGTGCCACGTGGCCGGACACGCCGAACCGGGGATCACCCGGAACGGCGACCGATCCCTCGACGTCGATGATCCGACCCGGCACACCAACCACGTCCTCGACGGCGTCACCGTCGGAGACGATCTCGACCAGATTCGTCCCGACTTGCGGCACCAGACCGGGAAAGCCGGGGAGTTGCGTGATCCGATTGACAGCCTCCCGGACGGAGGAACGGACGCGTTCGCGTTCGCGCATATCGCTATCCGGATCGTGGACGCGAAACGTGTGGTCGTAGGTCCGCAACCCCGGAACAGCCTCCTGGTGGAGCCGATGGAGCACCTCGCCCGGTGCTTCGAGCTCACGAATCAGTACTTCCAGTTCAATGAGCGCGAGGACCGGATCCATCCCCTCGTTCGCGAGTCCGTCGGCGACCTCGGCAATGCGGCCGCGTACCCGTTTGTCGTCCGCGATCGCCGGATGGCGATCGACGTCGTCGTGAACGTACTTCGAGACCGCACTCTGGCTAACACCGATTGCCTGCGCGATCTCACGCTGGGTGAGTCCGCGTGCCTCGAGGGCAACCGCCAGCATGGCACGGACCGTGGGCAAGAAGTCATCAACGACGATCTCCTCGATGAATCGCATCCTGGATCACCGCTGGTCGCCGCCGAACTCCTGGTCCCGCTCGATCCGCGACGCCTGGGGGCCTCGCTGGCCTTGGTACTTCGAACCGCGTTCTTCGCCATAGGGGCGTTCGGCCGGCGAAGTGAGCTGGGTGAACGTCACTTGGGCGATGCGCATGTCGGGCGTCAGCGCCACCGGTGCCGTCCCGAGATTCGAAAGTTCCAGGGTGATCTGCCCCTCGTACCCCGGATCGACGATACCCGCCGTATTCGATAGGAAGAGGCCGTCGCCACCGAGGAAGTTCTCGACCGGCCGGCCACGGGGTTGAACTTCGAGGTCGTACACCGGCTCGACCCGATCGGTCACGTCGACGGACACCACCCGTTCGAAGCGAACATCACCAGTGAGGAGCCCTGGCGGGACGTTCCCGATCGTCGAATCTTCGCTCACCACTTGTCGTGGAACCGCTCGCCCGGCAATTGGCAGCAGGTCCCGTCCGGGGGTCGCCCGAACCGCGACGAGAACGGCACCGTCCGGTCGCGTTGCCATGGCAGGGGTACGGTCGAGGCCGGTCGCCAAGTAGGCAAGCCGCCGTG
>SKNY01000120.1 GCA_007123105.1 Salinarchaeum sp. | reverse complement strand
GATCCGCAAGGGCATCTTCGATGCGACTGACGGTGAGTTCACGCTGGGGGACCAGCCCGATCGGCAAGTCATCGATGACCGCCGCCGGAGCGGGCTCGACCGCCCCTTCCACCAGCATCTGGATGCCTGCCCGAGTAATGAGCGGACGCGCGAACATCCGTTCCTGGGTCCACGCCGCGACGCGTAATACATTGATGGGCGTGGCGAGCACCCGCGGCGATCGGTCAAGTGCCGTGCCGACCAGTGCGACGAGCTCTGAGAGCGACATCGATGCTGGACCGTTGATTGCTACCGTCGTGTCTGCCAACCGGTCATCGACGGCGGCGACGGCCAACACCGAGACCACGTCGGCGACCGAGACCGGACGCAGTTGGGGATCCGTTCCACGGAAGCCCGGAAAGATCGGGGCGGTCGCGATCGTTCTGGCGACGCTGGTGAGCAACTGATCGCCGGGGCCGTATACCAGCCCGATCTTTGCGACCGTCCCGGCCGGACCGGCGTCGCGAACGAGTTCTTCTGCCTCCCACTTCGATGGCAGGTACTTCCCGGGACCGTCGGGACGGGCACGAAGATAACTCGAGAGGACAATCCGGTCGACGCCGGCATCCTCGGCAGCCGCAACGACGCGTTCGGTCCCCCGGACGTGGACTGCCTCGTACGTCTGGTCGCCCCGTTCGTAATTGATGCCAGCGAGATGACAGACGGCATCGGCGCCCGCACACGCCTGTTCAACGGCGGCGGGGTCGGTGACCGAACCCGCGACGACGGTCGTTTCAGCTCCTACCTCCGGAATCCTCGATCGACCTCGGGCGAGGAGCACACACTGGTGGCCCGCGGAAACGAGTCGGCGACGGAGATGGGTGCCGATAAAGCCGGTGCCGCCCGTAATCACGATTCGCACGGTTGTACCCTCCAGCAAGCTACCATTGACGATCAGCCGTTCGATGATCGATCCGATAAACCAATTGATCAGGAGGGCGTACGCCTCGCTATGCCTGCAACCGAGATGCCGCCGATCGGACTGGGGACGTTTTCGAGCTCGAATCGACATGAGTGGACCGAACGAGTAGAAACTGCCCTCGAGGTCGGGTACCGACACATCGATACGGCGCAAGTCTATGGGAACGAAGAATACGTCGGGGAGGGACTCCGGAACGCCGCTGTCGACCGGGAGGACGTCTTCCTGGCGACCAAAACGGTCCACGTCGACGTCCCGCCGACGGCAGAAGCAGTGCCGGCGGCGATCGACGGATGTCTCGACCGGCTCGGCGTGGACTACGTCGACTTGCTGTACGTCCACTGGCCAGCTGGCATCTACGAGCACGAACCGATTCTCAGCGCTTACAACGAGGCGTACGACGCCGGGAAAACCCGGTATGTCGGGCTCTCGAACTTCAATGTCGAACTCCTCCAGGAAGCCCGCGAGCATCTCGACGCGCCGTTGCTTGCACATCAGGTCGAGATGCATCCGCTCTTGCCCCAGGAGGAACTCTACGCCTACGCCGTCGAACAGGACATCTACCAGGTTGCATACTCACCGCTCGCAAAGGGCGAGATTGTCAATGAACCAACGGTCCAAGACGTCGCGGACAAACATGACGCGACACCCCACCAGATAAGTCTCGCCTGGCTCGCCGATCACGACCAGGTCGTCCCGATCCCCAAGGCGAGCAGTCGAGCCCACATGGAGGAGAACCTCGCCGCCCTGGAGATCGAGATAGACGACGAGGACCGGGATCGCATCGCTGCTATCGACCGGGAGTACCGCGTAATCGATCCGGACCACGGCCCCTGGAACTGGTGAACCGCAGCCCGACATGCCGGCACGGGAACAGATTTGTCTGCTGACTGTGAACTGATCGACATGACGTGGCACGCTCTCGAGGCACTCGAACCCGCGGCGTCCGCCACCCGCCAACTCCTGGTACCCATCCGGATCCGGTCGTGGGTGGTGCTCGGGATCGTCGTCTTTTTTATCTCCGGACTGACCGGTTTTAACCCCTCGACCAGCATCAACCTCGGAGACGGCGCCCCCACACCCATGCTCTCGGTTCCTGCCGTCGATATCGGGGTAATCGGCGTCATCGCGATCCTGGCCATCGCTGTTGTCGGACTGGGTATCGCCCTGCTGTTCGCGTATCTAGGCGCCCTGCTCGAATTCGTCTTCGTCGATATCGTGCGGACCATGGACATCCGAATCCGCGCTTTTGCAGGCAACCGACTGCGTGCCGGGCTGTCGCTGCTGCTGTTTCGCATTGCCATTGGCGTGATCGTCGTGGGCATGGTCGTGGGCACGATCTTGCTCACGGTACTCACAGCCGGGATCTTTCTCATCTTTTTGATCCTTGCGTTTCCTGTACTGTTCATCATCGCGGCCGTGCTCTGGCTCGTCGGCCGATTCACGATCGACTTCGTCGTACCGATCATGATCGCCGAGGAGGTGGGCATCCTGCGTGGCTGGGAACGACTGCTCGAGGAGCTGCGAACCGAGTGGAAGCAATTCGCTGTCTACGCGATCGTCAGGATCGTAATCGGCTTCGTGGCAGCAATCGTGGTGTGGATGGGCTTTGCGATCGTCGCTATTGCGCTCGCGATCCCCACCGGGGTCGTGGCAATCCCGGTCGTGTTCGTCTTGTTGACAACGGTCGGGGAGGCGGCGGCCATTGCGATCGGTGTGGCGGTACTCCTGCTGTTTGGGCTTGCCGTACTTGTCGTCGGGACTGTCGCCGTGCAGGTGCCAGTGCAAACGTACGTGCGATATTACGCGCTGTTCGTCCTCGCCAGCACATGCCCCACCTATGACCTCCTCGAAGACGTCCGTGACTCGATCTCGGCACCCCCACCATCGGAGTAACCGTTTTACGGGCCTCAGAGGAGTGACCTGTATGGACGTCGGGTTGACCATCGGAGACGAACCGTCGCGTATCGACGAGTTCGGTGACCGGTTCGCCTTCGTCGAACTGGGCATCGGTGAGGGCGAACTCCCCGACACGCGACGGATCACCACTGCACTCGCGTCAGCCGACGTGGACGTATGCGTTCACCTCCCGTTCTCTCAGGACCTCGTGACGCCAGTAGAAGAGATCAACGACGGCATTCGAACGTTCC
Organism: Salinarchaeum sp.; assembly: GCA_007123105.1. Lineage (GTDB taxonomy): Archaea > Halobacteriota > Halobacteria > Halobacteriales > SKNY01 > SKNY01. The sequence goes on along the minus strand of SKNY01000120.1, from coordinate 6,576 downwards.
TCGTCCGACTGCTCGACTGGGCCGGTGAGCTCGGGGCAGAGAAGGCCGTCCTCCACGCGACTGCCCGCAATCCCCACGCGGTCTCGTTGCGAGATCCGTTCGTAGCGCAACTGGAAGCGCTAGGGGCGACAGCGGCGGATCACGGGATCGAACTCGTACTCGAAAACGTCGGCCACCAAGCGCGCGGATTTCCACTCTCCGTCGTGGGCAAGCTCGCCGCCGAAGCGGACGTCGCGGTCTGTTTCGACGTGGGGCACGCCTTCATGGAGGACGGACAGGACGCAATCGATCGATTTCTCGGGAATCATCGAGACCGGATCAGTCACCTCCACATTCACGACGTCCGGCAGCGTGGCGACACCCATCTGCCCATTGGTGCGGGCGAGATCGATTACGATGCCGTCGCCGATGCCCTCGGATCCTTTGACGGCACCGTCGCCGTAGAGGTGTTCACCGACGATCGGCCACTGCTCATTGATTCGGCAACGCGCATCAAACGGCATCTCGGGGCCGACGAGTGACGTTACGCGTCATACTCCTCGGCCGGAGGTTCGACGATCGGGTCGTCACGATCGAACCCGCGGACGAGGCCGAGCGCGACGGCGACGTCCCGCAGCTCAACGGAGTCAAGCTCGTCGAAGGCGGCAATCGCCTCGTTCACGGACGTCAGATGATCGTTTGCGATCCGATTATCACCCGCCTCGAGCGCCCTGGCGGCGTCTGCCAGGCGGGCTGCGACCTCGTAATGGAGATTGACATGTGCCCTGAGACCCGAGATTGCGGCCCGAAGATCGTCGAACGCGACTGTTTCGACAGTTGGTTGCTCGGCCAGACCGTTGACGCGACTGGTAGCCATGGCTAATGCCGCCTCGGCTTCGGCGAAGGCGCTCGCGGCATCGTCGAACGCGGCGGCGGCCGCCTGATACCCAGCGTCGTGCCACTGCTCGGAGCCAAAGGCGAAAAGAATCGAACCGCGCGAGACGGCGTCATTGGCCTCAAGTACGCCGTCCCAAATGGTGATGCGAATGTGATAGGCCGGGATGCGGTCCTCCGGGCGATTCGACATGATGTCACGGGGCTCGTCGTCGTGATCGAGCCCGAGAACGTGGCCGATCTCGTGTTTGGTCGTCGTTCGGATCTTGCCGATAGGACGCTCTGCGGCCACCACCCACGCCGTAAGCCCGTCCGGGACTCGCCGGCCGGCCCGCAACAATGGGGCACAGCCGAGCACGCGCGTATCGTAACCGTCGACACCGGTACAGACCCCCGGAGAGTCAACGAACCCGATCGTGAGGTCAGGATTCTCGTCTACCCGCCGAAAGGTTACGCGAAAACCGGCATAGGTCTCGGCGTGTTCCGCCCAATAATCGAGCGCGTCGGCAGTGATGGCCTCGAGATCGTGTGGCGTGTCTATATCCGCCCGGACGTCGACCGAGACCGTCCGATCTGCGAACGGGTGTGCGCTGGGAAGTTCCTTTCTCGGCGGTTCCAGTCGTGTACAGCCCGCAGCAAGCGGGGTGGCGGCCGTCGCAATGAGGAACGAACGTCGCCGCATGGTCGCGCCTGAACGCGGAACCACATAATCCATTCCGAAACGTTTGATGCGGCCGGCACGATGGCTCGGGCACGCAATGACCACGTGCGCGCCGATCATGGCCCGCTTTCGCGAGCCCACCGCCGACACCCCCACCAGACTTGCTGTGCTCGCCGATCTCCACCTCAACGTCACCGACCACGGGTCGTGGCGGGTTTCCCATCGGACGGTCGCTCGATTCGAGCGGACTGTCGAGTCCCTCAACAACCAAGAGTTCGACGCCGTCGTGTTCATCGGAGATCTCGTCGATAGTGGGACGCGCGCCGAGTTCGAAGCCTTTGATCGGATCCTCGCCGGGCTCGACCATCCCTTTGTTGCGATCCCCGGGAACCACGACCTCATCGACTGGCACGACGAGGGTAAACCCGGACTTGCCTCCTTTGAGGATCGCTATACGCCCGAGCCGTTGCCGTACCACGCTCGCATCGGTGGCATTGACCTCCTTGCAATGAACAGCAACCAATCGACCCACCAGGAGACGGCCGCGTCGTACACCGGCCGGATCGAACCGTCCTCACTCGCGTGGCTGGAAGCACAACTCGATGCAGTCGCCCATCCGCTGGTCGTCGTCCATCACAACCTACCCGGAATCAGGGAGCTCTACGCCGAAACAGCAGATGCCCTCGAAACCTCGGTCGGATCGCCCGGGTTCGAGACAGCTGCCGACACCTTGGCAACCCTCCAGCGGGGACATGCCCCGCTGGTCCTGAACGGACACCTCCACTTCCCGGCAGTCGTGACGCGTGATGGCGTCAGGGAGTTCACGCTACCGCCGCTCGGTCCGTATCCGTGCGGGTACACGACGTTCGATATCGACACGGACGGTACCATTGCTCGCTTTCACGCCGTCGCGACGTACGACGGGCGCATGGAGGCGTTCGATCTCGGGTACGAGAAGGATCGAGTCCGGATCGCCGCCGCCCAGCTTGCAGGACTGCCACTCGTCGACGAGTGGAGTCAGACCTGATACGCAACGGTCCCGTTGACGATGAGGCCGTCTTCGGGGTGCTGAATCCACTTCTCGGGACTGTCCGCTGGGAGCTGGACGTCGTATCGATCGACGTTGAAGTCGAAGGCGTTGGCCGGACCCTCGATCCCCACCCGCGCACACACCTGGTTGTACACCCAGCAGAGCTCGTCGATTGCGGACTGGCGCTCGTCGTCGTCCGGTGACTCACGAATAATCGACATCCGCTCGGCGACATCGTAGGACTCGAGGTCGCCTGCGTCCGGCCACTGGGTGCCGACGGGTGGTGCCTCGATCGGGTCCGGAAGCCCCGGATAGCCACCGCCGAGGTCGGCATCCGGCTCGAACGTGCCCGCGAGTGCGTCGATGGGCGATCCACCGCCCCAGCGTGCTGCTGCTGCCTCGAATTCGTACGTCTCGTTGATGAGTTGTGTGTGTTCTGGCATCGGACCGTCGAAGAAGACGGGCAGCCCCCAATCGGTCGCATCCCGGCGGAAGCCGTCGCCGTGATCTCGCACGAACTCCTGGGCCGGACTCAAGATGATCGTCAGCTCGATCGGATCGCCGTCGTGGGTCCATTGTCCGTTCCCGTCCCGCTCGAATCCGCCGGCCTCCATTTCGGCTTCGGCGGCGGCTTCGTCGCGTTCGTTCCACCCGTAGGACTCGAACGAATCGAGCACGTCTTCGCTGATGAAGCGTGCCGCCCGATCATCGCCGATGAACGGCGTCTGATACCGATTCTCGACGTTGAGATCGGTCTGCATTAGCTGCTCGCGGTTCATCAGGTAGGCCACCGCACGCCGGAAGTGGGGATCGGCAAACGGTTCTTCGCGGGCATTAAAGAGGATCGACCATTCGCCCTCGAGGCTTGCAAGTCGGACTCGTTCGGTCTCGAACCCCCAACCCGGATCACCGGTCGTGGCGTCATGGAACGGCAGCTCTTCTTCGGCCATGAGATGTTCCTTGGTAGCCCGAAAGCCTTCCGGGAGTAGCGCCATCATGAGCTGCAACCACCGGTAATTGATGTCCTCGACGTAGTGGGGGACGGGATCTTCGTCGTCGCGAATACGTAGATCCCAGGCGTCGTCGTGGGTATTCACGATTTTAAACGGGGCGTAGTAGAAGGGATCGGGATCGCTGGATCGCTCCTGTTGGAGCGACTGTGCAACGCTGATCCGTGCATCTTCGTCGTCGGCGTCTTCGAAATCTTCAAGCCAGGGTCCGTAGTACGCCGTTGATCCGTCGAGCGTGTAGTCGAGGACACTGTTCTCGATAGCGACGTCTTCCCGGAATGGTTCGGCCAAGTCGAATGCCAGCCGATAGTCGTCGAGGACCTCAATTGTGTCGACGGCCGGATGCGCATCGACGTCCGCTGCCGCGCGCACGAACGCCTCTTCGAGTTCCCAGTTGAGAGCGACGTTCTCGGCGTCGATCGTACCGCCGTCCCAGTAATAGAAGTCGTCGTAGAGATCGACGGTCAACACTTGGTCGTCGTAGGACCAGTCCTCGGCGAGTTCGCCATAGAACTCGTCGTCGGCGAACGATCGGCCGATCATCACGTGATGTAACGTCTGGTTCCATTCCGGTAGCGGCGTTGCGTAGGACTGATACGTGAGATCGCCGGGGAGATCACCGAGGAAAACGTCCCGGACGGCCACGTCGTAGCGGTCGACGCCATCGTCGCCGGTGACGATGTCGGGTTCCTCGCCCGGTTCGACATCCGGGGCCGGCGATTCGGCCTCGGGTTCCTGGCCCTCCCCCGGCTCTCCACAGCCGGCGATCACGACGGTTCCGAGTCCGCCGACCGCCCCGAGGAAGTGCCGCCGATCGATCTGCATCGGAAATGTGCGTTCCGTCACGATCTTTGCTCCGTGAGTAACATTATCGGTCGCCGGTATAAGAATGTCGTCAGTGAGCCGGAACGATTACTGGTAGGGCCTCGTCAAATCGTAACCACCACGTCGTGCCAGCCGACCGGTGTGGCCAAGATGCTGGGCCGCCGGGCTGTCGGTATGGCGGACTCCAAATGGCCGTTGCACCGGCTGCTGTCCGAGGTGATTGGGTCGGGGCCGAAATCGGCCGCAGATATGGACCCCCAGCAGGCACGAGCGGCCGCAGTACAACTATTGACCGGAAGTCCAGATCCGACCACCCTCGGCGCGTTTCTGCTTGCCAATCGGTGGAAGGGGAACACGCCCGAGGAGCTCGCAGCCTACGTCGACGTCATGCGGTCCGAATCGGTCCACACCGCCGAACCGACGGTCGATCCCGTCGATTGTGGTGCGAACTACGACGGCAAACAACGGACGGCGCTGCTTGGCGTGGCGGCCGGCATCGTCGCCGCGGCAGCCGACACCCCGATCGTCGTGCACAGCGGGGATCGGATTCCAACCAAGGCGGCGACCACGTACACGCAGGTCCTCGATGCACTCGGCGTTCGCACGGACCGATCGCCTGCGGAGAGCGCAGCGATGGTTGACGAGGTCGGATTCGGATTCTACTATCAGCCGCGATTTAATCCGCTCGTACACGATCTGCTGGACCGTCGGCGCGCTATGGGCGTCCGGACCTTCTTCAACACCGTAGAAACGCTTGCGAACCCGGCGAACGCGACCGTCCATCTGGGGAGCTTTTATCACCTGGCGTTTGCCCGTAAGCTCGTCGAGACCATCCAGCAGGCCGAAACGCTACCGTTCGAGCGTGTGGTTCTCTTTCAGGGACTGGAAGGGTACGACGATGTCAGACCGGAACTCACGACCGTTGCCGAGTGGCATGACGGGGAGTTCGTAGACGAAACCCTCGAGTCGGCTAATTATGGCCTCCAGATCGTCGAGGAAGACCTCCAGGTCGAATGCGTGGCCACGTCATCGGCAACGATCACTCACGAGGTACTGAAGGGCAAACGAACCGGTCCGTTTGCTGACGCGGTTGCGCTGAACGCCGCACTCCGCCTGCGCGCGGGGGGCACCGTTGAGACCATTCGCGAGGGCATCGAGTTGGCCGAGCACACGATCGATGCGGGCGACGCCGCGGAGACTCTCGCGGCACTGACCGACCATGACTGAGCGATCCAACTTCGATCCTGCGACGGTCGGTGACGAAGGCCCGCCAGTCGAGGAAAAGCCATACAAGATCCTCTTTGAGGCAAACCGATGCATCGGTACCGGAAAGTGTGCGATTGCCTCGGACAATTGGGAGCTCAACCTCGAAACCGGGATCGCCCGGCCGGCATCGTTCTTTTTGACCGAGGACGAACTCGCCGAGAACGTCACCGCAGCAGAGCGATGTCCCGCAAAGAAGGGCGCCGGTGTGATTCACGTCATCGACAGACGAACCGGACGCGAGATCGCACCGGACCCAAATGGCGACGGTACGATCAGCGTCGATTGGTAGTTGGTTACAGCCAGTCCGGCCATTCCTCGGTCAACGCCACTGGCACGCCGCGTTCGGCCACATCGGCGGCGAAGGCGGCCGAGTCCGCCCGTAGCCCCTCGAACGTGTTGTAGTGAATCGGTACCACGAGATCGGGACTGAGGCGCTCGGCCAGGGCAGCCGCGTCGTGACGATTCATCGTAATCGACTGCGCAATCGTCGGCAACAGAATCGACACGTCGAGGGCATCGAATTCCTCGACGGCGTCAGAATCACCCGTCCAGAAGATCGCATGGCCGTCAAGCTCGTACCGGAAGGCACAGCCAAAGCCATACGGATGCATCGGCGTGCCGTCGTCACGGACGTTCGGGCCGTCCTCCTCGTTATACGCCGGGATGATGTCGACGTCGACGCCCGCCGCGGTAATCTCGTCACCATAGGCGACCCGCTCGATGTCGTACGGCAGATCCTCGACCGGTTCGACGTCGCGCCCGTTCTCGACGACGCATGCGGCGTCAACCTCTTCGTAGACGAGTACCGTCGCGTCCTCGCTCGCGACACGCCGGACGCCGTCGGACTGATAATGGTGGTCGTGGGTGACCAACACGAGATCGCCGTCTCGTTCGTCGTACGGGGCTCCGTG
>SKNY01000028.1 GCA_007123105.1 Salinarchaeum sp. | reverse complement strand
TGGTGGAACCCCGCTGTCGAGGATCAGGCGACCGACCGAACTTATCGCATCGGACAGACCAACGACGTGCAGGTTCACAAACTCGTCTGTCAAGGGACCGTTGAAGAGGCGATCGACGAGACCATCGAACGCAAGCGTGACCTAGCCGAGCAGGTGCTGACAGGCGGTGACGAGTGGATTACCGAACTCTCGGACGACAAACTGCGCGAGTTGGTTACTCTCTCGGAGGAGATACGATGAGCTGGCGATACTACGACAAACGATCACCGAAAGCGGTTGAAGACGGTATCGAGGCACAGAGCAAGCGCGGCAACATCGGTGAGGAGTGGTGGTCACGCCGGTTCGTCGATGTCGTCGAATCCTACAGCATCAGCAACCGCATCCAGCGCGGGAAACGCTACGCACGTAAGGGACAGATCGTCGGCATCGACGTCGAGGACGGCGTCGTCTCGGCGACGGTCCAAGGGTCACGTCCCGATCCCTACAAAGTGACGATTCGTGGTAACGCACTGGATGAGGCCACCTGGGGAGAGATCGAGAAAGCCATGGTCGACCGAGCGGCCTTTTCGGCACGGTTACTGACCGGAGAGATGCCCCCCGACATCGAGGAGGTCTTCGAAGCCTGTGGCGTGTCGTTGTTCCCCGACTCCTACAGGGATATGCAAACGAACTGTACCTGTCCGGACGCGGCCAACCCGTGCAAACACCTCGCAGCAGTGTTTTTCATCCTGGCCGAGCAGTTCGACGAAGACCCCTTTCTCATCTTTCGGTGGCGGGGTCGGTCCCGCGAGACGTTACTCGACGATCTCCGCGAGTTGCGCGGCGAGGAATCGACTGGCAAAGGTGAGGACGTATCGTTCGAACAGGGCGACGATCGACCCATCGGGGAGTGTCTCGGGGACTTCTGGCAGGCTGGTGATGAACTGGCGGAGGTGTTGTTCCGGTCTCACCCGGACGGCGATGGGTCTGTGACGCTCGAGCGACTTGGTGACCCACCCAACGGGTTCGATGTCACCGAGCAGGTGTCGACGTACTACGCCACCCTGACCAAGCAGACATGAGTGGCCAATAGTCAATCGCTCATCCCGATGACTCGTAACTTAGGATTTCGCTCTTCGGTAGTACTGCGGAACTGGCTCTAACAAGTGGATGGTCTACTCTGTTTTGCCGCAATTCCGGTACTACAGCCTGTAACTCGGGTACTCATGCTGTTTGTTAACGCATTATTCCGCCAGTCTACACAAGAGCGAGTTGACTAAACGATTGCGTGTACCGACAACGTCAGCACGAGGGTGCGTTGACCACTGTCTCAGAAGCTATTGCCCCATTGAGATGCTCTTCTGTGGGGATCGTCCACGCTCTTCCTGGTCGAAAGGTTCAGGCTCTTACTCTGGGATTCCTATCTTACGCGATGTCACCATGTTCCCTCAACTCGTTTGACCCCCTCGAGACCACCGTTGCTGAGATCCACGGCGCCATGATGGACGGACACGCCACCGCCGAAGCGCTCGTCGACTGGTATCTGGCACGAATTGATGCGTACGACGACGACCTGAACGCGATCCTTACGGTGAACGACGGCGCGCGCCACCGTGCCCGAGACCTCGATGCGCACTTCGAGCGAGAGGGGTTCGTCGGTCCGCTGCACGGCGTTCCGATTGTTCTCAAGGACAATCAGGACACCCACGATCTCCCGACTACGGCGGGGTCAGTCGCGCTCAAGGAGTCGACGCCTTCCCGTGATGCGTTCGTCGTCGAACAGCTCCGTGCCGCCGGCGGGGTTGTCCTCGCGAAGGCGAACCTCCAGGAGTTGTCGTTTGGCGTCGATACCATCAGCTCGCTGGGCGGGGCGACGCGAAATGCCTACGACCTCGGTCGACGACCGTCAGGATCCAGTGGTGGTACGGCCGCGGCTATCACCGCGAATTTGGGGGCCATCGGCACGGGTACCGACACTTGCTCGTCAGTTCGGTCGCCTCCCGCGTTCAACGGCCTCGTGGGCGTCCGCCCGACCAGAGGGCTGGTAAGTCGGACAGGTATCGTTCCGTTGAGCAGCACCCAGGATACAGCCGGACCGATCACTCGGACCGTCGAGGACGCCGCGAGATTGCTCGAGGTCATGGCCGGCTACGATCCCGAAGATCCGATCACCGCCAGGGGTGCGGATCGAATCCCTTCGAAGGGGTACGTCGCTCACCTCGACGAGGATGGCCTCAAGGGTTCGCGCGTCGGCGTCGCCCGCCAGTTTTTCGGCCCTCAGAGCGAGAACGTCGACGTGGCAGATACCGAGCCGGTGACGACCGTCATCGAAGATGCCCTTGAGGCGATGGCAGCCGCCGGCGCGACGATCATTGATCCGGTCGAAGTCGTCGACGTCGACGAACTCAGAAGCGCCCGCGTTCTCTCGGACGAGTTCGCCCGCGATTTCGATGTGTATCTGTCTACACTCGGAGACACAGCACCGGTCGATTCGCTGGCCGAGCTCGTCGCAACCGACACGATCGCCCCGCC
>SKNY01000096.1 GCA_007123105.1 Salinarchaeum sp. | reverse complement strand
TACGTTTCGGCTATGTCTTCAACCCAACACGTGAAGATCCCGCAGGATCGGATCGGTGTCCTCATCGGCGAGGGTGGCGAGACGATGCGCGAGATCGAACGCCGCTCGGAAGTTCGTCTCGATATCGATTCCGAGACCGGGTCGGTGCGGGTCCGGACCGTGGGGGATCCGATTACGGGCATCCGCGGCCCGGAGATCGTCCGGGCGATCGGTCGCGGCTTCGATCCGTCGACGGCGATGCAACTCCTCGAGGATGACCTTATGCAGTTTCACCTCATCGACCTCGACGCCGCCACGCGCAACGATACCGACCTCCGCCGCAAGAAAGGTCGATTGATCGGCGAAAATGGTCGGACCCGCGAGCTGATGGAAGAACTCACCGGTGCCGACGTTGTCATCTATGGCTCGACCATGGGAATGATCGGCTCCCCCGATGCGGTGGATGCGGTACGGCGGGCCGCCGAGATGCTTCTCGAGGGTGCACCACATGGAACCGCATACGCGTTCCTCGAACGCAAGCACAACGAGATGCAACGCAATCGCCTTGAGGCGGCGGGCGACTTTCCGCGGGCAGATGACCACGCGTAGGCTCTCGTTTCAACAAACCTTATTTAGAATGGCAATCAAGCGTTTCACTGAACATGTCGCGAGCAGGATCTCAACCGCTTATCGTCCTCTCTGATGAAAGTCAGCGGACGACGGGTCGCGATGCCCAGTCGATGAACATTACCGCCGGCAAGGCCGTCGCAAGCGCGGTCCGGACCACTCTCGGGCCGAAAGGGATGGACAAGATGCTCGTCGGCTCCTCGGGTGGTGTCATCGTCACCAACGATGGCGTGACGATCCTCGAGGAGATGGATATCGAACACCCGGCTGCGAACATGATCGTCCAGGTTGCCGAGACCCAGGAGGCAGAAGTCGGCGACGGGACGACGTCCGCGGTCATCGTCGCTGGCGAGTTGCTCGCCGAAGCCGAAGAACTCCTCGAACGGGGTGTCCACGCGTCAACGCTCACCCGCGGGTACCGCCAGGCCGCAGAACGTACCCGGGAGTACCTCGCAAACCGGGCGATTTCGGTCGAATCCGACGACACAGACGCCCTCGAGCAGCTGGCGGCGACCGCCATGACGGGCAAAGGTGCGGAGGCCAACAAGGACCACCTCGCCGAGCTCGTCGTCCAGGCGATGCTGTCGGTAGCCGACGAGGACGGCATCAACACCGACCACATCGACATTCAGACCAAGGAGGGCGGGTCCATCGAGGACACCGAGCTGATCGACGGCATGATCCTCAAGAAGACCCCGCCCCATCAGAACATGCCGCTCCTCGTCGAGGACGCCAACGTTGCACTACTGTATGGCGCACTCGAAGTCCGCGAGATGGAACTCGACGCAGACGTCAACATCTCGGACCCGGACGAACTCGATCAACTGCTCGAACAGGAGGAAGCCCAGCTTCAGGAGTTGGTCGAGCAACTCGTCGACCTCGACGTCGATGCGGTATTCTGTGCCGAAGGGATCGACGACCTCGCCCAGCACTATCTCGCCCAGAACGGCATCATGGCCCTCCGACGGGTCAGCTCTGGCGAACTTGGCCGGCTGGCACGCGCGACCGGGGCAACCGCCGTCAACTCCCCGAGCGAGCTCACTGCCGATCACATCGGCTACGCGGGCACCGTCGTCCAGCGCGACATCGGTGACGGCGAATGGGTGTTCGTCGAGGACGTCGATGCGGCGAAGTCGGTGACGCTGCTGATCCAGGGTGGGACCGAACACGTCGTCGACGAAGTCGAACGGGCCGTGATCGACAGCATCGGCGTGGTCCGGACGGCGATTCAGGAGGGTGAAATCCTGCCGGGCGGTGGAGCGCCGGAGATCGGAATCAGTCGGGAGCTTCGTACCTTCGCAGACAGCGTCGGGGGCCGCGAACAACTCGCGATCGAGGCATTTGCCGAGGCCGTCGAGGTCGTCCCCCGGACCCTCGCAGAGAATGCGGGCCACGACACGATCGATAGTATCGTCGCGCTCCGAGCAGCCCACGATGGAGGTGATGAGGCCGCCGGTCTCGACGCGTACACCGGCAAAGTCATCGACATGGGCACCGAGGGCGTTTACGAGCCGTTACGGGTCAAGACGCAGGCCATCGATGCCGCCACGGAGGCGGCGATCATGATTCTGCGGATCGACGATGTGATTGCTGCCGGTGACCTCGCGGTCAGCGACGACGATGAGGAGATGCCGCCGGAGGCTGCCGGTGGACCGGGCGGTCCCGGTGGACCGGGCGGTATGGGCGGCGGCATGGGAGGAATGGGCGGTATGGGCGGCGGTATGGGCGGAATGATGTAACCGCGCCGGCGCCTATACGTCTTCGTCGTCGATATCGAGGGCGAACTGCCGGTGTTCTGTCGCAGCGTTCAACACGACGCTGGTGTTACTCTCGTTGATATCCGGATCCACGAGCAACGCTTTGATCTGTTCGTTCATGCCGTCGGTATCCCGAAACTTGCCGATGGCGATGATGTCGTAATCGCCCGTGACTTCATACACCGACACCATCTGCTTGTGTTCGAGCAGTCGGTCGGTGACTTCCGGCAGGGCGTTTCCCTCGACTTTGAGGTGTAATACAGCCGTAACATCGTACTCGAGTGCGTCGTAATCCACGACGGGAACGTATCCCTGGATGACTCCATCGTTCTCGAGGTCGCTCAAGTGATTCGAGACCGTCGTCACCGAGACGTCGAGTTCCTCGGCAAGGCTGCGGAGACTCGCTCGGCCGTCACGCAAGAGTGCGTTGATGAGTTTCGCATCGAGGTGTTCGTAGGTCATGTAGAGGCGGGACCGCCAGCGACATTGAACCTTACGAATGTCCAATTCCACTGATGACCGGATCCGCACCGTTAATGGTTGGTTCCGAGTTGTGGACGGTAGAGTTCAATGACGACCGACAGCGAACACGACGTGCTCGACCGGATCGACGAGGAAGGTGTCGAGTTCCTCCGACTGCAGTTCACGGACATCCTGGGCACGGTGAAAAACGTCTCTATCCCGGCCAGCGGGGCCGAGAAAGCGTTCGAAGAGGGGATTTACTTCGATGGCTCTTCGATCGAGGGCTTCGTCCGGATTCAGGAGTCTGACATGCGTCTCGAGCCGGACCCTAACACCTTCGCGATCCTTCCGTGGCGGCGCAATGATGATGGCGCCGCTGCCCGGTTGATATGTAATGTAATCGATACGACGACGGGCGAGCCCTTCGTCGGCGACCCCCGTGGCGTCCTCAAGGGTGTATTAGATCGGGCAGCCGAGCTGGGATATACGTTGAACGCGGGGCCCGAACCGGAGTTTTTCGTCTTCGAACGCGACGAGAATGGCCGGGCGACGACCACGACCCACGACGCAGGCGGGTACTTCGATCTCGGTCCGAAAGATCTCGCCTCTGACCTCCGGCGCGAGATCATCTACGGACTCGAATCGATGGACTTCGAGGTCGAATCGAGCCACCACGAGGTTGCCGCCGGTCAGCACGAAATCTCCTTTAAATACGCGGACGGATTGACCTGCGCCGACAACATCGCCACGTTCCGTGCTGTCGTCCGGTCGGCTGCTGCCCAGGCCGGCGTCCACGCGACGTTTATGCCCAAGCCGATCGCCCACGTGAACGGCTCGGGAATGCACACCCATCTTTCCCTGTTCGACGCGGATGGCGAGAATGCCTTCCACGACGAAACAGCCGAATTCAGCCTCTCGGAGACGGCGCGGTCGTTCCTCGCCGGGATCCTCGATCATGCCGCCGCCGTGACAGCTATCTGCAATCCGACGGTCAACAGCTACAAACGCCTGGTACCGGGCTACGAAGCGCCCGTCTACGTAGCGTGGTCCGACGTGAACCGCTCCGCTCTCATTCGGAAGCCAGCCGCGCGGACGCCCGCAGCCTCTCGGGTCGAGCTTCGATCGCCGGACCCGTCGTGCAATCCCTATCTGGCCCTTGCGGTCATGCTCGCCGCTGGCCTCGATGGCATCGAACGGGATCTCGAGGCGCCCGACCCGGTCCGGGAGAACATCTACGAGTTCGATGAGCAACGCCGCCAGGACTACGGCATCGAGACCCTGCCGGCGAACCTCGGTCAAGCCGTCTCCGCCCTCGAGGACGACGACGTCATCCTGGAGGCGCTCGGCCCACACGTCAGCGAAAAGTTCATCGAAGCAAAGCGCGCCGAGTGGGCAGAATACACCGCTACGGTCTCCCAGTGGGAACTCGATCGGTACCTCGAGAAGTTCTAGCGCTCGGCCCGCCACCGACCGACCGCATCACGGAGCCGTCCCGGAACCCCAAGGACGTTAAACACGAGTCCGACCGCGACCATCACGACGTACAGGCCGAGCGTGGACAACCAGACGACGATCATGGCGAGGATCGCCCAGCCGCCAGCCAGGAAGTAGAAGGCGCCGAGCGTCATGATCGTCCCGTAGAGCAGCACGAGGTACGGCCCCCAGCCCCGTGCACGATTCCGTCGCATCCGTTGGCGAACGTACCGTCGGAGCTCGGCCTCGAGGGACGGTCGCTTGACCGTGCGTCGTTCGACTGCCTCCTCGAAGCGCGATAATTCGCCGCTGATCCGGTATACTTCATCCTCGAGGCGTTCAAACTCGGCGGCCAGCGAGTCAGCAGCCGGATCGTCGGCATCGTCAATCGGTTCGTCAAACTCATCGCGCTCGACTGATTCGTCACCCGCTTCCTCGCCTTCGCTCTTGTCGGACTCATCACGCTCGACCGATTCGTCTCCCTCGCCCTCGTCGCTCATTTCCGGTCGTGTGATGGTTCTCCGTCCATACCTAATGCGCTTTCCCCCGTCTCGTCGAACACGGCCCCTTCGTCCGGCATCCGCCCGGCCAACACGGCGTTTAACACTGCACCGAGCAACAACAGGACTGCACCGAAGTAAAACCACATCAACAACAACAGCACGGCACCGACAACGCCGAACAGTGCAAAGGTGCCTGCGTGGGCGGCGTAGATGGAAAACAGTTCGCCCAGCAGGGTCCATCCCAGCGCCGCGAAGACGGTGCCAGGGACGACCGCACGCGCCCGTTGTCGCTCGCCAGGAAAGATGTAGTACATCGGGAAGAAGACGACACAGAGCGTCACAAACACGGCAACCGGCGAGATCAGCCCGAGGACGCTCGGCGTCGGAAACAGCCGGAGGTAAGTGCGGACCACGAAGATCGCTGTGATGCCGACGACGATTGCGACCAGTACGATCAGCGCGTTGACGACCGTCCTGAGGAACCCCGGATCCTCTACATCCGGATACACCTGTGAGAAGGCAATGTCTAACCCACGGAACATCCGGATCGCGCTCCAGGTCAACACCAGAATCCCGACCACGCCGGCGCCACTTCGTCCGCTCTCGGCCGTGAGGGCCGTCTCCAGGACGGATTCGGCCTCCGGAGTGATGATGCCCGAAAGGAGTTCCACGATGCGGACCGCGAAGGCTTCGCCGGCCACGTAGGATCCAACGACAAGAATCAATAGGAACAACGGAAATATCGACACCATCGCATAAAAAGCGATGCTCGCCGCCAGGAACGTCACCCGGTCGCTGATGGCCGAGGCAATGATGAGCTGGAGGACCTCGGCGGTGTTCGTCACCCGTTCGTTCACGGCTCGTCTTGGGTGGTGTGGTATTAAATTATCAGCTGCATTCTGTCGCGACGCGGATGGCATCGACGGTTGCGTCGGTCTTAAACGTCGTCCCGCCGTAATGGGTGCGGCTCGTTTCGAAGCCGGCCGCCGACAGCCGATCGAGAAACGCGTCCATCGCGGGTGCCGTCCGATTCCACTGTTTGCACAGCACGTGTTGGTCGTAATGGGTGGGTCGATCGAGTTCTCCGTGGAGTCGATCGATGAGATCAGCCGCTGCTGTCTCTTCACCCATCGTCTCATCGAGCTTATCCCTGACGATCCGGAGGAATGTCCGATCGTGTGTGGGCCCGATCCAGATCGGGCCTGCATGGAGGATGTGTTCGCTCCCGCAGTTCGGGCACGTCTCGAAGATCGTTCCGAGCAATCCCGTTGCTGACTCCCGATACAGACAGTCCTCACAGTGGGCGATGATGCCGAGCTGGTCGACCGCCTCGTCGGCAGTCCCGGCCCCGCCGGACAGTCGGCAGTACGCACGCACGTAATGGCTCGTCGCGTGGGTGCAGACTGGATCGATCGCAAGATCCCGCATCGCGGCAAGTCGACACAGACCGGCCAGCAGTGTCCGGAGTCCCATCTCGCGGTGATATTCGGTATTGCGTGGAACTGCGAAGTACCGGCGCATCCCCGCCCGCAGGTGCGCACCACAGAGCGGCGCGGTGTCGGTCGCCGTCACACAGAGCAGTCGGGGCGAACGAGACACGGCCGCGTCGACGAACGGCATCGGGCTGCCGAAGGGGTCCAGGTCGATGACGTCAAAACCGCGTTCGTGGACGAGCGCGTTGACGTTGCGGTTGACGATGTCTGCCTCGAGGTCATTCGCCTCGAAGTGTCGTCGGGCGCGCTCGGCTGCCGCCAGATCTCGGTCACAACAGGTGACCGTCCAACCGTCGGCCGCTGCACGGAGTCCCCGGATTCCCGTGGCGGTCATCGCATCGAGGTATGTTGCTGCTCCGGGCTCGATCGTTCGGAGTGCCCGAAGCACAGCAATCGTGAGGTCGCGATTGAGCTCCTGGCGCGGGTTGTAAAATACGTCACCGGTCCGCCCCTCGGTCGCCGGATCGTCGACGGTAATCCGGACGCCCCCTTCCTCGACCTCCATGGCATCGGTCACGGCCCCGCGGCGAAAAACCATGCGAACCGCTTTTTGCCTCGGCCGGAAACCCGCGAGCGTGGTCGAGGAGTCACTCGAATGGGAGGATCGGCTCGCAGCCGCCGGAGAGCTTCGACCCTCACTCGTCGAGCGCATCCTCGCGGTCCATGGCGATCGGGGGAGTCGGGGCATCGAGGCGGTGACGGAGGATCGGGTCAAGGAGTACCGGGATTTTACGATCGTCGTCGGCCACGAGGACGAGTACGTCGTCGAGGGGCGGGCGTGCACCTGCCGAGATGCGATGTTCAACCTCGACCCGTCCGATCCCACCCAGCTGTGTTGGCACGCCATCGCCGTGCGGATCGCCCGTGCCATCGATCGGGTCGACCGCCACGACATGTGGTACTCCGACGTCCGGGACTTTCTCTAGTGATTAGACCGCGCGAACGGAGCGTCCGCTATCACCGGTCTCCCGACGGACCTATCGGCTCCGGAGGACGAACGCGTGCATATGGTTCCCGATCCGAACCGCCGCTACCTGGTTGCGGTTGCCCTCGCGGCGTCGCTTGCCGGGTGTTTCGGTGATGAACCGGCTGATGACACCGGTCAGGACGCAACCGCCCCTGGCGAGGACGGCACGGACGCGCCTGCAGATGACACGACGCAACCGGCAGCCGAGGACGATGCGGCCGACGATGCCGATGACGACGCCGAGCTACTCACAGATGACCTTCCCCGGCCACGCGTACTGGCTGACGAGGCGGCGTTCGATCGGTTGACCGATCTGATCGAGGAAGAGGAGACGGTCGCCGACTGGTTCAGATTACTCGAAGGACGGGCATCTCGACTGGATCTCCATCCACCCAAGGAGTACGACATCGGTGACGGAGTCCGGTTACTTCCCGTCAGTCGTGAGGTGCTTGAGCGATCGCTCACCCTCGGGCTCGCCTACCGGCTCACCGACGAGGTGGCATACGCCGAGCGCCTCGTCGAGGAGCTCGCCGCCGTTGCTGACTTCCCGGATTGGAACCCTGACCACTTTCTCGACGTCGCCGAGATGACTGCAGCTACAGCGATCGGGTACGATTGGTGTCACGACGCCTTCGATGCCACGGAGCAGGCTATGATCCGGGAAGCGATCCTGACCCATGGCCTCGAGCCGGCCGAACGCGCCTACCGCGGCCTCGAGCCGTATAGCTGGTGGCGCACGGTCGATCACAACTGGAACTTCGTGTGCAACGGGGGAATCGCGATGGGGGCGGTCGCCCTGTACGGTCAACATGCCGAGGATGACGAATTCCTCGAGTACCTGCTGGAGCAGGCCGAGCGCTCCATCCGCCGACCATTTGACGCACTCGGACCCTACGGCGGCTGGAACGAGGGCCCCGATTACTGGGTGTACGGCCTCCAGTACGCCGTGTACTATCTCGCCACCATGGCTGCCTTCGACGAGCTGCCAGCATTCGCTGCTTCGAAGCCGATGTACCGGACCGGCGCCTTCCCGCTCCAGATCACCGGACCGACCGGCGCGTTCAATTACGGTGACGGCACGCCGAACGTTCCCTCCTCACCCGAGCTGTTCTGGCTGGCCGACAACGCCGCAGCGCCTGCCTGGGCCGACGCCCGCGAGCGCCATCTGGCGCGTGATCACCGGGTCACCCCGCTCGATCTCCTCTGGTACGACCCCGATCACGGTGGGGACGTTACCGGGCTCCCGCTCGACGCACACTTTCCTGGCGGCGACCACGCGGCGACGTTCCGAACCGCCCACGAGGATGCTACGGCAGTCTTTCTCGGCTGTAAGGCCGGCGACAACGAGTCGAATCATACGGCCCTTGACGCGGGCACGTTCGTCCTCGACGCGTACGGGACCCGATGGGTCCCTCACTGGGGACGGGACGACTACAACCTGCCCGGCTACTGGGACACCGGCCGCGGCGGTGACCGCTGGGACTACTACCGGATGCGCCCGGAGGGACAGAACACGCTCGTGTTCGACCCATCGTCTGCTCCGAGCCAGGACCCGGAGGCCGTTGCCGAGATCGAGGTGTTCGAGCGAACGGATGCCGGTGGGATCGCGATCGCCGACCTGTCACCGGTCTACGAGCGACGTGGTATCGCGTCCTGTCGCCGCGGCTTTCGATTCGAGCGCAACCCAGCTTCCGTCCTGATCCAGGACGAGTTCGGCGCGGACGAGGCCGTCGATTGCTACTGGTTCATGCACACTGAACAGCGGCTCTCGATCGGTGAGCGGACCGCGGTCCTGTCGGCGACCGACGGGGCAGCCCGGGTCGTTGCCGAGCTGATCGAACCGGCTGACGCCCGATTCGACGAACTACCACCCGAACCGTTGCCGAGCTCTCCGGATCCGGACGGCCAGGCGGACAACCCCGGCACGAAGTTGGCCATTGCACTTCCCGATCGGACGGCGGCGACCATCGCGGTCCGACTCACACCGCTGCCGACGGGCGAGGACGAACCGGCCGAGACGCCATCGGTCCGACCGTTGGCCGACTGGGAACCACCGACCGTGTAAATGCGACGTCTCGTGTCCTGTCGACCGTAAACTGGGGCGTATACTACGGGCTTCCTCGGCCGGATTATCGTAAGTCCGGCAGAACATTCGTGATGTGTTGAACGGGCGAACCCATCAACGTCGGGCCGTCTGTTTTTCCCACGCACAATGCTTACTGCACTGGCAACCTTTTTCGTCAGTATGAGGCGGCGATCATTTCTCCTCGGCCTCTGCGCATCCATTTCGGTTTCCGGCTGCCTATCGTCTTCGCTCTCGGATGCAGAGGGCAATGCCGCCGATACCGCGAGTTATCCGATGCAATTGGAGACCGATAACGCCCAAACTGATTGGCCCATAAGATGACGTGGAACTTCTTCACGACCGTCTTCGATCGCCTGACACTCCGTTAACGCTCGACGTATCACTGACTAATGTATCCGATGAAGAGCTTTCCTATCAAGACCGATACTGGGCATTGGGTGAGCGGGCAATGGATGCCCCGTGGATGTTCGTCGGGACCGATATCGAGCCGATCCCGTATGCGTTTGATGAGGCTCACGAGATGTGGGTAATCAACGCTCATCGCCACCGACAAGGGTTACCGATTACCGACTCATTGGATCCTGGGAACTCCGTATCACAGCGACTCGCGTTGGGTATCGTCGATAACGAATCAACGTCTATTCCTGAACTCCTTGAGTTCGAGGTAAACGCAACGGTGGAACCTTCTTCAGAAAATAAGGAATATAAATACGAATTTTCATTAATCGGATAGCATATTATCTACCATCAGCGTAAGCTTCGATGACATTTGGGTCGTATTCACGTTTTGGTGAAACCAGCCCGCGTTCACTGATGAAGGTCGCACGCGCATACCCGTGTCTCCAGGCGGGGGTCGAGCGGTCGGCCCGGCGGTGACCCCTCCGTCGGTGGATGGATCGGATATCCAACAGCGTCATGCGTCAACTGGTTTGCGGCGGACATACGGCTGCTCCGGCAGCGGAGAGCGTCGTGTAAGAGCATACCTGGACGCCAATGACTCGGCTGGCGACGGGGCCTGTTAGGACACAGCCGTACCGAGGGCGTCAAACCGAGCGGTTCCTCCAGTCGATGAATGCCCGTCGCGGGAGGATTCTGTCGCTGTTTGCAGTCAGATCCAAACGGTATCCATTGAAGATCGGATCCAGGATAACATCGGCTCGATTCCTTCAGAACGCATGGGAGAAGTTGCTCTCGCGTTCGAATACAGTCTTGGACTGATCGAACTCTGAGATAAGCAATGGATACGATGAGGGAACCTAAATGATCCGATCGAAGCCGACGAATTCGTAGAACGGGACCGCGTTGAGTGCGGATTCGACCTGGGTGGCACCACACCCTTGGTTGCGGAGACGCGCTTTGGCATCGGTAATCGATGCCGTTGCAATCCCACGTCCTCAGTGCTGTTCACGGTGATACAATCTGTCGAATTCTTGCTCCCCCACTAGCATCTCATCGACATCCTTCCGCGCCTAAAGACGCGGGAATCCCACGGCACTGCACCACTGGAGTAAATCCAACAATCTGCGAATCCTCTTCGGCTACTAGGAAAACCGCGTTCGATTGCCCCAACGAATAGAGATCCGCCGAGATCTGTTCTGCCCGAGGATGTTACTCCTGCTTGGAGTATTCATCCGGCTCTCTGCTCTGAAATGATTCGATGTGGGCCGTGTGGATTGCTTCCCGGTCTGTCCCTTCCGCCTCCCGAATCTCCATCCGATTGAGCTTTCGTTCGATTGAGTTAATCACTGAATCGGGATGAGATACATTCTGAATGCGATGAGGAGTGCACTTACTGTTTATCCCCCAGTCCCCACAACACATCAAAATTGACACGACCAGTGCACGTCTCGAAACATTCCTGTACAGCTCGGCGTCGGCTGATCGAACGTGTGGATCATCTCCGAAGACAGGGGCTCTCAACCGACGAGATCGTTCTCCACGAATCTAGCGTACCGGGCCCTAGACGTACTCGTCGAGAAAGTCGACGACCGCCCGGTAGGCCTCGATCCGATTCTCGAGCTTCGAGAGGCCGTGGCCCTCGTCCTCGAAAATGAGCGTCTCGACCGGGACGTGCTCGGCAGCTGCCTCGGCGATCTGTTCTGCCTCCACGACCGGTACCCGCGGATCGTTCGCCCCGTGGATGACGAACAGCGGCGCCCGAATCTTCTCGACGTGGTTGATGGGACTGATCGATTCGAGAAACTCGCGATCCTCCGCAAGCGATCCGTATTCGGCCTCCCGATGGGAGCGCCGCCAGGCACCCGTGTTCTCGAGAAACGTCACGAAGTTCGCGATCCCGACGATGTCGACGCCGGCGGCCCACCGGTCGGGGTAGGCCGTCATCGCCGCAAGTACCATAAAGCCCCCGTAGGACCCGCCCATGACGGCGATCCGGTCGGGATCGATCGCCTCGTGATCGGCAAGCCACGCCGCACAGGCGTCCAGATCCGCAACCGAGTCCATGCGCTGTTCGACGTCGTCGAGGTGGGTGTAGGCCTTGCCGTAGCCGCTCGATCCCCGCACGTTCGGTTCGAACAAGGCGTACCCGTTGGCCAGGAAGTACTGGTACAGCCCGCCGAACGAGGGCCGACGCTGGCTTTCGGGTCCACCGTGGACGTCGACGATCACGGGCATCTCCCCGTCCGGAGCGTTCTCGGGGAGGGTGAGAAACCCGGGCACCTCGAGCTCATCGAACGAATCGACGTGGACGAGCTCGGGTGCCCGGAACGTCTCCGGTGGAATGCCCGCGGTGGGAGCCGCCGTCCACCGTTCGGTCGCTCCCGTCTCGGTCTCGATGACGTAGACGTTCGTGTTGACGGTCCGGCTCGCCGCCGAGAGCGCAAAGCGCTCGCCGTCCGGGCCGAAGCTTACGCCCCCGGCCGTCCCCGCGGGCAAATCGGGGGTCGGAAACGTCTCGATGGTGGTCGGCCCGTCGAAGCGGCCGACGGTGAGTTCGGTGTACCCGTCGACGTTTCGCGAGTAGACCAGATTATCGCTCTCATCATCGATGGCAACCCCGTCGATGTTCCAGTCTGCATCCTCGACGACGGTGTCGATCGTCCCGTCGGCCGCGTCGATCCGCGCGAGGTTCAGGGTGTCTGCGTCCAGATCGGTGACACAGTAGACGCCATCCCCGTCCGGTCCCCACCGGGTGCTCTGAAACCGGACCGGGCCCTCGTGTGGGGTGAGGTGGTGTCGCTCGCCGTTGGACAGGTCGAGAACGTACACGTCCTGATCGAAGCTCGAGTGCGATTCGATGACGAGCAGTCGCTCGTCGGCCGGGTCGAACCCGACCGGACTCAAGATGCCGTCTCCCTCATAGACCATCGTCGCCTCATCGCCCTGCTCGTCGAGGCCCTGGGTGTAGACGTCGAATGCCGCTTCGTCACGGCGATTCGACGCGAAGGCGAACCGGTCGCCGTCGTGGCTGAACCCGCCCCAGTAGTGCTTGGCATCGGGGGTCGCCGTCAGCGGCGTGACGGTGCCGTCGTCAGCGTCGAGTTTGAAGAACTGGGTCCGTTCGTTGCCGCCCTCGTCTCGTCCATAGACCAGTTCCGTTCCCTCGGGTGGATGGGTACAGAAGAGCACGCGTTCGTCTCCGAACGTCCGTTGGACCGGCCACCGTTCGGGCCCGTCGAGCGACCAGACCTCCGGAATACCGGTCGTATCGAGCAGAAAGGAGAGCTGCTCGCCGTCGGCACGGAGACTCGCACCGTAGGCACTGCGGATCGAGAGATACCGTTCGAGGTCGTCCATATCCCTTCGTCCGGGGGAATCCCGAAAAATGGTTCCCTTCCTGTAACTCTGTAGGGTTTATAGCCCTGCCCGGTGTTGGCAGGCACATGCGCGTCGCGGTCGTTACCATGGATACCCATCACACCGTGGACACGGCCCGCACGCGGCGGTTGTTTCGGTTGACCCGGAAGCTGCACCAGTCCGAACTCGAGGTCGTCGTCTGCTGTAACCAGTGGTGGGGCGGTGACGTTGACGCCTTCGACCAGGACGGCATCACGTACCGGCGTGTCACGTCCGATCGATCTGCCCGGCGGTTCAGCGTCAGACTCCCCTTCGTCCTCCGCCGCATCGACCCGGACGTCGTCCACGCCAGCTACTGGCCGACCGGCGCCGCCGTTGCGGCCGCATCCAACCGATGGTTGGGCCGGACACCCGTCGTGCTCGACTGGTACGGGGACGAACCGGTCGATCCCGACAGCCGGACGACCAGGGCAGCCATCCGGGCTCCCACCGCGATCATCACGCCGTCAGTCCACGTCGAGACCGTCGTCCGGGAGCTCGGCGCGGCCGACGAGCGCACGCACGTGATCCCCGACGGGATCGATCTCTCGCTGGTGCAGTCACAATCGCCCGCCGACGGTCCGGACATCGTCACCGCCCGCCGGCTCGACGAGCACGCCAACGTCGACATGATGTTGCTCGGACTCGCCGAGTTGCGCGATCGTGACTGGTCAGCGATGGTGATCGGCGACGGCCCGGCCAGGGCCGAATACGAACAACAGGCCGCCGAGTTGCGCATCGATGACCGGGTGTCGTTTCCTGGCGAGCTGCCGCGCGAGGAGATGATTGCCCATTTCAAGGCGTCCCACGTCTTCGTCCAGACGGCCGAGCGATGTCCGTTCGCCCGCGAGCTGTTGTACGCCCTGGCGTGTGGGTGTGTGGGCATTGTCGATTATCAGGAACACAGCGCCGCCCACGAGCTGGTCGAGGCGTTCGGGCGCAGCTTCCGGACGACCGACAGCGAGGAACTCAGCGAGGCGATCGTCGCGGCGGGGGATCTCGAGGAGCTAACCTATTGCGAGGGCTTTGAATCCTATGACTGGCCCCACGTGCTCGATCAGATGCTTGGTATCTACGACGAGGTCGTTGCCTAGTCCTCGATCGCCTCGATGGCGATCTCGACGGTCGTTCCCTCGATCTCCCAGGATTCTGCCGTCCCGTCGATCCCACCATCGAAGTCGGCGGTGCGGGTCTCGCTTGCGATGTACTCGCGCCACTCGTCGACGTACGCGGCGATCGTCTCGTCCTCGACGTTGATCGATGTTCGAATGGTGGCGTCGATGTCGAGATCCAGGTCCTTGCGCATCGTCTGGATCCGCCGGACCACCTCGCGGGCGTAGCCCTCGGCCTCGAGCTCGGGAGTCAACGAGACGTCGACGTACACCGAGCCGGCCTCGAAGTCGGCCCCGCCGGTTTCCTCGGGGGGTTCGGCGGTCGCCTCGTACATCTCCGGGTCGAGCTCGACGGATTCGCCGTCAACGTAGATGCCGTCTTCAACGACCGAGACGGGGACGCCCTCGATGGCCTCCATGACCGCCTCGGCATCGGCGCCGAACGAGGGTCCAATCCGGTCCATTCGGGGGACCGCCCGCTCGACCAACTCCTCCCACGGTGGCTCGACGACCTTGATTATCTCGGCGTTCACCCGCTCACACAACAGGTCCGCTCGCCGTTCGACTGCCGTGGCGACGGTCTCGTCCTCACTCTCGACGATCACGCGGGCGACTGGCCACCGGAGCTTCCGGCCAGCGTCCTGTCTCGCTGTGAGCGCTGCTTCCTCGACGTCCCGGACCACTGCGACGTCGGCTTCAAGCTCCGGATCGCGGAACGACTCGTCGGGTTCGGGCCAGTCGAGGGCGTGCACGGTGACGGCGTCCTCGTAGTCAGTGAGGATGCCGTAGATGCGGTCGGCCAGGAATGGTGCGAACGGTGCGAGCAGTCTGGCGACCGTATCGATGACGTGTGCGATCGTCGCGTACGCCGCTCGCTTCTCCGGAGCGTCGTCCTCGAGCCACATCCGCTCTCTGACCTCCTGGACGTACAGCCGGGAGACGTCCTCGACGACGAACGCGAGCAACCGTTCGAGAGCTCGATCCTGTCGGTACGTCTCGAGGTCAGCGGTCATCTCGGTGACCGTGCTCGCCAGTCGGGACAGGACCCATTCGTCGATCAGGTCGAGGTCGTCGGCGACCGCGTCGACCGAGAGCTCGCCTGGGTACACGTCGTCGAGTTCCATGTACGGAAGCGGAAACCGGACGACGTTCCAGCAGATGTTCAGCCGCCGTTCGAGCTCGTCCATGGCGTCCCACGAAAAGCGCATATCCTCGCCCTGGGGATTGTGTGCGAGCAACGCGAGCCGGAGCACATCGACACCGTGGCTGTCGATCGCCTCGTACGGGTCGATGATCAGATTCTTCGATTTCGACATCGCTCGGCCGTCCGGCATCAGCGCGTGCCCGTACATCAAAACATCCCGGTAAGGAATTTCGTTCATCGCGGCGGTGCCCATGCCGAGCATCGACCAGAACCACCCGCGGGTCTGGTCGTGCGCCTCGATGATGAGATCGGCCGGGAAGTGCTCGGCGACGCCGTCGGGATCTTCGGGATAGTTAAGCGATCCCCACGGCGCAACCGACGAATCGAGCCAGACGTCGAAGACGTCCTGGACGCGGCGGTAGATCCTTCCGCCCTCCGTGATCGTCAGCCCATCGACGGTCGGGCGATGTACGTCGACCGCTCCGGGATCGATGTCCTGGTCGACGCGCTCGGCGAGCTCCTTTCGGGTGCCGATAACGATCATGTCCTCGTCGAGGGCGCTCGGTGCGGCGTCTTCTGGTACCCAGATGGGCAGCGGAATGCCCCAGTAGCGCTGGCGGGAGACATTCCAGTCCGGGGAGTTCTCGACGAAGTCGTAGAATCGGTTGTCCCGTGCCCAGGCCGGATACCACTCACTTTCCCCGATATTCACGAGGAGGTCATCCTTGACGTCGGTGACCGTGATGAACCACTGGTCGGTAACGATCTGGACGATACCGGTATCACACCGCCAACAGTGCCCGTAGTCGTGGGCATAAGTATCGTCGACCAGCAGGTGACCACGCTCGTCGAGTTCGGTCCGGATGTCTGGATTCGCATCGCGGACGAACTCGCCGGCGAACGGCGTATCCGTAAAGCGGCCGTCCTCGCCGACCGGACAAAACAGCGGCAGACCGAGTTCCTGGCCACGGGCGAAGTCTTCCTCCCCGTGGCCGGGTGCAGCGTGGACGAGGCCGGTTCGGTCTGCTTCCACGAAGTCGGCGCCGTACACGCAAAAGCAGTCATCGCCGCCCGGATGACCGGTCTCCGTAGGCTCGAACGGCGGCTCGTAGGCCCACCCGATCATGTCCTCGCCCGTTACGGTCTCCCGGACGGTGTAGTCCTCGAAGCGGCCTGCCGAGAGCACGTCCTCGACGCAGGCTTCGGCGATCCACAGCACTCTCGATTCGCCGTCCCGTTCGGCTTCAACTGCCTGGTAGGACAGCGCTGGATCGACCGCGACGAACGTATTCGCCGGAATGGTCCACGGCGTGGTCGTCCAGACCACGAGTGATCCCTCCCGGCCGACCAGCGGGAACGTAACGTAGATCGACGGATCCTCGACGACGTCGTACTCGACCTCGTTATTGGCAATTGCTGTCTCACACCGGGGACACTGCGAGATGGAGCGTTTGCCCTGTTCGACGAGCCCCCGTTCGTGGGCCTGTTTGAACGCCCACCAAGCGGCCTCCATGTACGTGGGATCGAGGGTCTTGTACGGATCGTCCCAGTCCATCCAGACGCCGAGATCGACGAACGCCTCCTGCAGGATTTCGAGGTGTTCCTCGGCGAACGATTTACACTCCTCGATGAACGGTTCCAGCCCGTAGTCTTCGATGTCTTTCTTGTTCTCGAACCCGAGTCGCTCCTCGACCTGCGTCTCGATCGGGAGTCCATGCATGTCATAGCCTGGTCGGTCGATCACGCGATGACCGGTCATCCGACGGTAGCGGATGTAACAGTCCTTCAGACTCTTATTCCAGGCGTGGCCCATGTGCGGAGAACCGTTCGTATACGGCGGCCCGTCGAGGAAGTAGAAGGCGGGATCGTCCCGATGGGCCTCCTTGGTAGCTGCGTACGCGTCGACCGCCGCCCAGCGTTCTGCGACCGCCGCTTCCACTGCGGCGGGCCGGTAGCGATCGCTCACCTCGTCCATACCGCGGCTATGCGGGGGACAGGTATTTCACCGCTTTGAATGGACGTGTGGATTGGTGGACGCTGGTGATGGGGTGGGCACGTCGGTGCAGGCTCGCCTACCCGGTGATCGATCGGACGAACTGACCGACCGATTCGGCCGTCTCTCCGGCTGAATCAGCCTGGAGTGTCTCGGTATTGAACGCAATGACCAACATGAGAGGCTGGAGAATGTCGGTCGGAGTGGTCGAACTGACCGCGATGTCGGCCCGGTGTTCGACGACGCGACGTAGGGTCGTCATGCCCTCGAATCGCTCCTGTAACCTACCCGTCCATCCGAGTTCATGTGAGATGACGACTCGGTTGATGACGAGCACGATCGTGATGAAATGAACGGTTCCCGCTACGATTGCCCCCGCGAGGGTCGTCGTCCCGGGTTCCATGACGGGAATGGAACCCGTGAGGCTGATGTTGAAACAGACGACGAACACCGTTCCTGAACACAGTGCGACGAGCGTGTACCAATTTCACCCTGAGTAGGTGGCCATGGCCCTGTCACCCGTAGTTTTCGACCTTGACGTCGTTCGGATCCTCACCAATCGCCTCGGCCGCGTTCACCGCGTCGGTCACGAAGTCCTGGAATCCATACGCAAACAGTTGCTCGGTGCCGTCGACATGCCCGGCAAGCGCATGCTCGAGATCGTCGGCCTGCTCGACTGTGGCGCCGGCCTCGGCGAGGGCCTCGAGACGATCCTGGTGGGCAAGGGCCGGTCCCCGGTAGATGATCGTCACGTCGTTGCCATCTGCGACGGCCGCCTCGCCGATGCCGACGGCCGCACCGATACCCGGACCGCCGGCCATGACGATCGATGCCCCTTCGCCGTCGTAGAAGGCGTGGCCGTACGGCCCCTCGATTTGCACGTCCTCACCTACTGCCGTTTCGAGCCATGGCCCGAGCGTCCCGTCCGGATCGATCTCGACGGTGAGTTCGAATGTCTCGTCGGCGCCGGGCGAAGAGAGCGTGTAAAACCGAGTGACGTGTTCGCCGTCGACGAAGGCGGTGAGTTTCACGAACTGTCCGGGCAGCGGATCGAACCCGTCGGGGGTCTCGATGTCGATCGCGATCGTATCCGCCCCGAGGGTACGTACCGCCCGGATCGGAACGGCCGTTGCTTCGATCATGCGGTGTCGTTGCCCGGTCCGCTTAAAAGGCGTTATCGTCTCCTCCGCTACTACTTCTCGTGTACGATCTCGTATCCATCGGCACCGGCACGGACGTAGAGGAGGACATCGTTCGGACCCGGCTCGATGACGTCGTCGAGTTCGGGTGCACAGCCCGTCATCCCGATACGGTTGAAGCCACAATCATCGCAGACGGCAGCGTCGCCCTGGGGATCGTATCCGTCAGCTCCATCGGTGGCCGGGATGTAGCCGGCTTCCTCGATCGATCCGCCACATGTAGCACACGCCAGCCGCGATACTGAGAGGTAGGCCATGCGATCGGTACACGGCCTCCTCTCATAGCCGTATGGCCAACCACTGACCGTTCGTTCGACACCATTACGATCCCGGCCGACACAGATCCGCGAATGACACGGCCTGACGAGCACATGCTCGAGCCGGGCGACGTAAGTGACGACCTCGTCGTGGAGGACGACCCGACCCCCATCGATGACGCCCAGTGGTATCGAACCACCGAACGAGGGGCGACGTTGACCTACGACATCGAGCCGGGGACGCTTTCGTGGGACAGCTACATTAGCTACGACCTGTTGCTCGACGGTCGCTTTCTCTCGACGTGGGCGCTCTCGCTGCACGAGGCCGACACCGACCGGGTCTTCCGCCTCACGTACGGCGCGTTGAACCAGTGTCAGGCCCGGGTGCGGGCACCGGTCCAGGCCGCCGATCAGAACCGCTGGATGCTCTCCCGTGAAGGCGCGTGGCTCAAACCAATCTGTCGCGGCGACCGCGTCGATCCCGCCGCGGTCGATCGGATCACAATTCGGGTTACGTGCACCAACGACGAGCCGACGCGGTGGTGCCAGACCCCGCTGACGATTACCACCGAGGAACCCCCGCAGCTTTCCGAGCCCGTCCTGCCTGAAGGACCGCTCCTCGACGAGTTCGGCCAGAGTTCCATCCACGCGTGGGACGGTCGGACCCGAGACGAGGACGAACTCGTTTCGCGCATCACCGACCAGCACGACACGGCCGGCGAGGAATCACCGGCGAACCGGTCGGAATGGGGCGGTGACGCCACCCGATCGTTCGCATCGACCGGGTACTTCCGAACCGAGCACGACGGCGATCGGTGGTGGCTTGTCGATCCTGACGGCCATCCGTTCTGGTCGGCCGGCCTCGACTGCGTCCGGGTGTACTGTGAGTCGGCGTACGAGGGCATCGAGGACGCGTTATCGTGGATGCCCGATCCCGATGGCGAGTTCGCCGACGCCTACATGATTCGGCGTGGCAGTGCCCGGCTGAACTACCTTGCGACGAACATGATCCGGGCCTTCGGCGCGGAAGAATGGCGCGATCGGTGGGCGGACGTTGCGCTCGGCCAGCTCCGGGAGCTGGGCTTTAACACCGTGGGCAACTGGTCGGAATGGGAGGACGCGAGCGAGGCCGGGGTGCCGTACGTCCGACCGCTCAATCTCCGATATCCGGAGACACCGACCATCTATCGGGACTTCCCCGACGTCTACGATGATCGGATCCGTGAGGATGCAGCCACGATTGCAGAGCCCCTCGCCGACACCAATGACGACCCCGCCCTCATCGGGTACTTCCTCGGCAACGAACCGACCTGGGGCTTTGCGGACGAAACGCCGGCGGCCGGCATGTTGTACACGACCGAGACGTGTGCGACCCGGGAGGAACTCGCCTCATGGGCGCGTGCCCGATACGATGACGACGACGCACTGGCCGATGCATGGGGCCTCGACGTGAGCTTCACCGATCTTGCCCACGGCGAATTCGAGGACCCACTGACCGACGCCGCCCGGGCGGACCTCGAGGAGTTCAGTCAGATCATGGTCGACCGACTGTACCGCATCCTCAGCGAGGCCTGTCGGGAGGTCGATCCCGACCACCTCAACTTGGGGACCCGGTACGCCTACGTGCCCGGGGATTGGGCCCTCGCCGGCATGCATCACGTCGACGTCTTTTCGATCAACTGCTACAGCGAACGCGTGAATCCGGAGTATGCACAGATCAGCGACACCCTCGACCTGCCGGTGTTGATCGGCGAGTGGCACTTCGGTGCCCTCGACGTCGGCTTACCCGCTTCGGGCATCGGTCGGGTGCCGGATCAGGCCGCCCGCGGGGACGCCTACCGCGTCTACCTCGAGGACGCGGCGGCCAAGCCGTGGTGTGTCGGCACGCACTACTTCACGCTCTACGATCAGTCCGCGGTTGGCCGCTTCGACGGCGAACACTACAACATCGGCTTCTTGGACGTTTGCCATCGGCCGTATCCGGAGCTCGCCACAGCTGCCCAGGAGAGCCACGATCGCCTCTACGATGTGGCGATGGGAGACGTGGATCCCTATGATGACGAACCGGAGTACCTGAATCGGGTATATCTCTAGGTAGCATCCCGTCACTACGACCAACGGATTACGTGTTGTACAGGTGCAGGGGTTGTTCGTTTGCGTAGCTGGATCCGGTTGAATGTATATCACTCGAACAGTGGGTCTGATAGCGGAATAGAACTGGAACACCGATCTTCACACCATTCAGTCAGGAAAATCGCCCCGACATGGATAACGTACTCATCTGAGGCCGGTGACAGACTCTGTCTACGCGATGTTCTCTCACGGTGCGAACGGACAAAATAGGCTTGTAGATGCCGAGTGTGTGTGGCTCTCTGCTACGACCGCCTGCACGCGATGGGTGGGGCTTCGATCACTGGTCAGTGACAACGAGTGGTCGGTTCACGGCCGTCAGGACACCTGCTCCTGCATCGGAATCGACGGTACGTGTGACGTGTCGCGACGTTCATGCAGGTTAGTGGGCTACCTACCACGATGTCCTTGAAAACCTATCGAGCGAAATTACCCGGGGACCATACACCTGGTCCTCGTCACGGTCACGGACTTCGTAATGGCTTGAGCCGACTGAAATGACGGCTCAACAGGGCTCCGAACTGATGGACTGAGCCCCTGCCAGTTTTCCATCACCTTCCTTTCGCTAGGTATTGGATTCTGGGCTCGTATAGTACAGGACTTTTCCACCGTCGATCCATGATTCGCCAATCCTGCTGCATATGGATAATGTAGATAGCAGATCTTTACACTCGACCACCGTGTGTGAGCCATGCTCGGACAATTCGGTCTCGATATGACGGATATATTATTTAAGAGATATATAACAATAGCAGACATTTACGATATCTCTGTATGGTTGGCCATCCCCACAAAGCGAATCCCAATGTATCGAGCGGAGACCAGTGTAGGCGGACGTGTTCCAACAGTCCTTCGATCAAACGGCGCCGCTATCTGGTAGTGGGCGCCGCACTCACGCTGGTGGGTGGCTGCCTCGGTGGTGATGGTGAGGGTGGTGGTGACGATCAGGTGGACGCCACGGATGACGATCCCGATGGTCACATAGATGATAGTACTTCGGGTGATGCACCTACCTCGACGGACGATGATGATGGCAACGAGGAGACTGATCACCCCACGGATGATTCATCCGATACCAGTGATGGGGAGGCGGAGATGGCACTTGACGTTCGCGAGGACTTCGAATCATACATCCTTGACATGGAGGTTTCACACGATGGCCCTGATGGGGAGTGGACGCAGTACTTGTATCGCGAGGAGGACGTCGCGAACGACCGTTTGTATCAGATTCTCGAAATGGAAGGGGACGAAGGCCAGCCAGGGGCGTTTGAACATTACATTGTCGACGGTGAGGCATATCAAATCTTTCCCGACGACACCTGCATCCCGAGCGACGAGGCGACAATCATGGTCCACGCCGAGAACCCAGGTGGTTTCGCGCGACCGCATCCCGAAGACATTGATGCGAATGAGGAGCATATTACGTACAAGGAACAGTCTACGGTAGCCTGGGTTGACGAACCCGTCCATGTGTGGGAGATCGATCTCGAACCAACCTTTGAAGCCATCGACGGGAAGATGGAGATGTACGTTGGCGTCGAGAGCGGTTACTTCATCGGATATGAGGGATGGTATACAACTGGTGCGCATGACGATCCAGCGGAGATCACCATTGATTACCGGTTGCATAGTTTTAATCAAGACTTCGAGATCGAGATCCCCGACGAATGCACCGAGTGAATAGGACTGGTGATTCAGCGATCAGTCCGGCGCCAACAGTTCCGAACCCAGCGGGATGAGCGCTCCACCGTTCACACCTGTTCCGGGACCATCTTTCCCGTCATCTCCTTGTTCTTTCTCGGTATGAACAGAACGGACAACACCTGTCTGCTGTAAGTTCTCGCTCGTTATTACAGGGAACTTCTCTTTTGGAAGCTTGGACTCGGCACCGTTCAGATCAGTATCGTCGGCTAGATGGGTAACACACCCGTTCACTCCCGTCTGTCCAATACAGCGGGAACACTGACAGGGATCATCCGACCACCGGGGATCGCGTACTCACTGTCCGACCGCCCATAGCTACATGCCCAGGCCTGCCAGTCTCGGGCGATGCCAACCGCGATCGAATCCGTCGAGACGATGTCCCTTGCTGCTCCGCTCGACGAGCCGTTCGGCTACGCCCAGGCCTGGGTCGAGGATCGTACCGCGCTGCTCGTCCGCATCACGACGTCCGACGGCACCGTCGGCTGGGGCGAGTGCTGGGGCCCCGCGGCCGGCACGCGGGAAACGGTCACGGACTTTCTGGCACCCCGGCTCGTCGGTCGTGATCCACGGGATGTTACGGTAATCTACGACGAGCTCGTCCACCACGCCCGTGCCGCCTATCAGTCGGTCGTGCCATATCCAGCGATTAGCGGCGTCGACATCGCGCTCTGGGATCTCTGCGGGAAGCTCCGGGACGCATCGGTCGCCGAGCTGCTCGGCGGTCGCCGTCGCGAGGAAGTCCACGCATACGCCACCGGTCACTACTTCCGACACGGCCTCGACCTCGAGGACCAATACGGAGCTATTACCGCAGAAGCCGCCGAGAACGCGGCAGCCCTCGGTGCGGTCAAGGCAAAGATCGGCCTGTCGCTGCTTGGCTACGGGCCGGATGACGATGTCGAGCTCGTCCGCCGGATCCGGGATGCCATCGGCCCCGACGCGATGTTGATGGTCGACGCGAACTACGCCTACGACACGGGGACGGCTCGCCGTGTCGGGCGAGCCCTCGAATCCCTCGACGTCACGTGGTTCGAAGAGCCGGTTCCACCGACCGACGAAGCTGGCTATGTTCGACTGCGGGACGCGCTCGATCTTCGGATTGCCGGCGGGGAATGTCACACACCGGCCGGCTTCGATCGGTTGTTGGCGGCCGGCGGACTCGACATCGCCCAGCCGGACCTCTGTAACGTCGGTGGGATCACGGCTGGCACCCGGATCGGCCAACACGCGGCGACAACGGGCGTCCCGGTCGTCCCACACGTGTGGGGGACCGGGATCGCGCTGGCGACGAGCCTCCAGTATATTGCGACGCTGCCGAGCGAGCCATGGCTCGAGTTCGACCGATCGCCGAATCCGTTGCGCACGGCCGTCACGCAGGAGTCGTTCGCACCGGCCGCCGCCGGCCAGGTGACGATCCCGGATCGGCCGGGCATCGGGATTACCGTGGACGAGCCGACCATCGAACAATTTCGGACGGACTAGCCAATCGGTCGAA
This sequence comes from Salinarchaeum sp., assembly GCA_007123105.1. GTDB lineage: Archaea > Halobacteriota > Halobacteria > Halobacteriales > SKNY01 > SKNY01. The sequence goes on along the minus strand of SKNY01000096.1, from coordinate 3,612 downwards.
ACATATACTGGACCTGCCTGTCTCGGGCCTCTGCATGGAAGGCATGACGCACCGGCAGCGGTATCAGTTCGATCTCGATGGGTATCTTGTAATCGAGGACGCGCTCGACGAGGACGAGGTCGCGGCCCTGAACGACCTGATCGACTCCCAAGAGCTCCCGCCGCCGACCGAGGAGACCGGCAGCGGCAGGCGGTTTCGGGGGTACTTCGAATGGGGCCAACCGTTCGTGGATCTCCTCGACCACGAGGCGATCGCGCCCATTCTCTACGATTTACTCGGTGCCAAAGCACGGCTCGATCACTACTACGGGATCTACATGGAGGCCGGCGGGGAGACGCTCCACCTCCACGGCGGAGGGACGCCATACGATCCGTCCCAGTATTACCACAACCGGAACGAGCAACCGTATTCCGGACTCACTGTCTTTGCCTGGAATCTCGCACCGACGGGGCCTGAGTATGGCGGCTTCTGCTGTATCCCGGGGAGCCATCGGGCGAACTACCAGACCCCAAGTGAGGTCAACGAGGCCGTCGAGGCCGCGACGACGCCGGCGGAGCTGCCCCCGGAGGTGGTCGTCCCCGAGGCACCGGCGGGATCGGTCGTCATCTTCACGGAGGCCTTGACCCACGGGACGGCACCCTGGGTTGCCGATCACCAGCGGCGCTCGGTACTGAACAAATACAGCCCGCATCACATGACCTGGTCGAATACACCGCCCGAGCTGCCCGCTGGTGTCGAACTCACCGACCGGCAGGAGCAACTGTTCGAACCACCGTACGTCTGGCGCCGCGACCCCGTCTTCGAGTAGTCGGTTACCGGTCGTCCTCAGGGACGTAATTCAGGACACCGTTGTGCCAGATGTGCCGGAACGGGAGCCGAATCCATGATTCCGGCCGCTCGGCGGGTTCCTTGACGTCCCACTGATTGGCATTCACGAGGTTTATTCGCGTTTGGCCTACCATGGTGGCCTTTGGGACGATGTGGTTTGCGACCCACGCCAGTTGATCGACGAGTTCCTGGTAGGCACGGTCACCCTCCGCAATGCCGAGCCGTTCGGTCATCGCCCGCGTGTCATACTCGATCCAGTCCTCCGGATCGGCGTCTGGATCGTCCATTGCCGGCGCTGTGACGGTTTCCCGGAGCCCGGGATTTGGCGCCGCCCAGTCGAGTGACGATTCCCCGAACGTCGTCTCGAATGCGAACTCGGGGATGATGCCGCCGACGTAGCCCGCGAACACCGGCCGATCCCACTCGCCATCGGTTCTGAATTCGACATCGAGGCCGAACGTCTCAAGGTCGGCCCAGAAATCAGATCCGAGGTCGCTGACGAAGTCATACCAGCTAAAGCCAGAGACGGTAAACGCGATCGGAGTCCCCGTTTCGTCGTCGAGCCAGTTCCCATCGCCGTCCTGCTCGAAGCCACCGTCGATCAGTTCCGCCTCGGCCTCGTCCCACTGGACGTCGTGTTTGCCGTAATCGACAAAGCCAGCGATTACGTCATCGCTCACCCACCGTTCGAGCCGGTCGTCGGTCAGAAAGACGTTCACCTGCTCCTGCGGGCGATATTCCGGTGTCTCCCACAGGGTGCGATCGGCAAGATACACCCACGCACGGCGGAAATGTGCGCTGTCGGTCGGCCGCGTATCACAATCGAAAATCCACCCCCAGCGATCGTACTCGAGTTGAAACTCAAGACGATCGTACGCGAAGGGGATGTCCGGATCGTCCTCGTCGCCGACCAGGCCCCAATCCTCGGTTACGGGCGATTCTTCCGCGAGGAAGGCCTCCTCCTCTCTCACGCCCTCCTCGTCGGCACCGAACTGGAGCATAGTATAGTTGATCTCGTCGACGTAGCGACGCTCGTGACCGTTTTTTTCGGGAACGAGTTCGAGCGTCCACCGCTGCTGGTCGACCTCTCCAATACTACCGTCTAATCGAAATTCGAACGGGATGTGAAACTGGTGGACCAGCTCTTCGTCGTCGGTGACGTTGTACGCACCGAACGTCTCCCGAATGTCTTCGATCGCATCTAGATCGCCGCCGGTATCCTCGAAGTGTTCGAGCCACGGTTGATTGAAATCGCGACTGGAAAACGGCTCTTGGAGCGGGTAGGTCGCGAGCGCCTGGTGGATGGCCCACTGTTCACGCCAGGTATCGGCAAGTGAGATGCGCACTGTCGCATCGTCGATCACCTCGACGGTCACGATCGCGGGATGGGCGTCGAAGTTTTCCCCACCCGTCGCCCAGTTCCGGAGCTCGAACTCGGTCGCCCAATCGGCCGCACCATACCGTGTTCCGCTCCACCAGTAGACATCATCGACAAATCTGACCTCAAGGATCCCCGGCTGGTAGGCGTAATCAGCGACCAGTTCGCCACGAAGGGATTGATCGTGAAATGACCACCCCATCTCGAAGTAGCGTTCACAAGAGGCGGTCACCCAGGCAGGCAACGGTTCTGTCCCACCCCAATAGTTGTACTGGGCGTTTGCGGGGAGGGGTGGGCCCCGCCAGTGGATCGGGGCGACGTCGTGTCGGGGTATCGCTTCTCCATCGTCGTTCCCTTCGTCATCCGCATCGTCTCCATCGTCATCGCCATCGTCCGCGTTTTCGTCCAACGGTTGGATCGGTTCGACGTCCTCGGTTGCCGCGTCATCATCGTCGGCATCATCCATCACGAAGGTATCCTCGACATCGCCGACGGCATCGGTGTCATCTGTCTCGTCATCGTCGTTGTCTCCCAAGCACCCGACGAGGATGCTGGGCCCGATGACGCTGGCGATCCCCAATGTGTGGCGCCGCGCGTAGTTGGCTCCCGCTCGGTCGCCGTTCTCAGCCATTGGTCCTCGTCTGCAGTACGAATCGTTAGTTAGGATGCCCCTAGGCCGTTACCGCTCGTCCTCTGGCACATAACTTAGCAGTCCGTTGTGCCAGATGTGCCGGAACGGGAGCCGAATCCAGGACTCCGGTCGTTCTTCGATGCCTTTGACGCGCCAGCGATTGTCATTCATCGCGTTGATCCGGGACATACCGACCATCAAGGCCTTGGGAACGGTCTGATTGGCGACCCACGCCAGTTGATCGACGAGGTTCTGATAGGCGCCGTCATCGATAGTGACGCCGAGCCGGTCGGTCATCGCGCGGGTATCGTATTCGACCCAATCGTCCGGGTCGGCGTCCGTGTCTCCGACTTCCGGCGCCTCGACGGATTCCGGCAATTGCGGATTCGGCGCGGCCCAGGTCAGCGATGACTCGCCGAACGTGGACTCGAACGCGTTCTCCGGGATGAGCCCGCCATAGTACCCGGCGTAAATTGGATTCGACCAGTCGCCATCGGTGAGGAACTCGACGTCCAGACCGAACTCGTCGATGTCAGACCAGAAGTCAGAGCCGAGGTCGGCAACGAACCCGAACCACGACCAGCCGGAGACCTCGAATTCGATAGGTTCGCCATCGACCAGATCGATCCAATTGCCGTCGCCGTCCTGTTCGAACCCACCCGTAATCATCTCGTCTTCGGCTTCGTCCCACATGACTTCGTCCCGGCCGTAATCGGTGAACGCGTCGACGATGTCGTCGCTCACCCACTGATGGACGCGTTCGTCGGTCAGGAAC
>SKNY01000072.1 GCA_007123105.1 Salinarchaeum sp. | reverse complement strand
CGATTGTGACCGCGGCCTACTCCTCCTGAGTCCGGTTTCGCAACGGCTTGACACCGGGCAATAACCCGACCAGCTTCGTCACGTACCCGAACCGAAAGAGACCGAACTGGGTGAGCACGCCCAGGGCAAAGAGGGCGAGAAACAGCGGTGCGGTCACGTCGAAGAGCAAGGGATCGGGGTGGACCATCTCGTGGGCCGTGGTCAGGTCCGCCCAGGTGACGGATCGTGAGGCCAGGGCAGCCCCGAGAAACGCCGTCAATGCCACCATCATCGTCTTGGTGAACACCATCCCCACGACGGCGAGAACCAGACCGACACCGATTGCCACCGGGAGTTGGAGCCACAACCCACCGTCGACATAGGTCGCTGCGACCACGGTCAGGCCGACGTAACTGCCGACAACGAACGCGAGCGCAGCGACTGCCATCGAGAGCACAACGAAGCTGAGGACCACGCCGAGGATTGCCCCAACGATCGCCGCACCCGCGGTCGCTACTGTGGCCGTAACGCCAAGAGTGGACGCAAGCGTTGGTCCGATCAGATAGCCACCGGTGCCACCAACCGCGAGCCCGAGCACGCTCACGCTGTAACTCGAGAGGGTCGACCCGAACAGGAGCAACAGCGCGCCGAGGAGGACGAAGCCGACGGTCACCGTATCGATCATGCCGCTATCAGGAAAATCAAGCGGCAAAAACTTTACGTAATTACTGACAGTCCAGAAGGCGGCGATGTCCGGTTACCGTGCGTGTTCGATCGCTTGCTCGAGATCGGCGATTACGTCGTCCACATCCTCAATGCCCACGGAGATCCGCACCAGTTCGGGAACGACGCCGCTTGCGAGTTGTTCGTCCTCGGTCAGCTGTTGGTGCGTCGTCGATGCGGGGTGAATAATCAACGTCTTGGCATCGCCGACGTTCGCCAGAAGACTCGCGAGCTCGACCGCGTTGCACATGTCCCGGGCAGCCTCGTATCCGCCCTCGAGACCAAACGTAATCATCCCACCATAGCCGCCGTCGAGATATCGACTCGCATTCTCGTGGGTCTCGTGGTCGGAGAGACCGGGGTAGTTAACCCACGAGACGGCCGCATGATCGGCGAGATACTCGGCCACGATAGCTGCGTTCTCAGCATGACGAGCCATTCTGAGCGGGAGCGACTCGAGCTTTTGGAGGGTGACCCACGCGTCGAATGGCGCCTGCTGATTGCCGAGATCCCGGAGCCCCCGGGTGCGGGCAGCGATCGCAAACGCCAGGTCACCGAACGTCTCGTGGAAGTTGATACCGTGATAGGCCGGGTTGGGCTCGGTAAGCTCGGGATAGTTTCCTTCGTCCCACGGAAACGTCCCCCCGTCAACGAGGATCCCACCGATCGTCGATCCGGCCCCGTGGATCCACTTCGTCGTCGAGTTCCAGACGAGATCCGCACCGTGCTCGATCGGCCGGCAGAGATATGGGGTCGCGAATGTGTTGTCGACGAAGAACGGAACGTCGTGGTCGTGGGCAATATCCGCGATCTGCTCGAGATCGGGGACGTCAAGCGCCGGATTTCCGATCGTCTCACAGTGTACGTATGCCGTATCGTCGTCGATGGCGTCGGCGTACGCGTCGTAATCGAGCGTGTCAACGAATCGGGTCTCGATGCCGCGTTTCTCGACCGTGTGGGTAAGATAGGTATACGTCCCACCGTACAATGACGAGGCCGACACGATGTTGTCGCCGACGTCGGCAAGAATGAACGTCGCGAGATCTAAAGCAGCCATCCCACTCGAGGTGGCCAACGCGGCAGCGCCTCCTTCGAGTGCTGCGATCCGCTCTTCGAGCATCGCGTTCGTGGGATTCATAATTCGAGAGTAAATGTTCCCGAACGCCTCGAGCGCGAATAACTCGGCAGCATGCTCGGCATCATCGAACACGTATGAAGTCGTTTGGTAGATCGGTGGTGCCCGTGCCCCGGTCGATGGATCGGGTTCCTGTCCGGCGTGGACGGCCTGCGTGTCGAATGCTGGTTGATCCTCGGCCATAGGTATGCGCTCGAACAGCATCCCCAATAGCGTTCCCATCACGCCGACCGGCAACACCATGTACTCGGTAGCCGAACTCCCCGCCGGCATGGAGGAGCTGCCGGAGGCGATCGGCCGAGCGATCGCTGCTCGAAACATGCGACTCGCGGTCTTTGATACCGATCTCCGACACACGACGGGACAATGGCGGCTCGAAACGCCCATCGAGTTGGCTCCCGTCGTCGCGGCATTCGCAGCCGTTCCCGGTTGTGTGGAGGCGAACCTCATCAAGCTCCCGCTTCACGAACCGACGTCGGCTGCACTCACCGACGAATACGTCGTCGTGGACGGCAACACCGACCCGCCGACCGTGTCGTTCTACGACCTCGCACAGGACGGGCTGCGGACGATGCCATTGACGGAATTCGCCTCCTCGTATCCGGCCTGGCGATTACGGTACTGGAGTGGTGAGTATCCGATCGAGACGACGCCACCGTGGCTCGTCGAGTTTGGTACCGACGTACCGGAGTCCCCGCCGACTGACGCGACAGGACCCTCGATGGAGGCGGCCGCGTTCATGGAGGCGGCACGATCAGCACTCGTCGCACGGCGAGAGACCATGCGCGAGCACGCTCGTCGGCGGTACGAAGCGCTCTCGCCGGCGGAATATATCGACGAACGAGGCGGCATCTCAACGGCAACCGTCAGCGATCGTCGGGTGGACGAGTTCGGTCAACAACTGCTAACCCTCACGCCAGCAACCCAGGATCCACCCGGTGTACGCGTCGGCGACGAAGTGTTAGTCGACGCCGACGGGGTAGACGGACTTCCCGTCGAGGCAGAAGTCGTTGAAGGATCGACCGACGGCATAGCGCTCGCGATCTTCTGGGACTCGGCCCGTCGCATGCCTGCCGCACTCGATCCGGACCATGAAGCACGGATCACGGTCGGTAGATTGGTGGACGATCGATGGTTCTCGACGGTCGCAACGGCCCTCACGGCAGTTGAGGAGGACAGTACACGACGAGCACGCTACGCTGGACATGGCGATCCCGTATTTGACGAGCTGCCACAGCTCCATGAAGAGACCCTGTTGAATCGAGATCAACGACACACGGTGCGCTCGGTGCGAGCGGCAGCCGACCTGTTCTGTATCCACGCGCCCCCGTGGACAGGCGTCCGACGGACGCTCGCAGAGATCATTCGCCACGAGGTCGCCGACGGGTCGCGGGTCGTCATCCTCTCATCAACCGACAAAACACTCGCGACGTTGCTTTCCGACGAGCTTTGTGCCCGATGTGCCGATATGGACGTAGACCTCGCCGTCGACACACGGAACGATCCGATCGATCGAGACCGGCTACAGACGGCGGACGTGGTAGGATGCTCGATTGTGCGAGCCGATCGACTAGCGGTCGGTGGGGCCGATCTTGCCGTTCTCGACCGTGCTGCGACCGTCGGCGTGTCCGCGGGTGCGGTTCCGTTTGCCGTCGCCGACCGGATTGCCCTGATCGGTGACCCCATCCAGTCGATCGAGTCGCCGGTGGACCAGCGCCTGGACGTCGATCTACCGCCATCGATATTCGAACATTGCGTCGCCGCGTATGGAGACCGGTGTCTCGCGCGGCTCCGGTGCCAGTACGAACTGCACGAAACGATCGCGGCCTACCCCAATACGATCTGGTACGAGGGGACGCTTGTCCACGGACAACGAAATCGAACGCGGACGATCGACACGCTCGAGCCAATAGCGATCCGGGACGTCTCCGGTACCGAACGCGAGACGCCAACGGGCTCGCTGTACAACGATGCAGAGGTCGAGGCGGTGATTGCCGAAATCGACGATCTCATTGCCAGACAGGTCGACCCAGCAGAGATCGCGGTATTCACGCCGTATTCGGCGCAGATCGGTAAACTTCGGGTCGCGTTGAATGGGCACGAACCCGGACTTGGTGACACCGTTTCCATCTCGCGCGTTGATCGAACGTGCTGTCGAGCCTACGACGCGGTACTCCTCTCGTTGGTCAGGACGGCAGCCGCACCGACCTGGTCGGATCGTGACCGACCGAGTTGGCGCGAGCGCGGCCTGGCGGTGGCGCTGACCCGGGCCCGCAAACGATTGGTCCTCGTCGCAGACTGGGACGTCGTCACTGCGCCCGATGGCCGCCACCCGTACGCCGACCTCGCCACCGACCTCGCAGATCGCGATATTCGACCAACGTAATCGACGCAGACTGGTCGCCTTTCGGATGGTTTAACCCATCGCCCGTGCCTCGTGCGATCGATGGCTGCCGGGAGCGTCGCTCGATCGGTGTATGCCCGAATCACGGTCGTGATCGCGTGCTGTACGTTGCTGTTGACGTTCAGTTTCGTCGGCCTCCTAGCGATCGTCTCTGGTACCGCTGACGCAGTAACCGCTCGGCTGCCGTGGTACCTCGTCGTCGGCGCCCTCGCGTTCGTGGCGACGATCGTGCTGCTGGAGCTGTACGGCGCGACGGGTCGTGAAATTATCATCACCGCAAGTTTCACCGGCGCATGGGCCGTTGTGCTCGTCGGGCTCGGCGTCGAAGGCGTGCGGTATACGATCAATCACCCTGAAGAGGTGTTCGTCTCGCGACTGGTCCTGTACTTCCTCGCTGCTGGCTTACTCGGCACCGGCATCGCGTACTGGGCACTCCACCACTGGCGGGAGTTTACCACCCAGTCGGGCCAGCGACTCTAACCGTCCGGCCGTCGATTGTGATACCGAAGGCGGACGCGATACCAGGCCGATCGCACGAGATACACCATGAGCTGCCCGAATTCAACGAGCATCCCGGGGAGACCATCGCGGGTTCTGGGCCTCCCGGGTGGCATGGGCGGCTCAATGGTCGGTGTGTCATCCTCCGGTTCGGGGATTGTCGGCGCGGCACCGTTTCCCTCGACGCCATCGAGGATCGACCGCAATTCCTTCACCTCAGCCTCGAGAAGCTCGGCGCGGTCTGTCGTCACTAGCGATGGGTCGGTCTCACTGGTGGCAACGTCCGCCGTCTCGACGGTTGCGAGCTCCTCGGGCTCGTCGGGAGGTGATGCATCTTCGGGTTCATCGGTTGGCAATCCTTCCTCGCGTTCGTCCCCCGTGTCAGGCTCGGCTTCGGCATCGAGGTCAGCTTCCTCGGCGGGCCGCGTAAATTCTGCCGCAGCCCCTTTGCCTTTGATCTCCTGGATGAGTTCTGAGCCGACGGCCTGGAGGTCGGGACGCTCGTAACTCTCCAGGCCGGGCGTGGCGCCCGCGTCGTGGGTCCGTTTGCGCTTGAACTGGACCGTTTCAATCATGTCATCCCAGTCGGTCATGAGGATACCTTCGCCCGGATCGAACTCCTGGATGTCATCGGCCCGATCCGAGCCCAGGATATTGCGGACGACGTTCACGTCGGTCTCCCAGGTGAGTCGGTGCCAAACCATCCAGTCACACTGGGTGATGAAATCCTTATCGACCGACGACGGGCGCTGTGACATGCCACAAATACCGAGCCCACGTTTGCGTCCACGTTTGGCAATCCGTTCGAGCAACCGTGCGAGTTCAGTGCCACCGCCCTTTTGCGGGAGATACTCCTGCATCTCCTCGACCATCACGAGCATCGGTTTGCGCTCATCTTTTTCGATACGATAAATGTGCTCGAGCGTCCGAGTGATCATCTCCTCGGCGTCAGCGCCGTCAAAGAACCCCGACACATCGAGGATAACCGGCATGTTCCGCTTGATCGCGATCTCGGCGATCTTCTTGGCGTGGCTCGGGGAGACTTCAACGTCCGCGAACTCGTCGGCACCAACGTGGAGAAGCTCGAATTCCTCTTTCAGGCCGAAGTATTCGCCCTCGGTATCGACAATGAGGAGATTGTACCCATTCGAGAGCAACTCCTCGGCGATGACGCTGCCCGTATTCGAGTTATGGACGTACACACCATTGGCGATGAACGTATCGTTACACCTAACGTCAAGATCGTATACCGTCCGCGTCTCCGAGAGCGGCTCGACCTCGACCACCCGTTGCCACCGGACGTCCGGACTGGCAGCTTGGCCGCCATTCAGGCGTACCGGTCGCATCCTCTCCGAACCGTTCGAATCGGGGGCGACCCGGCGCTCCCCAACGATGGCGGCTGCCTGTTGACCGTCTGCAATCCCGACAGCAGTTCCACCGACGACCGACTGTTCGTCGAGTGTTGCTCGCTGCTGTGCCAACGCAGCGGCCGTATCAGTCGCAGTGAGCTCCAGCATCGATGCCAATCGGTCACGTGAATCCGGTTCCACGGTGAGCCGCGCTCGACGCTGTTCGCAGCTGGGCCGATCGTCGACAGTGCAAGCAACGCCAAACTGGGTAAGCAGTTCGCTTACCCCGGTGAGGAGTGTGGGCGACGCCGCCTCCATCACGAGTGTATGCTCGACGGTGCCGGCCACATCGACGAATCCGGATATCAGTCCGCGCTTGAACGAACGGGGGGCCTCGAACGCCCAATCCGGGACTCGTTTTCTCGCGGGCCCGGAGCCGAAGGCAGTGCGGAGGCACGCGCCAAGGGGTGTGAATTGGCAGATACCCGTTCGACCGTCCACGTCGAATCCCCGTGCCGCAAGCGATGCGTCGTGCCTTCGACCCTCGGTCGTTACCCGAATCGTATCATCCGCTGCAAGTCGGCCGACACCGAGATACAGCCCACAGAGTTGCCCCGTCTCGAAATCGAGCTGGAGATATCGATCCTGCTCAAGAGCACCGTCTCGAATGATATGCTCGCCAACCTTGCATCGGTCCGGGGCGTACACCGCGAGATCGAGCTGTTCGATCGATTCCGGCGAAGGCAGCTGGCGAGCACACGGGAACCAGGTCCCTTCACGGACGTCTTCGCCTTTGATTGGACCAACACCCGTATCATCGATCGTTAGGAAACTGTGATCGGCCGTTCCGACGATCTCGGTACCGTCTTCGAGGGTAATCCTGAGTAGGTTGTCGGCTTCGTGTTCGAGGGTTGCGAGCACCTCGCGGAACTCCCCCTCGCACGAGGCCTGATCCAACGACAGGACACGGTCACCGGGGTCGACGGCTTCGATTGGTTTGCGACCGTCTTCCGTATACACGATCGTCCCTTCGAGCACGCTCTTCCCGCTACCGGACTTTCCGGTGACGAAGCCCCGTCCCGTGAGGATCTCGACGACCGGCAACGTCTTCGCGTCCTCGGTGACGACGATCCACTCGTCGTGCCGGCTGGCGGCCATGGATATCCCCGATTTACCTCCAGATGCTTAAATGTGTGGTGGCAGCTCGTCTGACACTTGGCTGACTCATCGGTCGACACCCCCGCCGGAAGCGGCGATCACGCTCTCGATTTCAGACGGCGTAATGACGGCGATGTCGCCCTGGATCGTCCGTTTCAATGCGGCGCCGGCCGCTCCCCACTCCATGGCCGTCGGTAAGTCCGCACCGAGGAGGCGCTTGCCGAGGGTGACGCCGAGAAACGTATCGCCCGTGCCGATCGGGTCTGCCGTGTCCGTCTCGAACGCCCGTTGTTCGACGTACTCGTGCTCCGTTCTGGCGACCGCGCCCCAGGCGCCGCAGGTAAGGATGACGCTCGACAACTCCCATCGCGACCGAATCGTATCGGTCACGTCCGATCGATCGCCCTCGATCCCCCAGAGCGCGGCAGCGTCCCGTTCTGGGAGGACGAAGAGGTCGACCGCGTCCAACAGGGTGTCAACGATCGAGGCCGCCGTGTCGTAATCCCACAGTTTCGACCGGTAATTAAGGTCGAACACGGTGGTAGCGCCCCCAGCCTGGGCGTGCTCGAGTAAGGTCGCCGTCGTCTCACACAACTGCTCTGAAAGTGCCGGGGTAATACCGCTCACCAAAAAGTACGTGGCGTCCCCAACGATGTCCATCGGTAGCTCCGCCGGGGTCGCAGTCGTGATCGCCGCATTCGCACGATCGTAGATGACCTGGGTGCCTCGCGGTCGATCGCCGAATTCGATGTAATAGGTGCCCTGCCGTTCGTCGGTGGACCACACGATCTCGGTGTCCACTTCATTGGCGTGGAGGGTATGGAGCACCCGCCGGCCGAGGGGAGAATCGGGCAGCTTCGAGATCCATGTCGCATCGGAGCCCATGCGAGCGGCCGCCACAGCGACGTTGCTTTCGGCACCCCCGATCCGCAGCTCCAGTTCACGGGCGGTCTCCAGACGCTCACCGGCGGGAGGCGACAGTCGCAACATTGTCTCCCCGAAGCTGACCAGTTCGCTCATGCCGGTCGATACGAGAGCACCCCCATAAAGCGTGCGAGCCGCCGTTATGTCTCATCAGTCGGCCGACGCCCTGCGTGCCCGGGATAGTCCCGCTCGAATCGGTCTTCAAGTTCATCGTGGTCGATGCGAATCACCACGGGTCGACCATGAGGACACGCGTACGGATCCTCACATTCGTCGAGCGTCTCGAGGAGATCCACCATCGACCCACTCGATAAGCGGGTGTGTGCCGTTACCGACGGATAACACGCCATATCTGCGAGCATCGCGTCGGCGACATCGTCGACCGCTGCGCCAGGATCGGCCCCGGTTACCGCGCTGGCGATCGCGTCGCGAATGCGCTCGGGGGCAATCGAGGTATCGATCACGGTCGGGACACCGGATACCCGAATCGTGCCGTGGTCGGTTGGCTCGGCGCGAAAGCCAATCGCCTCGAGCCCGGCGAGCAACGCGGGAAAGGCCGCCCGTTCATCAGCGGTGACTGGCACGTCGATCGGTTCCATCAGCGATTGCGTGTCGAGGCCGTCGGCGACCCGGTTGCGGAGCCGTTCGTAGTTGATGCGCTCGTCGGCGGCGTGCTGGTCGATCAACAGGATCCCATCATCGCTCGTGGCGATGATGAACGTCTCGTCGTACTGGCCGAGGATGTGACACGCAGGCAGCGACTCCAGTGTCGGGGTTGGCTCGTCGCCCCCGACGGTCCGCTGTTGGCCTGGGGCCCGAAAGCGGCGGTCGGCCTCATCCGATCCGTCCGTGGACGAGCGCGTGCTTGCCTGTCGCGGCGCTTGCCGTCGCCTCGGCTCCCGCCGAGCATCGGCCGCCACAACCGTTTCCGTCCGATCCGACGCCGGCGCAACCGGGGTTTCTGGAGGCTGACTGCGGCCTCGCGGTGCCGACGATCGCACCGCGTCACCGGACCGAATCGCCTCACGGACCGCCGTCTCGACGCGCGACGTAACGAGTGCTGCATCGTCGAACCGGACTTCAAGCTTACGCGGGTGGACGTTCACGTCGACGGACGCGGGATCGACCGTGCAGAAGAGAACGGCGAACGGGTATCGATCGGGGGCAAGCTGACCCTCGTATGCCGAAAGGATCCCTGAGCGGATGGGATTAGCCCTGACGTAGCGACCGTTAACGAACGTCGAAAGGTATCGAGCGCGCGATCGGGTCGTTTCCGGGGCGGACACCAGGCCCTCGATTTCGGTGACCGGGCCGTCATCGAAGGTCGCCGCGACCGGCTGCATGGCCGTCGCGACATCTCGTCCGTACACCGCCATAACTGCCCCGGCGAGATCTCCCCGGCCCGCTGTCTGGAACACGTCACGATCGTCATGGCGCAAGGTGACCGCGACATCCGGATGGGCAAGCGCGTAGTGCGTGACCACCCGGTTTACGTGGTCAAACTCGGTCGCCGGTGTGCCCAGAAACGCCCGTCGGGCCGGGGTGTTTGCGAACAGTTCCTCGACGACGACCGTCGTTCCCGGCGGACAGCCAGCCGGTTCGACACGATCAATCTCGCCGTCGACCATCGTCAGTTCGTGGCCACGTCCATCGGCCGGCCGTGAGGAGATCGAGAGCCGACTAACCGCACCGAT
>SKNY01000081.1 GCA_007123105.1 Salinarchaeum sp. | reverse complement strand
TGAGGTACTCGGCGAGCTCGTCGTCCTGGAGGACTTGCCGGTGGTTCAATCGCTCGCCGATCGCGAGCTCCCACATCTTGCGGGTGGGCGTCCCGTCGAGACACACCACCCCGCGGGTGTACTCGAGCGGCGCCGGCCGGAGGACGCTTATATCCCCGTTTTCGCGGTTGTGAGCCGCGACACCGACGTCCGGGACGGTGGCCCATTCAAACCCGTTGCCGAGGTCCTCGCCGGCGAGGAGGGAATACACCGCGATCGGGGCGGCGGCGTGGGCTTGGCGGTCCTCGAGGACGTCTAACTCGGCGTCGAGCTCCGCGAGCTCGCGATCGTCGAACCAACAAAGCGCCTGGCCGCGGCGTGTCTCGTCCCCGCGGCCCTCGAGGAGGTCGGTATAGTCGTCAAACGGGACCCCCTCGGTGGTTTTGAGCCACCGGGTTACCGCGCCTTTGAGGTGGTGGGAGAGCCCGGTCTCGCAGGCACTCGAGGGGTCCTCGTCGAACACCACCGTCCGCGACGTGGTCACCTTCCGCTTGTAGGCGTGGGACGGGTGACCGATGAGGACGTCAAAATCCCCGGGCTCAAAGTCCCATTTCGAGGCGTAGGGGCACCGGTGGCCGTCGTGTGCTTGACACGGGAGCGGCCGACCGAGGACGTACTCGGCTTGCGCATGGATCGCCTTGGGTGTCGCCCCGCGGTTGTACCACCCCATGACGGTGTCTTTCCAGTCCTCGCCGTGCTCGCCGGCCGCGGTTTCACAGTCCCGCGGGAAGCTCGGGAGGACGTAACAGGAGAGCCCGTACTTCCGACACCACTCTCGAATTTGGTCGTATTGCTCCTTTCGGCCGCGGGTGGTGAGGACCGTGATTTTGGTGTCGCTCTCTGCGGCGGCCTTGATCGCCCCGTGGGACTTGCCGGTGGTCGGGAGCGCCTCGACGAGGACGCGATCACACCGATCGTAGGCGTCGGCGATCACCGCGGTGGTCCGGTCGCGGACGGCGTCTTTGGTGAGCTCGGAGTCGGTCCCCGCGTGTCGCCAGTCCCACCCGCTCGACGCGGTGGTGAGGTCGCGAACCGCGGGTGGGAGAACCGCGACGGGTTCGGCGTTCGGATCCGATCCCTCACCGACCGGGTGACGTCCCGGGGCGACACCATGCTCCTCCCGGACCGCCTCGAGGGCGTCGTTATATACGTCCGCAGGGAGTCCGGTGAAGCTCGAGCCGTCGCGGGTTTCGAGCTCGACGAGCTCACCGTCCCAGGCGGTCGACGTCCGGGCGACGTACCGGAGGGCCCGCCGCGGGATCGGGTCGTCGCTCGAGATATACCCGCGGTCTTTGGCGTGTCGCCAGGCGGCGAACACCTCGCGGTCCTCGAGGGGACCGTTCGGGTCGGTCACGCGCCGCTCGCCCGCCTCGACGAGCACCCAGGTGAGGGCGTTGTACGCGACCTTGGCCTTGTGATCGTAGGCGAACCACCGACCGCGATCCGCGACGAGGACAAAGTAATTCTCACTGTCACCGCGGTGACCGAGGGGGTTTACCCCGCGATAGTCCGCCGACAGCCCGGAGACGTCGCGGATCCCGAGCGAAAAGAGGGCCGACTGCGTCCCGTCCCCCTCGACGGCCTCGGGGTCGTGGTCGTATCCGGCGGCCGCGATTGCCCGCTCTTTGGCCGTCGTTCCGTCATGGGCCGGGTGGTCCTCCGCGGGGACCGCTCGGGCGAGGATCGGCCGGATGTCGCCGTCCCACCGGGTGAGATAATCGTCGGGGTCGACCTTCTCAGTCCCGTGGCGCGGTAACTCCGCTACCCGGGCGTCGACCCCGGCGTCCGCCAGGTGGGCCGCGGTTCTGACGGCGCCGCGAATCCCGTCGCCGTGTTGCTCGAGGTGGAGCCGGTCCCACCCTTCGGCGTCGCTGTCGCCGTCCTCGAGGAGCTCGGTACTGGGTGGCTCGGCGTCGTTCACAATATACACCCGGGGGACATCCGCGTCCCGGAGGATCCCGGCGAGTGCCTCGCGGTGTTCGTGTTTGAATTGTACCGTCACCGGCGAGAGACACGGAAGCCCGGCCTGGTGGGCGGCGATCGCGTCGGCGATCCCCTCGGTAATCAGGACCGGCTCGCCCTCGCGAACCGTGTCGAGCCCGAATATCGGCTCCTCGAGGGGGACGTACTCCTTGGTGTGGGCGAGCTTCGCGTATTTTCCACTGAGAAAGTCGTCCGGATGTTTCGGTGACGTTTCGCGAGCGATCGCATAGACCGGGCGTCCTTCGGCGTCGAGATACGAAAAGACGTACCGTCCCCGCCAGAGGGGTTCGAGGTTCTCGGTAAACAGCCCCGTCCCGCGGATCGCGTCGCGATCATGTCCGCGGTCGCGGAGGTAGTCGCGGAGTCCCGTCTGGACAGCTGGCGCATATCCGAGGCATTTGGCCTCGATCGTCGCGTCCGACCACCCGCGGGTTTCGCGATAGTACTCCCGCGGGGTGTCGTGCTCGACCTCCGGGGGGAGTACGGTGTCAAGGTGATCGGTGAACCAGTCGACCGCGTCACCGAAGGCCGCGAGGGCCGCGTCGAAGGCTTTTCGATCGACGCGGTCGGCGGTCGGTGTCTTAGATCGCCGGGTGTCTGCGTTACTCCTGGGGTTCGACCGGGGAGAACGCTCTTCGACCTCAACGCTACCGGTTGATTTGATCGTTTCGACGGCCGCAACGGTTGCTCGGGTGGGTGTAAGATTTAGCGCATCTGCAATGTCCCGCGTGTCGGCCTCGGGGTATTCCGTGATATATTCGTGGATCCGGTCGAGGTCGCTCAAACCGGACACCCCCGATAATTGAAACCGATCGAGGATGACGTAAGGAACCCTCTCTTATATGCGGGATCTATACAAAGATTGGGACGCCCGAAGCGGGATTTGAACCCGCGTCACGACCGTGACAGGGTCGTATGATAGGCCACTACACCATTCGGGCAAACGGCAACAGCAGGTTCCCCCCGTTTGTGCTTAAGGCTTTCCAAGCGGTGACGGGCGCACACAAGATAACAACACTTAAATTACTGGTTCGAGTACTACACTGCAGTATCTCGTGACAGCCATTTCTCCCCCAACCAGCGGTGCCACACATGGTCGACGTAAGTAACCACACACTTGTCCCCGAGCACGTGGTGCTCTCGGACGAGGATGCCGAGGCCGTGCTCGAGGAGTACGGCGTAAAACGCACGGACCTCCCGAAGATCAAGGCGTCGGATCCGGCCCTTCCCGCCGAAGCCGTTCCCGGTGACGTCCTCAAGATCGTCAGGGATTCGCGAACGACCGAAACCGCAGTCAACTATCGACTGGTGATCCAATAACCATGCAAACGGAGGCACGACGAACGTTATCGCGCGAGTATTTTTCGAAGGACCGACTGGCCGAGCACCACTTTCGCTCGTTCAATGCGTTCTTAGAACGCGGCATGCAGGAGGTCGTCGACGAGAAGGCCACCATCGACACCGACATCGGTGACAAGGAGGGTCAAGAGCCGGTGTGGGTCGAACTCGGCGATGTCCGAATGGTCACCCCACGAGTGCGGGAGGCCGACGGGTCCGAGGAGCTGCTCTATCCCCAAGAGGCCCGACTGCGGAACATTACGTATGCCGCACCGGTCTTTATGGAGATGACGATCATGAAAGGCGGTGACGAAGAAGAGGTTCGCGTCGTCGATTCGACGGAGACGAAAGTGGGCCGAATGCCGATCATGGTCGGCTCCTCGAAGTGTAACATCACCGGATTCAGCGACGAGGAACTCGTTGAAATCGGCGAGGACCCGGCCGACCCCGGCGGCTACTTCATCATCAACGGATCTGAGCGGGTGCTCATGACCTCCGAGGACCTCGCCCCCAACAAGATTCTCGCCGAGTACGACTCGCGATACGGCGACCAGATCCAGGTCGCAAAGACCTTCTCTCAGCGACGTGGATACCGAGCACTCGTCTTATGTGAACGCAGTCGCGACGGCATTCTCGAGGTCAGCTTCCCGTCGGTCTCGGGCTCGATTAACTTTGTTACGCTGGTCCGAGCGCTCGGTCTCGAATCCGACGAGGAGATCGTCCATCGAGTGTCCGAGGACCCCGAGATCGTGAAATTCATGCTCGAAAATCTCGAAGAAGCCGAGGTCCAGACCGAGGCCGAGGCGATCGAGACGCTCGGCCGTCGAGTTGCCTCCGGGCAAGGGAAAAACTACCAGCTCAAACGGGCCAACTACGTCATCGATCGGTACCTCTTGCCACATCTACACGAGGAAGGGGTTCCCGATGAGGACGTCCGGATTAACAAGGCGTACTACCTGTGCCGGATGGCAGAGGCGTGTTTCGAGCTGGCGCTCGATCGTCGCCAGCCGAACGATAAGGACCACTACGCGAACAAACGACTCAAGGTGTCCGGGGATTTGATGCGAGATCTGTTCCGGACGGCGCTAAACAAACTCGCCCGCGACGTAAAATATCAGCTCGAGCGGGCCAACATGCGCAACCGACAACTGTCGGTCAACACCGTCGTCCGGTCTGACGTGCTGACCGAGCGGCTCGAGCACCCGATCGCGACCGGTAATTGGGTCGGTGGACGGTCGGGTGTCTCGCAGCTGGTCGATCGGACGGACTATATGGGTGTGTTATCCCACCTCCGACGCCTGCGGAGCCCGCTCTCACGAAGCCAACCCCATTTCGAGGCACGCGACCTCCACGCGACTCAGTGGGGGCGAATCTGCCCGTCGGAAACGCCCGAGGGGCCGAACTGTGGCCTGGTGAAGAACTTCGCACAGGCGATGGAGCTCTCACAGGCCGTCGAAGACGAACGGGAACTAAAACGGGAACTTGCCTCGATGGGCGTGGCGGGCATCCCAGGATTGGAAACCACACGGGCACACGGGGACTGATATCATGAGTAGTCAAGTACGAGAGGCAAAGGTCTACGTTAACGGTAGTTTGATCGGCGTTCACGAGGATCCCGATCAGCTTGCATCACAGATCCGCGCGGCACGGCGTCGCGGGGAAATCAGCGACATGGTAAACGTCTCCGTCAAGGACCGGACCGGCGAGGTGCTCATCAACGCAGATCCGGGACGGGCTCGTCGACCGCTGTTGGTTGTCGAGAACGGCGAGTTGCTGTTGGGTGACGACGAGGTCGAGGCACTCGAACGCGGGGAGATCACGTTCGAGGATCTCGTCGAACACGGGTACATCGAGTTCATTGACGCCGAAGAAGAAGAGGATATCTACGTGGCCGTCGATACCGATGAGCTCGGCGAGCGTCACACCCACATGGAGCTCGATCCGCAACTCATCTTCGGGATCGGTGCCGGAATGATCCCGTATCCGGAACACAACGCCTCGCCGCGAATCACGATGGGATCCGGGATGATCAAACAGTCACTGGGACTCCCGGCCGCGAACTACCGGATCCGGCCGGACACCCGTCAGCACCTGCTGCACTATCCGCAGCTCTCGATGGTCAAGACCCAGACGACCGAGCAGATCGGATACGACGACCGTCCGGCTGCCCAGAACTTCGTCGTCGCTGTCATGAGCTACGAGGGATTCAACATCGAAGACGCGCTGGTGCTCAACCAGGGGTCAGTCGACCGCGCGCTTGCCCGCTCGCATTTCTTCCGGACCTACGAGGGCGAGGAGCGACGGTATCCGGGTGGCCAGGAGGATCGCTTCGAGATCCCATCGGACGAGGTTCGTGGTGCCCGCGGAGAGGAAGCCTACCGACACCTCGACGAGGATGGTCTCGTCAACCCTGAAACGGAAGTCGACGAAAACAGCGTGTTGCTCGGCAAGACCAGTCCGCCACGATTCCTCGAAGAGCCCGACGATATGGGCGGACTATCCACGCAGAAACGCCGCGAAACCAGCGTAACGATGCGGTCGGGCGAGAGTGGCGTCGTCGACACCGTGACCCTGATGGAGGGCGAGGACGGCTCGAAGCTCTCGAAGGTCAGCGTCCGTGACGAACGCATCCCCGAACTCGGCGATAAGTTCGCCTCCCGGCACGGCCAAAAGGGCGTCGTCGGCCACATCGCCCCACAAGAGGACATGCCATTCACGGGCGAAGGCGTCGTGCCGGACCTGGTGATCAACCCACACGCGCTCCCCTCGCGAATGACGGTCGGTCACGTCTTAGAGATGCTCGGCGGGAAGGTCGGCTCGCTCGAAGGGCGCCGTGTCGACGGGACCGCCTTCACGGGCGAATCGGAGGAGAAGCTTCGGAACGCACTGGTCGAACACGGCTTCGATTCCAGCGGGAAGGAAGTAATGTATTCCGGCGTCACCGGGGAGAAGATCGAGGCCGAGATTTTCATCGGGACCATCTTCTACCAGAAGCTCTACCACATGGTCTCGAATAAGCTCCACGCCCGTTCGCGAGGGCCGGTGCAGGTACTGACCCGCCAGCCCACCGAAGGACGAGCCCGCGAGGGCGGGCTGCGGGTCGGCGAGATGGAACGCGAGGTGTTGATCGGCCACGGCGCCTCGATGGCCCTCAAGGAACGATTGCTCGATTCATCGGATCAAGAGTTCATTCACGTTTGTGGCACCTGTGGGATGACCGCCGTCGAGGACGTCCAACAAAACCGTGTCTACTGTCCGAACTGCAGCGAGGAGACCAACGTTCACCTGATCGAGATGAGCTATGCGTTCAATCTTCTCCTCGACGAAATGAAGGCGCTTGGCATCGCGCCGCGACTCCACCTGGAGGATGCCGTCTAACCCATGTACACCGAAACCCCCAAAGAAATTAGCGAGATCCGGTTCGGACTGATGGATCCGGAGCAATACCGCGAGATGAGCGCGACGAAGGTAATCACGGCCGACACCTATGACGACGACGGGTTCCCCATCGATATGGGGTTGATGGATCCCCGCCTCGGCGTGATCGATCCCGGACTCGAGTGTCGCACTTGCGGGAAGCACTCGGGCTCGTGTAATGGTCACTTCGGCCACATCGAACTCGCGGCGCCGGTCATCCACGTCGGCTTTACGAAATTAATCCGACGCTTGCTTCGCGGCACGTGTCGGAACTGCTCGCGGCTCTTGTTGACCGAGGCGGAGATGGCCGAATTCGGCGACGATCTCACGCGGACGCGCGAGCTCGACGGCGATGTTAGCGATGTGACCAAAGCCGCCATCCGGCAGGCCCGCAAGGCCGACGTCTGTCCGCACTGTGGCGAGATCCAGTACGACATCCAGCACGAGAAGCCAACGACCTACTACGAGGTCCAGGAAGTGCTCTCGAGTGATTACCCCGAGCTGATCGCGAAGGCAATGCAGCCCGACCCCGACGACGAGGAGGACGAAGGGATGGCACCGCCCCAGCTCGCCGAGGCGACGGGGCTCGACCTCTCCCGGATCAACCAGATTCTATCAGGTGGTTTCCGGCCCCGCGAAGACCAGCGCGAGGCGCTCGAGGACGCCCTTGACGTCGATCTCACCGAGGAGGACTTGAACAAGCTCATGCCCTCGGACATCCGGGACTGGTTCGAGGACATTCCGGACGACGACGTCGCCGCGTTGGGGATCGATTCAACCAGCTCGCGGCCAGAGTGGATGATCCTCACCGTGTTGCCTGTCCCACCAGTCACCGCTCGGCCATCGATCACGCTCGATAACGGCCAGCGCTCGGAGGATGACTTGACCCACAAGCTGGTCGACATCATCCGGATCAACCAGCGGTTCATGGAGAACCGCGAAGCCGGCGCTCCACAGCTGATCATCGAGGACCTCTGGGAGCTGCTGCAGTATCACGTGACCACGTTCATGGATAACGAGATCAGCGGGACGCCACCGGCCCGTCACCGCTCTGGCCGGCCGCTGAAAACGCTCTCCCAACGGTTGAAGGGGAAGGACGGTCGCTTCCGAAACAGCCTCTCGGGCAAGCGCGTGAACTTCTCGGCCCGTACCGTGATTTCCCCGGACCCGACGCTCTCACTGAACGAGGTCGGGATCCCAGAGCGTGTTGCCACCGAGATGACGATCACGATGAACGTGACCGATCGCAACGTCGAGGAGGCCCGTCGCTACGTCGCAAACGGGCCACACCGGCACCCCGGCGCAAACTACGTCCGCCGGCCGGACGGACGGCGGCTCAAGGTCACCGAAAAGAACTGTGAGGCGCTGGCCGGCCAGGGCGAGGCCGAGGCCGCCCAGGTTGTCGACGTCGGCTGGGAGGTAAACCGCCATCTCGTCGACGGCGACATTGTCATTTTCAACCGGCAACCGTCACTGCACCGGATGTCCATCATGGCCCACGAGGTCGTGGTGATGCCGTACAAAACGTTCCGGCTCAACACGGTGGTCTGTCCGCCGTATAACGCCGACTTCGACGGCGACGAGATGAACCTCCACGCCCTCCAGAACGAGGAGGCCCGTGCGGAGGCCCGAGTGCTCATGCGTGTCCAGGAACAGATCCTGAGCCCGCGGTTCGGCGAGAACATCATCGGCGCCATCCAGGACCACGTCTCCGGGACGTATCTCTTGACCCACGAGAATCCGCGCTTCAACGAAACCCAGTCGCTCGACCTGCTGCGGGGAACGAGCGTCGACGGGTTGCCAGATCCCGACGGAACCGACGAGGACGGCGACGACTACTGGAACGGCCGGACAATCTTCTCCGAGCTCATACCGGATGACCTCTCACTCGCGTTTACGAGTTCTGCGGGCGATGAGGTCGTTATCGAGAACGGCCAGCTGCTCGAGGGAACCATCGACGAGGGCGCCGTTGGCGCGTTCGGCGGCCAGATCGTCGATACCATTATGAAAGACCACGGCCCGACCCGGGCCCGGATCTTCATCAACGAAGTCTCGAGTCTTGCGATGCGTTCGATCATGCACTTCGGGTTCAGCCTCGGCATCGACGACGAGTCGATCCCGGGCAACGCATCCGAGCAGATCGAGGAGGTTATCGCGAACGCCTACGACCGGGTCGAAGAACTCATCACGGCCTACGAAGCCGGCGAAATCGAAAGCCTCCCGGGAAGAACGGTCGATGAGACCCTCGAGCTCAAGATCAGTCAGACGCTCGGTCGGGCTCGTGACTCGGCTGGTGAAATCGCCGAAGAGAACTTCGAGGAGGACAATCCGGCGGTCATCATGGCCGAATCCGGTGCCCGTGGGAACCTACTTAACCTCACCCAAATGACCGCCTGTGTCGGTCAACAGCACGTCCGCGGCGAGCGGATCAACCGGGGCTACGAGGGACGCACCCTCAGCCACTACGAGCCCGGTGATCTCTCTGCGGACGCCCACGGCTTCGTCCGGAACTCCTACCGCGAGGGGTTGAATCCCCGCGAGTTCTTCTTCCACGCGATGGGTGGTCGGGAGGGGCTCGTTGATACAGCCGTCCGAACCTCGAAGTCCGGGTACCTCCAGCGCCGGCTGATCAACGCCCTTTCCGAGCTCGAGACCCAGTACGACGGCACCGTGCGGGATACCAACGACAAGATCGTCCAGTTCGAGTTCGGCGAGGACGGCACGAGCCCGGTCCGGGTGTCCTCGGCGGTCGATCACGACATCGACATTGACGGCATTGCCGATCGGGTGCTCGACGCCGAGTTCGACACGGACGGCGAATTGCAGTCGTTCATGGACCGCTGGCAACGGCCGACGAACCTCTCAGAACACGGCGAGGAGCCGGTCGAGGCACCGACCGACTCGCAGCCGGCCCGGCCGGTCGCCGCGGAGGTCGATGATGACTAGCCACGACACCTACGGTGCCCCGGCGGATATCGAAACTGTTGTCGAGGCATCCGGGTTACCACCCCGACTCCGCGAGCGGGTGTATCGCACGATCGATGGGCGCGAGGGCGTGGACGCCGACGCCGCCGAACGCATCGTCGATCTCGTCCAGGCCGAGTACGAGGAATACCGCGTCGATCCGCTCGAGCCGGTGGGGACGGTGAG
>SKNY01000039.1 GCA_007123105.1 Salinarchaeum sp. | reverse complement strand
CCGGCGAGCGCTCCTCGACAAACGTTTGCACCTGTCCAGAGACGTCCGTGATCGGTCCTGCAGCGTCCTTGATAAGGAATTGAAAGAGATCGATGGTATGTGCACCAAGGTCGCCAAGACTCCCGCTGCCAGCCTGGTCTGCATCCATCCGCCAGGTCCACGGCGAATCCTCATCCGCTAGCCAGTCCTGAAGGTAGCGACCGCGGACCTCACGAATCTCGCCGATGGCACCGTCGGCGATGAGTTGACGGGCATACTGAATCGCCGGAATGAACCGGTAATTGAATGCACAGCCGGCCGGTACCGACGCCGATTCGGCGGCATCGACCATCTCGCGAGCGCTCTCGAGTGATTCGGCGAGGGGTTTCTCGCAGAGGACGGCAACGTCGTGCTCAAGCGCCGTAATCGACGGTTCGGCGTGGATCCAGTTCGGACCAAGGTTGTAAAACACATCGATATCGTCGATAACGGCCTCCCAGTCGGTGCTCGTCCGGTTGAACCCGAATCGTTCGGCGGCCTCGGCGACCGCGTCCTCGTCGCGGCCGATAAGGACATCGAGTTCGACCGCCGGTGATTCGGGGAAGAACTGGGGGAGCCGTTGTAACGCGTTGGTGTGCGCATCACCCATGAACCGATAGCCAAGCATGCCCACGCGGAGTGGTGTGTCTGCCATGAGGATCACTCCGCCCAGTAGGCATCACCGGGTTCGGTCTCGAAGACTGCGCGCGAGAGGACATCGACCGCCTTCTCCAAGCCCTCGCGCCCCGAGGTGAGCGAGTCTTCGTGCTCGATCGAAAGTGCCCCTTCGTAGCCGATCATCCGGAGCGTCGAGACGATATCCTTCCAGTGTTCTTCGCCGTGGCCATACCCGATCGATCGGAACAGCCAGGACCGATCGGCCTCCTCGGTGTAATCGACCGTGTCGAGTACACCCTTGACCCGTGCATTTTGCTCGTAGACTCGGGTATCCTTTGCGTGGAAGTGATGGATAGCGTCGTGCTTGCCGAGGAAACGAATCGCTTCGATAGGATCGATTCCCTGCCAGTACAAGTGCGAGGGATCGAAGTTGGCACCGATGGCGTCATTGGTTTCCTCACGCAGCCGGAGCATGCCCGTCGGCTCGTAGACGATGAAGTTAGGGTGCATCTCGATGCCGACGTTCACACCGGCATCTGCAGCAACCTCACCGATGTCTTCCCAGTACGGAATTGTGACGTCTTCCCACTGGTACTCGAGCATCTCTGCGTGCTCGGTTGGCCAGGGAGCCGTGATCCAGTTGGGGCTCGTATCGTCTGGATTGCCGCCGGGAAGGCCGGAAAACGTCGTGATGGCCTCGACGTCGAGAAGGGAAGCAACCTCGATCGCTTCGCGCAGGGCCTGATCGTTTTGCTCGGCAACGTCCGGATCCGGATGAATCGGGTTGTTATGTGTGGCCAGTGCAGAAATCTCGAGGTCGTATTTCTCGAGGTCATCCCGGACGGCGTGACGGGCGTCTTCGCTCTCGAGGAGCTCCTCGCGGTTAAGATGTCCCGTACCGGGGGCACCGCCGATTCCGAGCTCGACGGCGTCTACACCGAGTCCCGAGAGGTATTCAAACGCCTCCGCACGGTCCACATCGTACAACGGCGCCGTTAGCACTCCGATATGCATATGCGGGTGTACGTTTCCCATCTCAAAAGTATTCCCACCATGACGGCCGGCGGCTGCCACAAGGTTTTATTCGGC
The DNA here is from genome assembly GCA_007123105.1 of Salinarchaeum sp. Taxonomy (GTDB): domain Archaea; phylum Halobacteriota; class Halobacteria; order Halobacteriales; family SKNY01; genus SKNY01. The sequence goes on along the minus strand of SKNY01000039.1, from coordinate 8,234 downwards.
CGTCGTGATAGCTCCAAACATGTACGTCCGGGACGCGCGCAACCGCGAGGAGGTCTGGCTCCTGGATCACATCGAAGCCATGGGCCTCGATCACCGGGCGTTTCGGTCGCGCGACTACGTCGTAGCGATCGACGAAACGACCGATACGAAGGCTGGATTCGGGAGAATCCGCATCCACCAGCGTCCTGATGATGCGGAAGCCGCCGAACTCACGAGCATCGGGGTGCTCGACGGGTGGCGAGGACAAGGCGTCGGCGCCCACGTCGTCGAACGGCTCCTCGACTATGCCGGTGATGCTGGATTCGACGAGGTCTACGCCCTCGTTCCGGTTCCCGATTATTTCGCCCAGTTCGGATTCACGGTGATCGATGACGACGCCCTACCAGACCCGCTCATCGACCGGCTTGACGATAAGCGCGATCGATCGGCTGAGCCGATCGTTCCGATGCGCATCGATGTCGATCGGTTCCGGATGCCAGAGCCACTTCGGGAGCGGTTCAAACATGCAGGAGGCGAGCGCCAACCTGAAGTCAGTGAAGAGGAGGATCAAACGACGGCAATCGCCGAGGAGCTCGGCATCGATCCTGATGAAGCCACATATAAATACGATCCCTCCGGCGGGAAGCGGTAACGGCCGCTTATCGGACGGACGATACCTGTAAAGGGCCGGAACTCGGGTGGTACCGCATGGACGAGGATCGCCTCGGTACTCTCCGCGCTGAACGAGACCGCTGGTGTCGCGAAACACTGGATCCGGTCCTCGAGCGCTATGGTGAACGTGCAGCTGCGTTCGAGACAGATACCGATGGCCTTGCTGTGGATCGGTTATATACACCGCTCGATCGGAAGGACGAGGAGTATCTCGCGGAAATCGGCTTCCCCGGAGAACCACCGTTCACGAGAGGAGTATATCCGACGATGTATCGGGGGCGACGGTGGACGATGCGCCAGTACGCGGGGATGGGAACGGCCGCCGAGACAAATGAACGGTTTCGATATCTCATCGATGAAGGTCAGACCGGGCTCTCGATGGCATTCGATCTGCCGACCCAGATGGGGTATGATTCGGATGATGCGATGGCAGCAGGCGAGGTTGGCCGGGCGGGAGTTGCGATCGATTCGCTTGCAGATATGAAATTGGTGTTCGACGGGATCGATCTGTCGGAAGTCAGCACCTCGATGACGATCAACGCACCAGCGAGCGTGTTGCTTGCGATGTATGTCGCCGTCGGCGACGAGCAGGGCGTCGATCGTACTGAGCTGCGCGGGACCATCCAGAACGATCTCCTCAAGGAGTACATTGCCCGTAATACCTACATTTATCCCCCCGAGCCCTCTCTGCGGATTATCACCGACATTTTTGCGTTTTGTGCGGCGGAGCTCCCACGATTTAATCCGATCTCGATCTCGGGCTATCACGTCAGGGAAGCTGGCGCCACTGCCGTCCAAGAGGTCGCCTTTACGCTTGCCAACGCGATCGAATACGTCGAAGCTGCTGTGGATACGGGCCTTGACGTCGAGTCGTTCGCCCCGCAACTATCGTTCTTTTTCGCAGCTCACAACGATCTGTTCGAAGAGGCGGCGAAATTCCGCGCGGCACGTCGGTTATGGGCGCGCATCGTCGAAGAGCGCTTCGACGTGAGCGACTCAGATGCGCGCAGACTCAAGTTTCACACCCAGACTGCCGGCTCAACGCTCACAGCCCAGCAAGTCGATAACAACGTTACCCGTGTAGCATATCAAGCGCTCGCCGCGGTCCTCGGCGGTACCCAAAGCCTCCACACCAACAGCAAGGACGAAGCCCTGGGAATTCCGACCGAGCAGACCGTTCGGACGGCACTCCGCACCCAACAGATTCTCGCCCACGAGACTGGGGTAGGGGATACTGTCGATCCACTGGCGGGAAGTTATTACGTAGAGGATCTCACGGATCGGTTGGAATCCGCGGCGATGGAGCTACTTGCAGATATTGACGATCGCGGTGGAATGTTGGCTGCAATTCAGTCCGGGTGGGTCGAACGCGAACTTCAGGACGTGGCGTATCGACGGCAACGCGAGATCGAGTCGGGCGATCGAATCGTCGTTGGCGTCAACCGGTTCACGACCGACGAAGCCGAGTCAGAGTTCGAAGTCCAGGAGATTGCCGAAGCGGAACGGCAACGGCAAATCGAGCGAGTTGAGCGGCGCCGGGACGATCGAGACGAGGAGGCAGTAACTGGCGCACTAGAGGACCTCCGGACGGTAGCAAGTGGGGATGGGAACCTCATGTACCCGATGATCGACGCGGTAGAAGCCGAAGCGACGACGGGCGAGATATGCACCGTCCTTCGGGACATCTTTGGGGAATACCGACGACACTAACCATGCGTTGACGATATACAGTGCGGCCGCAAAATCGGTTGCCAGTAGCCTCCCGCCGGGGCTTCATACTAGCAACGGCGATACCTATGTTGAGGAACTAAATGACATCATCAATGCGACACGTGATGCGTCGTCGTCAATACAAATTCGTCGATCCGGTCCAACCGAATCGGACGGTTCGCAGAATCATGAGCCGTGGCCATCCCACGATGCCACAATTCACGTCGAACGCGTACTGACGAGCACAGTGCCGCGAAGTTGCTCACTGGACCGGTTTCAAATCAACTAAATGACAATATAGTTGACACGTCGATCGGAAGCGTAAACCTAGATTCCATGGCCAAGTCCAGCTCGTTGTTACCCACCCTCAATGAGTCGGCAGTCACCGCGAACGAATCAAGCGTGGTCGTCGATGAGTGAAACGAAGTCAGCGAGGATTGCGTCGCGGTCTGCCGCACGGGCGACGCGGATCGTATGGCGAGCGTCGTCTGTGCTGTACGTGAATTCCGCGTTCAGAATGGGACTTGAGACGAGTGCCGACGGTACCGACGCTGGGTCCGCGACATAGGCCACCGCTGCGAGGTCCCAGATTGCCTTGGTCCACGGGCGTTCGTCGTTCGGCCGGCCGTGATAGTTCGAGAAGATGTCAAAGAGATAGTCACCGATCGCTCCTTCACCCGCGAGGAGATGCTCGAGTTCGGGAACCGACGACCGAACATGTTGGGCGACGTTCATACACGGGATCTGAACAAGGGGGACCCCCGAATCGAACAGCGTCCGGCTTGCGATGAGGTCCTGCTGGAGGTTAAACTCTCGTGCTGTATGCCAGGTATGTGGCTGTCCGCCGAGCCAGACGACGACGATCCGGTCCCCGATCTCGGGGGCGAGATGCAGCGCTGTTGCAATGTTGGTCGGTGCACCGATCGCTACCACGTAGAGGGGATCGTCGGGATCACGGCGCCGAGCACGCTCGATTAGATCGGTGGTTGCAGGAGAGGACTGGGGGGTAGATTGGTCCCCGAGATACGCCGTTGCACCGCGATGGGCGATGCCGTCCGGATCCGGATGATCGATGAGGTCGAGCACTCGGATCAGTTCGTCATAGCTCCGCTCCATGCCGTCGGCGGGCCCATCAGAGTTGGTGTTATGAAAGGGTGCAGCATACATCGCGGTGACGCTCAGTTCCGAGGCGAGTTCGGTGTAGACGACCGCGAACTGATCATCAATCTCGTTGTACGTGTCCGTATCGAGGACTATGTCGACGGGAGGGTCTGGAGGATCAAGCTTGGCGACACGGTCAGCTGGACTGATGTCGACGGTGGGAATATCGTCGAGTGAAACCATGTCAGGTCGTCACCGATGGACGGACTAAATGTTTCGATTGCCCATGTCGATTGAATTCCATGAGGATGATCATCAATTCAAACAGCTGTCGGACTGACGATCTGAGGGGCAGCATCACCGAGAGTATAGGAAGCACTCGTGTCGGTCAATGGTCATAAGCTGCGAGTTCCGGGGTCAACAGTGGATGACTGCCCTGTAAGCGGGTCAGATCCCATCGGTAAGTATAACGACATGAGATGGAAATAAGGCATATACATCGCCTCGGGATCCAAAATAGATGAATGGACCTTCTGTTGTTTCGGGTGAAGGGCTGATCTGGAGCAAGTGCATCGTGTCAAAGTCAATTTGAAACTCGGTGTGATAATACAGGACTCGAACAGTGCACAGGTCCTGCGATATGCTCTATTGTTAACTTGAGGAGGGTGCAATATTTGCAGCCGAAATACATCATATGATTCCATCCCATCGTCATCGCAGCGCTGCTGCCACGATACTAATTGTCATTCGCTGGTCAACCTGAGCTTACCGTCGAGGTGGGGTCGAATCTGCGGCTCAAACCGACAGTGCATGTTGCCGTTCGTGAGCGACCTATCTAACAAAATTGAATTGTCGGTTCCCCTCTGTTATTCGGCCTACTTCGGGAGTGGTCCCAGGAACTCGAAGCCATCCTTCTCGGCGGTTGCAAAGACGGACTGGAGCATTACCCTGGTCGATTCGATGGGTTCGGGGAGTGACCGGTCCTCGCTCGGGTGTCCAACGTCGCGGAAGACCCCCTCAGCGCCACCGGGCGTCATGACCGCGATGACGCGAGAACTTTTGTTACCGGCATTCATTAAGCCGTGGATCGCATATCTTGAAACGTACCCGGTCATGCCAGGGCTCAGGATGTCGTCTTCCCCGTCCATGTGGAGGCGAATCTTGCCCTCAATCATGTGAAACACTTTACTCGGATCGTGGGTGTGGAGATCATTCTCGAACATCGGCGGAATCAACATGTCGAGTTCCAAGTACTCGCCGTCAGTCATCTCACTATCGGCGGTAATTGACAGTGTGGCACCGGGCACGTGGATGCGTTCGGAGTCAGAATACTCTCGAAGAATGTTACCCTGTGTCATGGTACCCTGAGTGATAACGCTTCGAATGAGGATACCGGGGGCGCGTAAGCAACCGCCCGTTCGTTCTGCGTTAAGCGAGCTGCTTCATGGAAGCTATGTTCAGATGCGAAGAATGTTCTCGACTTGTAATAATAGGAGATGGAGCTTGGGTTTCAATACGACCTAGATAATACGTACCGACAATCGTACAGGGCAAAAGAAACTGTCCAGGCGTAGATAGATTCGACGGGCGGAAAACAGAGCGTGAATCTGTCGTCAAGTACGAGTTGTGACAGTTAAAGGCAAGTGATAACATAGTCAACCACACTGCAAATGGTTATCCCCTCACAGGGCCCTAATAGCCCTGAGTACATATGACTCACACCACATCGTTAGATGATAATCTCTCGGTCGGTCGCCGATCAGTAATGAAGACAGTTGGACTAGGATTGACTAGCACAGCCCTCTTCACGGGTGCCGTCGGGGCCGCGAGCGCAAAGAGCGACGAATTTACGCACGAACTCAACGAAGTCCGAGCAGCGACACGGAAGTATCGGGACGTGGCCACCGCACGAGCAGACGGATACGACACAGTAGTGTCTCCGTACGTCCCGAACATGGGATTCCATTTCGTCAACCCGTTGCTCATCGCTGCTGATGCGAGCACGCCGGTGGATCTCTCGGAACCACCGATTCTCGTCTACTACACGAATGGCAACTATAATCCGGGACCGGGTGACGTTCACGATCCGGCCCACGATAAGGACCTTCGGCTCGGCGGAGTCGAGTACGCCCACGGTGAGGCAGGAGTCGCTGGCAATATCTTCTCTGACGAGTCCGCCAGCCGAACACTCAAAGTGTCGGAAGAAGCGGGTTGGGGACCAATTCCCGGTATGCCCGCTATGGCGTTACACGTATGGGTTCACCGAGGCAACCCCGCTGGAGTGTTCCACCCGACAAACCCGACGATCGACTAAGTCCTCCCACAACTTGTTTCGGTAATCTGGCGAGGACACTCCACAATGAGGGACGGTAGTCCAGGTGTTCCCCAATCAGGTCCAATTCTGTGTGGGAAGCTCCCACAATACCAGGACAGACCTAACCAAAATGCAGGACTCTGGCTTCCAATTGATCGGGTTCCGTGATAGTATGGCTGGACACGGTCCCCAATAATTTAGCACTCATTTGCCACGGTGGCGCTATTTCCTCACCACTTGATAAGGAGTTTAATCACTACAACATCAACGGTCCAATCAATGTGTGATTGGGTTACCGCTTAACCCAGACTCACCGGTCAAACGTACACGTGTCGTGCCGAAATCCAGATAAGCGGACCGAGGCGAGTGGAGGACGCTGTGAACCGAATCAACGACCCCTCGGGACCACGGGGTTCCGGTATGGTGACCCCGTGGATGCGATATGTGGCGGTCGGGATCGCAGTAGTTGTGCTGGTCCTTCTGTTCCAACGCCTCACCAGAGGCGAAGTGAATCCCGGGATCGCGGTCGTCGTAGCGATTGGTTATCTCGGGATGTCAGCATTCGTGCGTCATTTCAGGAATCAAGATTCATAGGTCAGTGGCCGACCTGTGGGGTATGGATCTCCATCACGTCGGCATCGCCACCGACGATCTCGAGGGGATGGTCGCCCAGTACGAGACAGTCCTTGAGGTGGAACCAGTCCACCGCGAGCGCCTCGACGGGCTCGAGGTCGCGTTTCTCGAGACGGGCAGTTGCCTACTGGAGCTGCTCGAACCGCACCAATCTGGGACGGTTGCCAGATTTCTCGAGCGACGGGGCCCCGGGTTACATCACCTGGCGTTCGAAACCGACGACATCACGGCGGCGTTGGGTCAAGCGGCAACAGCCGGCGTCGAGCTCGTCGATGAATCTCCACGATCCGGAGCGTGGGGACACGAAGTCGCGTTCGTTCATCCTGCCGGTATGGGCGGTGTGCTCGTAGAATTTGTTCAACACCCCCATTAAGGGGCACGAAAATGCCCGGACCGATTGCAAGCAGGCGGGTTTCCGTACCGCTGAATGTAGTCACTGCGGAACGTACTGTAGGAGTCCAGTCGTGTAGAGGATATGTTCCGGACGTCGGGTCCACTGGTCCGGTGCATCTGCAGGGGGTGTCACGCTCCAGCGGTTCGCGTTCGTGTGGAATACTTGCGTCGTCGCAACCACGCCGGCCCGAGGCATGATCTGGTTCGAAACCCAGGTGAGGTCGTCGACCATCTCTTGATGGACAGCCGGGTCGACCGTCACACCAAGTCGATCGGTGGTTGCCCGCGTGTCGTATTCTTCCCACTCGTCCTGGTCTACACTGGGTTCTCCCACCGGTGGTGCCATCACCGATTCACCGAAGCCGTTATTCATCGTAAAGGCGTACGGTTCCTCGCCGAAGACCGTCTCGAAGACGAATTCGGGCGTCATCCCACCCATATATCCAGCCTGGATCGTCCACGGATCCTGGAAGGCGGTGTGGGCCTCGACCGAAATGCCAAAGTCACTGATATCTGCGAAAAAGTCAGAACCTTTGTCAGCAACATACCCCATCCACGGAAGCGCACTGATATCGAGATGGATAGGCCCACCAGCGTCACCCATGTCGGTGTCCTCCTGGAACAGCCACTCGCCGTCGGCGTTCCGTTCGAAACCGCCCGTCTTGAGTTCCTCCTCGGCAGCATCCCACTCGGATTCGACACCGTAATCAGTGAGTTGCTCAATCATCTCATCGCTCACCCACATCGATAAGCGCTCATCGTCGAGAAACGGATGCCCGTTGAGGTCGATGATCTCTCGACGAGGGTCCCGCTCGAAGCCCGTGCGGTCGGTGGCGAAGACAAATGCCCGGCGGAAAAATGGATTTGACGTGGGATGAATTTCGGCGTTAAAGTTCCACCCCCACTCTTCCCAGTCGTCTCGGAAGGTCAGGAACTCGGACGAGAATTCAAATTTGATGTCATCTTCGAAGATATCGTAGTGCCCGAGCGGCACCTCCTCCTTCATGAACGAGTCGGCCTGGTGTAATTCGGACTCTTCCCGCGCCGTGCAGATCCACCGTTCGTAATTGATGTCGTCCACATATGCCCGACGATGCCCGTCCTTTTCGGGTACCAGTTCCAATTCCCAGTAATCTTCGCCCACATCACCAATCGATCCGTCAAACCGGAACTCGAAGGGAATATGAAACTGATTGATGAGTTCATCATCCGTATCAGCCGTTACATCTAGAATATCGTCACGGAGCTCCGCCACTGCATCCATATCTGCGCCAGTGTCCTCGAACCGTTCAAGCCATTCTGACGTGAATGCGGTACTTGCCGAGATGCTCGAGTCAAGGATGGACTGTGTAATCGCCCACTCTTCGTTCCAGACGTCTGCCAGACTAATGCGGACCGTACGGTCGTCGATGACCTCCCGAGCGATGATGTT
>SKNY01000086.1 GCA_007123105.1 Salinarchaeum sp. | reverse complement strand
GGCATTCAACTGCTCGTTGGAACACGACGAGTGGGGCGACGGGCAGGTTCACGGCACGACGGGCGGGCCGATGCCGGGGATCCGGAACGTACTGACGTTCCCGCCGCATCTCTGAGGGGTTTCCACGGCCCTCAGGAATCGCTCGAGACGTGCCGTTCTAAAAACGAGGCGGGTAGCTCCTGGAGTTCGCCGATCTGGACGCGCCAGAGATTCGCATACAGGTCGTCAGTCTCGAGGAGCTCCTCGTGAGTGCCGGATTCGACCAGCTCGCCATCGTCGAAGACGAGAATGACGTCGGCGTTTCTGATCGTCGAGAGCCGGTGGGCAATCGCGAACGTCGTCCGGTCGGCGATGATGTCGTCGAGAGAATGCTGGATCAACACCTCGGTCTCATTGTCGACGTGGCTGGTCGCCTCGTCGAGGATGAAAATAGCCGGGTCGCCGACGATTGCCCGGGCGAGGGCGATCCGCTGGCGCTGACCGCCGGAAAGCTTCGCCCCGCGCTGGCCGACCTGGGTCTCGTAGCCGTGTTCGAGGTCCTCGATGAACTCGTGGGCGTGGGCGATCTTGGCGGCCTGCTCGATCGCCTCATCCTGGACCGTCGGCCGACCGTACGCGATGTTCTCTCTGATCGTCCCCGTAAAGAGATACGGCTCCTGGGAGACCAACCCGATCTCGTGGCGCAGGGTCCGCAAATCGACCTCGCGGAGGTCGTGGCCATCGATGCGGACGATGCCGTCGTCGGGGTCGTAAAAGCGCAAGAGCAGCTTCGTGAGCGTCGACTTACCGGCGCCGGTCGGTCCCACGATCCCGACGAACGAGCCGGCTGGAATCGAGAAGCTGACGTCCCGCAGGACTGGGCCTTCCCCCTCGTCGTAGGCGAACGTCACATCCTCGACCTCGACATCACCGCGGACGGGGGTGAGGTCGATGGCGTCGTCGTCCTCAGTGACGTCGATCTCGTAGTCTTGGAGGGCAAAGACGCGCACGACGGATGCCCGGGCCTCGTAATAGAGATCGATGAGGTGGGCAGCCTGCATAATGGGACCGCTGAACTGCTGGCTGAACAGCATGAACGTCAGCAGCGTCCCGACGGTCAGCGGCATGGTAAACAGCCAGGGTGGACCCTCAAGGATCCAGTAGCCACCAACCAGGAGGACGGCGCCGAAGCCGAGCCAGTTGATCATCGTCATGGTGGGGTAGAACTTGATCCGCGTGGTGATGACCGACCATCGCCAGTCGTAGACGTCGCGAGACGCCTCCCGGACGCGATCGTGTTCGTAGTCCTCCCGCGTGAAGGCCTTGATGACGGGAATGCCACCGAGGTTGTTCTCGATCCGGGAGTTGAGTGCGCCCACACGCTGGCGGACCTCCTTGTACTTCGGGCGGAGAATCCGCACGAAATAGCGAGCGACGACAGCCATAACGGGTAGCACAGAGAAGAGCACAAGCGCGAGCTGCCAGTGCATGAAAAACAGGATGGCAACGATCGAGCCAAAGCGACTCGCAATCGAGATGATGTCGGCCAGAAAGCGCTCGAGCAGTCGGTTGAGGCGGTTGACGTCGCTGTTCAGAATCGACATGATCTGGCCCGTCTGCTGTTCGCCGAAGAAGTCCATGCCGAGGCGCTGGATTTTCTGGTAGGAGTGGGTCCGGACATCGTGTTGGACCTCCTGGGCGAACCGGCCCCAAGTCCAGCCGCTGAGCCAGGACATGAACACGGATAGGCCGGCAAAGCCGACCATCAGCCCGGCGACGAGCACGAGCTGGCCGAGCTGGGTTGGCGGTACCCAGGCGGCGGGAAACAACGGCAGGGTGAACGGTTCGCCGAGGAGAACCTCGTCGACGACGGTCTGGACGAGGTAAATCGGGAGCTGTGAGGCCGCGGGATAAATCACGGCCGCGAGGAGACCGATCCCGACGAGCCAGTAGTTGCCGGGTGAATAATCCCGAAAGAGTCGCGGGATCGCCCAGCGGACCTCGTCCTGGCCCGCGTCGAAGAGGAACTGCGATTCGGTGTCGTCAGCGGATGACATGCTGTATGATGGTGGGGGTGGGTGCGGTCTGGCGACGGTTCTGTCGCCGGCGGTGCAACGGCCGAAAACGCATCATCCACTGGTGCGCGCGATCCGCTAAAAGGTACCGGTTGATTGAACATAGCAAATTTTTAAGGGCTAGGGCGCGAAGGCCCGGGTACGAGCCGCTACGCGGTGGGTGAGACGTACGAAGTGTGGCCTTAATATTTCGGTTCCGCGCCTGTCCGGTCGTAAATACGGTCCATGATCCGGTCCCGTTCTGCTTGCCAGTCGGCGAACCCATCCGGGCTGGCCGGATACCGTTCGTAGTGAGCCAGCAGCTCGTCCGCGAGCTGTTTGGTCTTATAGAGCCGACCGATCAACCGCCAGTAGCCGAAGCTGTCGACGGCGATCCGGGCTTTGAGCCCCCAGCCGAGATCCGTGGTGCCTCCGTATAGTGCCTCGGCGAGCTTCTGGCCCGGGAGCGCCGCGAGCAGCCCCATGAGATCGTCGACGTCGACGGCCGTCGAGAGAATGTTATAGACGTCGAGGGCGGCATAGCGAGCACCGAAGTGGTCCATGACGCGCTCGTTGTACGTCCACAGCGCGTCCTCGGCGACGGTGCCGGCCTCGATTGCCCGGATTGCCTGCTCACCGGCGTACGCTCCCGAATACGCGGCACCAGCGATGCCGCCGCCGGTCGTCGGATTGACGTGAGCGGCGGCATCGCCGACGGCCAGAAAGCCCGGCGCCACCGCCGAGTCGTACGGGCGCCGGGTCGGTAACGCCGCCCCGCGCTTGTCCTTGACCGTCGCACCGGCGAACTCCTCGCGCTCACGAAGGTCCCGTTTCAGGACCTCGACGAGTTCCATCGGCTCCTCGTTCATCTGAAAGCCGAGGCCAGCGTTGATCTCGGTGCCCGTCCGGGGGAAATACCACAGATACCCGGCAGCCCGCTGGGTCGGTTTGAACACGAGCGCATCCTTCCAGGGCACTTCCTCGGTGACCTCGACGATCTCGCGGTAGGCAGAGCAGAACTGATCGTAGCTGACGTTGGTGTCGAAGGTGGTACCGTCGAAGTCGACATCGTCCTGGAGGATCGATAAGGCACCGGCCGCATCGATGACGACGTCGGCCCCGATGTGGCGGGCGTCACCGTTTCGCCGGGTGATGACCCCGGTGACCGTTCCATCGTCATCCTGTTCGACCCCCTGGACGACGGTGTCGTACCGGAACGCCGCGCCGGCGTCGGTTGCCCCGTCGATGATACACTGGCCGTACTTCCAGCGGTCGACGACTGCCAGCTCGCCGGGGACGGGAATCTCGAGAACGGTATCGTGTTCGGGAATCTCGAAGCGACCGTGATCGACCTCGGTGTTGGTCATCGCCGGTTCAATATACGACCGTGGGATCGCTTCGGGGAAGTCGGTCGCCCCCTTCAGCGCATCGCCACAGGCGATGTGTCCGGCCTCCGTCTCGGACTTGCGTTCGAGCACGAGCACGTCATAGCCCGCGTTCGCGATCGTCGCGGCGGCGTAATTGCCGGCCGTCCCCGCCCCAACGACGACCACGTCCCACGTTTCGTCCGCCCCAGTGGCCATGTTCCTGATCTCCAGGGCAGGAGAGCAAAACTCTTTATGGACGTCGGGAACGTTTTTGGCACCCTTCGTCGTAGCCCGAGGCATGGCCGAGTACACGGTCGAATTCGTCGGCACGGGCGACGTCATTACCGTCGCCGACACCGAGACGATCCTCCGGCGGTGTCTCGAGGAGGGGATCGCCCAAGAGTACTCTTGTCGGGTGGGAATGTGTCTTGCGTGTACCGCCGAGATCCTCGAGGGGACGGTCGTGCAACCGGCAGCCCACGGCCTCACCGACGAAGAGCGCGAGCGCTATGCGTTGACGTGTATGGCCCGCCCCCAGTCCGACCTCAAGCTCGATCGGGGCAAGTATCCCCCGAGCATCGAGACGCCGGACGCCCGGATCGACCCGACCGGCCCCGTCACGGCCGACGACTGAGCCTCGTATCTTTATACGCTCGCCGGCGCCACCGTGAGACATGACCGACCGGACCGAGACGCTCGATCGGATCGAATCGGGTGGGGTGATCGCGGTGTTGCGCGGGGTCGAACCGGACCACGTGGCACCCATCGCGACCGCACTCGCCGACGGCGGGATCACGGCCATCGAAGTTACTGCGGACACCCCCGGCGTCGCCGGCCTCGTCGAATCGCTCGATGCGGCCGTCGGCGAGCGAGCAGTGATCGGTGCCGGTACCGTCCTCGACGCGGCGACGGCGCGGACGGTGCTGCTGGCGGGCGCCGAGTTCGTCGTCACGCCGACCCTCGCCGAACCAGTAATCGAGACCGCAAACCGGTATGGCGTTCCAGTGGTGCCGGGGATCATGACGCCGTCGGAAGCACAACGCGCAATCGAGGCCGGCGCCGATGCGGTGAAGCTGTTTCCGGCAAAGACGGTCGGTCCGGACCACCTTCGGGCGATCCGGGGACCCCTCACCCAGGTACCGATCATTCCGACCGGCGGAATCAGCCTCGAGAACGCCGCCGACTACGTCGAGGCTGGTGCCATCGGGGTCGGCGTGGGTGGGGCACTCCTCGATGACGAGCTCATCGCGGCCGAGGACTGGGCCGGGGTCGAAGAGCGAGCCGCGGCGTTCGTCGAGACGGTGGCGAACGCGCGTTGAAACGACGATACGCATTTACAACCGGCCATCAAATCGATTCGGTATGAAGAACGTCGACGACCTCATCGAGAGTGCCGCCGAGCTCGCCGAGCGGGGACTCTCGAAGGGCGAGATTGCAGATGAGTTGAACGTCTCGCGAGAGACGGCAAGCTGGCTCGTCGAACGTGCCGGCGGGATCGCCCCGACGCAGCCCGAACGCGCCGCCATGCCCCAGGACGTTCACGTCGACTGGAGCACGATCGGACGAGACAGCCAACGGCTGGGGTACGTCGCCTGGGCGATGGCAGATCTGCTCCAAAAACACGGCGACGCTGTCGATCTCACCGTCGGGATCGAGAAGGCCGGCGCACCGCTGGCGACGATGGTCGGCCACGCGTTGGGGACGGACCTTGCGACCTATGCGCCGCGTAAACACCAGTGGGAGGAGGGAGACATCGAAGACCTCGGCGGCAGCTTCTCGCGGAACTTCGCAGGCATCGACGGTCGCGAATGTTACGTGGTCGATGATACGATCACCAGCGGGACGACGATGCGCGAGACCATCGAGGCGATTCGCGAGGCCGGTGGCGACCCGGTCTGTTGTGCGGTCATCGCCGACAAACAGGGGGTCGATACGCTCGATGACGTGCCCGTTTATTCGCTGGTGCAGGTCATTCCGGTCGACCGGCGCCGCTAACGCGGGCCAAAACGCCTTTTTCCGTCGGCCGCGAATAGGTCCATATGACATTCCAGCCAGATCAACAACTCAGCCAGGAAGAAGTCGACGAGGTCGTCGACGCCGCAATCGAAGACCACGAGGTTGTCCTGTTTATGAAGGGCACCCAACTGATGCCCCAATGTGGGTTCTCGCGGCGTGCACTCGGCCTCATCGCCCAACATCGAACCGACGTCGAAACCGTCGACACCCTCCAGTCGTTGCCGGCATTCCGTGCGGCGCTCGAACGGCATAGCGGCTGGGAAACGATCCCCCAGATCTACGTCGACGGCGAATTTATCGGCGGTAGTGACATCCTCGCGGAACTCGAGGAACGTGGCGAACTCGAAGCGACCCTCAACGCGGCCTGACGCCGGAGAGAAAGGAGAGCCGCTAAATCCCCCCGGGGCGTAGATGGACACGGACACCGAGTTCGGGTACCGTCGCCCCGGAACGGACCGACTATGACAAGCGAAGTATACAAACTCCATTCGACGCTCGAGCTGCCCTTTGAGGAGCTCAAAGACTACCTGGAGGATCCAGACCTCCCGGAGCATGTCGTCGACATCGACCTGACGCGACGGAATAACACGCTGATCATCAAGGCGGTCCCTGAAGAAGGGATCGTGAGCAAGTACACGCCGCCGGCACAGCTGAAGGCCAGCGTGACCGAGGTACGGGTGTACGAAGAGGAACCGGAAGCGATGCCGGGGACGGCCGGGCCACCCCGGTGGGGGGACGAGGAAGAAGAAATCCCCTCGGAACTCGTCGAGTACGCGGCGTTCAAGGGCGACCGCGAGACGGTGTTGCAAAATAGCGCGCTCCAGTATGCGATGTTCGAAGTGCTGCGCGAGATCGCCTACCGATCGGAGAAAGGAACGCTCACCGCAATCACCGCCAAGGATGGCGAGCTCGAAGCGACCCGGATCGTCGAGGGGGAGGAGCGACCGGCCTCCGTCGAGGTTGTCGAGGGACCGCGGTCGGATTCGGGCTCGTCGAACGGCGTCGACTGGCGCGACAACGAGTTTATTTCCTGAACAGTGGTGATTGTCGGCCCTGTTCGGCCGTGAGGGCGGGTGGATGCAGATGGGTTGATTACCAGTGGCTGTTGGCTGCAGTTGCCGTCACAACGACCGAGAACACCAGCTGAGTGAGTTCGGGGGTTGGGGTAGTACGGAACGTTTATTGAAGATTCCATACGGCTTCGAGGAGATAAATACTGCAGTAGCTCGAAGAAATGGCCGAAAACTGTTCATTCAATTCGGATGTTACCGAGAACGGAACGGTGATGACGCCGATAGCTGTTGTCCACGGCAAGCCGGACAAGGAGTGGAGCAGTATTGACTAGCCAGAGTCACCAGTGGCTAGGACTTGTGGATTGATTGCGCCGTACGTGTCGCAGAATCGAGCGATTCGTACTCGAATATCTCTGAAGGTACGGTACTCGATCACATGGCAGATGTTGTTGATCCGTTGTAGCGGATTTGAAGAACGGTTTCTGGGAACTCAGCTTCAACGGTGCTGAATATCTCGTCGAATGTGACAGTCGACCCGTGGCAGGAGTTCGAGAAAATAGGACGCGTAATTCATGTGAATGCTCAAATCCTTCGACCTGAGGTCGCTCTGACAGGCCACAAAGAGCAGTGACTACCAACAAGGCAGTTAACCGGGGCAGCTGGCGCGAGTGGATCGAGAATCTGTCGTGGACACCTAGATAATCTGCCGCGTCTATGATGTTCCGTTCCGAGACCAGGAGCTACGCTAGCCGTCGGGTGTACTGTTTACCGGAGATCGAGTTCAAACTCCGTTTTCGCGTCTTTGTCGAAGCCACAACGTTCGTAGAATTGGTGCTTCCACGCTTGGTCGGAACCAGTCAATAACCCCAGTAAGTCGTCCAATTCGTCCTCCTGGATCAATCTCGCGGTGACCATATATTGCCAATCGGTTGCTGCATAGCTGGTACCAAGAAAGTAGCCTCTGGTCGATACAGCGGATTCTCAATCGTCGCCACGATAACCAAGGAATGGATTGTCACGCCTCAGTGCCCGATCAACGGCATGAGGAATGCTGCCAAGTGCTTCATATCGCTGGTGGCTACCGGGACGTCTGGGTGGTGAGTCTCACCAACATAGGCTATAATGAATCCGGCATTACGAGCGGGAACAATATCCTCCTCATACGAATCACCGACGTGAATGTAGATTTCCGCCGGAAGCCGTTCTTTCGCGTGCTCGAAATTCGCCAGACTTGGTTTGCTCGATCCCAACTCGTTTGCAACAAGGATGACGTCAACGATCTCATCAAGTCCATGCGCTCCGATTTTCCGGCGCTGCATCCGCCCATCGCCATTGGTTAAGATCCCAGTTTGGTGGTGTGTGGCGATATGTTCGAGGAGTTGTTTGACGGAGGGATCAATTCGTGTTGCATCCGCCTCGTTTTCGATCTGTTCGTTTGTAAGAGCGACTGGATCCGCATCAATGTCGTATTGGTCGCAAAGTGCCTCGAATGCCAGTTCGTAAGGGGTCTGCGAAACGCGTGAGAATTCCAACAGTACTTGTTCAGAAAAGTAATCGACCATTTCGGTTGACGCAGGCACAGGGAGCGTTTGATCCACGATATGCTGAAAAGAACTCGTATACTCCAGCAAGGTGCCATCGAGGTCGAAGTACACGGTAGTCGTCATCATCTGCCGATTGGGGGTGCACAGTAAGTAGTAACGTGTTAATTGCGTCGCGGTTGCCCTTGACTCACGGCACAGCAGTGTGTATCCAGAGTTGGCCTGTCTGCGTTGCGGCCATCGCTTTGAGTATGGCCGACATTACGACGCATCAGCGGACCAATAGTATTTCACAGAGGCTACCTGGGTACTGTTCGACGGGTGAGCGCTTCCAGTAAGCCTTCTTTTCCCCGGGTTCAAACGATTGCTTAGAGCCAACAGTTCCATCAGCAACGCATCAAGGGGCGGTTCCATGGTCACTTGGTCCACTGCGCGGGCTGTTTGGGAATGCACTACCCTGCAATGATGGGCAATCCGAATCAGTCCGGATTGGATACCGGTCGGAGCTGAAGGAGTTAGTCGATGATCGCGTGGTGTCGTTGCACGACCTCGCTAAACGCGACGGTCGGTTTGACATCCGTGATTTCGACCGTTAGGCGTTCGCCTACGTCGGAATCCGGAACAATCACGACGAAGCCGCGATCGACGCGAGCGATCCCGTCGCCTTGTTCACCGAGACTTTCGATCTCAACGTCGACCTGCTCGCCTTCTTCAACAGGGGGTTCGAGGTGATCTCGGTCTCGACCCGGATCGCCCACCTCCTGCGGTTGAGGCGTCGGAGCCTTGGTAGGACTAGCACCGTGCTCGAGAATGCCTATCCGGTAGGTAGCACCCGGATCAACCGTCCCTTGCTCGAGTTCATGGTCGGGAATTCGAATGGTGTAGCCATCAACGCCCTCTTCGATCTCCGCTGAGAATATACAGAGCAAATTATCTGGGATCTTCATGCTTAATGCATAGAAGGAGAGCGAGGGTATGAAAGCTTGGTTTTCCATCCCGAGATCTGCTGTTATTGGAAATTGGTGGCCTTACAGAGGATAATGCTCCCTCACCTCGTGCCCAGATTGCTATGAGAGCGGGCGTCCGTGCAAGAACTCGAGGGAAGTGAGACCATGAAGCGCGCTATCTCGCCTTCGGTCCGAAGATGGGTCCTGGTTCCGTCCGTTGGGTTGTATCACAGACACGAATATGCCCCTCGGCATGGACAAACACATTCCAGGTCTCGACAGTAAACCCGAGCATCGTCTCTGCCTCAGCGGTTCCGTTGGGATGGGAGAACAACTGATCTAACGCATCTGCATCGACTAAATCAAACAGCGGTGGGAGATCCAGCGGGTCGACACCGGCCGCCTCCGCTACGGCGTCGATGATGGCCGTCGTTGGGAGATCATCACTCCCCGCGTGATATTCTGCGTCAACAACTGGCAGGCATTCACAATGCACGGCCAGCCCCGCAGGAGGGTCCATAGCGTGCCCTTCGGAGTCGGCGATGAAAACGGTTGTGTGGTAAAAGGAGTGACATGGTAATCTGAACGGATGGATGTCTCTTGCTGTGGAATGAATGCAATGAGACGCACATACGCACCTTCCGCCCTATGTTTCAGCATCCATGAGCGAACTTCCTGGCTGCTGTCAACATGTGCGGTATCGAACCAGGAGGTAGAGTCAGAACGAACCGACCAGCTCTGTCTGACATTTAGTCAGGAACCGCATATTAAATGCGAGGCTTGTATCGAGGGACTCTGGTCACCGCTCGGCCAGTGGGGCTATCACATCAAGCAACGGTTGGAGTTCTTCGAACCGCGGTCCTCTGTCAATTTCGTTCGTGTCCCGGTTCCAGTGAATGAACCCCTCATCGACGAGTTTTGGCAGGTGACAGTGAACCATCTCGATCTGGTCTGTATTCGATCCGGTTCGATCGCCATTCGGAGTAAGGGAAGTGGTTGCGTCCAGTGGGCTTTCTTCCGACAAAGTGGTTAAGAGTGTTCGGCGGCGTTCATCTCCCAATGCATCGAAGGTGGCGTTGTCCATTGATCTAAGGGAATTCCCACGTTGAGATTCGGTCGAGTCTCCCACGTGGATTTACTCCCTTGGTAAAGGAGTGTCGAATCCATTGATAACGTTGTTGT
>SKNY01000071.1 GCA_007123105.1 Salinarchaeum sp. | reverse complement strand
CCCATCAAGTGCACGTACCGATCGACGTGGATGCCGGTGATGGGATGTATATCATCGATTGGGAGGTGCTCGCAGACGACGGCCATACCACCCGCAGCACGCTATTTTTCAGCGTGGGCGAGGGGACGCTCGATCGAGATGCGGTAATCACTGCGATGCAGGCTGGTGACGAAGACGCGGTACCGCTCGACGAGACGGCTGCCAAGGGTCTCATCCTCGTTTCGCTTGTTGGCTTGATCGGGATGCCGGTGGCATTGCTCTTTGCTGTTAGTCCGGTGATGCGTCGGTTTGGCGTATCGATGACAGCGATTGATCGCCGAATACTGACGATCCTTTTTGGACTGACCGGCGTGCTTCTTTTCGGCGTGGTCGCGCTTGGATTCGCGCGGATGGGAGGACTCGATAGCACTCTCGTGACAGACTTTATCGGACAGCGACTGGGCCAGGTTTGGGTCGGACAGATCTTCGTTTCACTCGTGCTCGTTGCGGTGCTGACCGTCGCATGGTTGGCGAAGCTCCCACGTCATTTGTGGGGTGGCTGTGTCGTTGGCGCAGGAGTCGTGATTGCTGCGGGGGTTGGTTGGACGAGTCACTCCGCCACCATTGTCGGGCGCCTCCAGGGATTTGCCGTTGATTTCGTCCACATCGCTGGCGCCGGATTGTGGGTGGGCGGGTTGGCCGTCCTGGCGCTCGCGGTACCCCCGGCTCTGACTCGGATCCCGCCCGAGGATCGGGGACCGATGGCGGTCGCGATCATCCGACGATTTTCCGTGTTGGCACTGGGGGGTGTTACGATTGCGCTCGCTACCGGGTTCATCCTCGCCGCCTGGCATGTTCCGTCTATCGAAGCCATGCTGGCGTCCGTCTACGGCACTGCGTTGGGTCTCAAAGTCGCGCTCGTGTTATTCGCTCTCGGCTTGGGGGGCGTGACGCGATTTCTGTTGATTAAACGGGTGGAGGCGGCTCCCAGTCTACGCTCGCGGCTCCCGATTTATGATAGCGGGAATCGATCGGTCAGTGAGGACGGTGGTAGTCCTGGATCCGAGACGATTCGTCGCGTACGCCGCACGATTCGGGTAGAATTAGTCGTCCTCGTCCTCGTTATTCTCATTTCTGGAATGCTAACGAGTGCCCCGACAGCTGCACTGGTCGCTGACCAACCGCCGGCTGACGGGATCACGATTGAGCCCGAAGAACACGAGATCACTGTCACTGTCGGTATCCTTCCTGCAGAAACGGTGGGTGGCTGGGCGCATGTCACCGAAGGCCAGCCGCTTGTGATTGACACGTGGTATGAACGAGCTGGTGAGCCGGTGGAATCGGCCCGAACGGTCCGGCTCTTGGCTGACCATTCGACGAGTGGGATTACCACCGAAATTACCCTCGAACCCGGGGAGGACCCCGGTATGTATTCCGGGGTACATGTACTTCCGGAACCGGGTGTATGGGAGCTCCGGATCACTGGCGAACCCGATGGTCAATTTCACAGCCAGTGGGTACAGGTTTTTGTGGCCCCTGCCCCGGATGCAGACGATGACCACGACCACGACCATGGTGCGGATTTAGCCGAGGGCGTTACGTTCCCAGCCGCACTGCTTGGAGGATCGATTCTCATTGCGGTGCTGGGGGGTGTGTTAACCATGCGGGAGGCCCGAAACGTCAAGTGGTTCGACCATGAGCGATGATCCGGGTGTAGCAAGTCGGTTACGTTACTTTCCGTTCACGTTGTGGTCACTTCTACGGATATGTCATCACCGTCGTCCAATATGTATGCTTCCGGATCGACTGTTTCATCGTTCACCTGGATCGTAATCGAAACATCCGGATCGCGGGCATCATACGTCTCATCATCGATCGTCAGCACACCTCCCTCATCTTCCACGCGAAACGCAAATTCCGGTAGCATGTCGAGGGCTTCTGCCACTTGCACGCGCCGATCACCTTCCATGTACCACTGGTCGTCGAACTCGTGAAGGTGAAACTCGATGGCGTAGTCGTCCGCGTGCTCGGCCTGAAAGCGATCAGCCGATAGATCAACTGGTTCGCTATCGATGACGACTTCGATCTCACCGACGCCAAACACCTGATCTGACTGATCATCACCGGATAATCGGTCACTTCCACCGATGCACCCGGCGAGACTACCCATTGAACCCACGCCGAAAAGTACCCGACGTCGGTTCATTTGTCCCCTGAGCCCGTCCTGGAACACCTACTATCGACGATTCCATGGCCATTCGTGATCATGGTAAGTGCGTAGGAAGTGGATCTGCCATTTCAATATTGGTTCGACCATCGAATCCACCGACGAGTTTTCCCTTCCGGACGGTGGATTCTGCATATGGCGCATGATCTTGGGATGGCCTACCTGGTTTTGGTGGTCATCGCTGGGGCCATTTCATCCATGATCTTTCTGTTATCAGTCGCGTTGGCGTATCGCCGAAGGGCGCTGCCGTACATGCTGATTTCCGTGGCATTGGGGGGACTTGCCGCTCGCTCCGGCGTCGCCGCTGTCGAAATCGCGGGATTCATCAGTTTTCACCTCCATCATACGCTTGAGCATGCATTAGACGGCGTGATTGCGATCACGTTACTCGCTGCCATCATTTCAATGGGTACGCTAGCAACACAGACTGGAGGTGATTCGTGGGATGAGTGAGGTCCGAGAGTCAATTTTCGAAGAAATCCAGCGGACACCAGGAACCCATTTCAACGAATTGGTCCGACGATTAGGCCTGGGGCCGGGACAGGTACAATATCATTTGCGACTGCTCGATTCGTCAGACCGGATTTTACAGGAGTCGCTGTGGGGAAGAACCCATTACTTCCCTATCGAGGTGCCCCTGGAGGATCGCCGGGCAATTGCCGTACTCAGGCGAGAAACGGCGAATGCAATCGTCTCACTCCTCGTAGAGGCCGATAACCCCCGACCGATCGAGGTGACAGAACGACTCGGAATCGCCCGAAGTACCCTGGAGTATCACCTGGATCGACTCGAAACCGTGGGACTGATCGAAAAGCACTATGATCGGGAGGGAACGATGCGGTTGTCGATCTCCAACCCGGAGCGTGCCCGAACGCTCCTTCGAACAACCGATCCTGACATGGTCGACCGGTTGACTGACCGGTTCGATCGACTCGTCGATAGCCTTCTCGACAGCAGAAAATGATCCCACGGGGGTGTGCGGAGCGGAATACATTGGCTCAATGAACCACGGGATCCGCGGCGCGCATGCGACTACACAAACCTAGCTTCTCGCCCACAGCCCGGAGCGGTGTTGCAGACGGAGGGCTGCGTGAGTATGGGAGGACGCCGATCGATGGCTGACCTACTGCGGGCGAACGAATGCCGAGGGTACCCAGCAGCGCATCCCCCACGACCAAGGCACGGAGCACCAAGATTTCGGGTCGGGTCATTTTCTTCCCGATCCCACTCCCCTCCCGCGTCATCGAGTGCGACTCGACCGTGCTGTCACGGATTCGACATCGAGACCGGGATTCGGTAGTTCGTCCACTGGTGGCCTAATCGCTCAGTCCAGATGACGAGGCGGGGCATCAATTCGTCCCGGTGATGCGGTTTGTTCTGCACGCCCATCGAGTGTCTCGAAGTCGAAGTTGGCGAACTGTTCGGGCACGAGTTCTTCTGCGGCGTAGACGTAGAGTGCGGTTTTCGTCACGGCCCATATCATTTGTCCGATCAGATAGGTGCACACGAGGGCGCCAGCGACGAGGAAGATGCCGACGACGATGCCGGCCAGCGGCGCTACTGCAGCGATGAGAAGGGCCAGCAGGACGGCGATACCGACGCCGACGATCGCGATGAGGAACTGAATAATCGCGATCCCGAAACCTGCACCGATACTCTCCCCCCACGTTTCTCGAAACGTCTGCCCGCTACGGGTGAACATCGACCTGGCAGATACGTCCTCGAACACGATCACCGGGACGATAAAGAAGGTCAGGACGGTCCACCCGATTGCGAACAGGGTGGAAAGCACGCCGGCAATGGGATTGTTCGTTTCCTCGAGTTTCTTGAGGAGGAGGCTTACGGTTGCAGCCGCAGCGGACCACACAAGGATTGGGCCTTTTCGTCGCCATGCGGCTCGCATGCTTTCACCCAAGCGCGGTTCCTCGTTGTGGAACGTTTGATTGACGGCGAAGACCAGCGAAGCGGTGAAGAACGTCGCGGCGAACGTCGTCAGGAAATAGAGTAGAAACAGGACGACCAGTTCGGCACCGGACCCGAACAGGCCAGCAATCCAGAGCGGGACAAGAAAGACGATCCAGAACCCAAGCGTTGCCAGGGCACCCAAGAGGGGGAAGACCAACAGTTTCGGGTGCTCCCGAACGACACCCAGACTGTTTTTCGAGAGTTTGAACCCGGTTTTGATTTTCGCAAGGATGCCAGGTCCGCTGTTTCGTTGCCCTGGGATCGACGATAAGCTCGATGACATTATTGGGACAATTCATACCGATTGTATAATCAATTCCGTTACGTGTCGTGTCAGAACAATACCTGCTCTATGTTTGCCGGAATAATCACCTGTCTGTTTCTTTCCACTCTTTCGGGTCTCCTTCGTGGAATTCGCCCTTTGCCTGGCGCTCTCTGGGCCAGAACGCAATACTCAACAGTATAACGTAGAAGAGCACGATCCCTCCGACCACGGCACTGCCCGGGATCCGAGCGATTCCAGCGGTCGTAAGCCAGTCTTGGCGCGGTGCGAATGCTGAAATCCTGAATATCCACGCAACGAGTAATACACCGAGCAATGCAAGGTAGACCCGTTTCAGGCGGTTTGCAAGTGCTTCGGCGAACGAGACTTTTAGTGTCGGTTTCCGATAGTCCTGACTCAATTCTACCCGCCAATCGTGGCTTTCGACACCTTGGGAAGGATCGAGGGCGTTCGCAAACAGGTTCTCCTGCAGGAGTCGAATGCGCGACCGAAAGAGATCGTAGTCCCGGTAGCGCCGTGCTTCGATGCCGAGAAAGACGGTAACAACGACAACTCCCACCAGCAAGATGTAGTGGGGGTTTTCGGAACTCGAAAAGGCCCACGTTACAATCGCGGCCAGTACGGTGACTGCCCATGTCGTCGTCTGGTCGAGGCGCTGGCGCCACGTACCCACTCGGTCTATTTCTCCACGGTACGCGTGGGCCATCACCGACCCAAGCCCCGTACTGTCGTCGACCATTTCGCGACCGATCTCCCGCTGGTCTCGGGTCGTCGGGTCGAACTCGTCACTCCTTGGATCGCTCATATCGGAGTAACGCCTCCTCGTTTCATAAGTGGGCGCCGGGACTGGATGGGGTAAGCCAAAGTGAGGCGTATCCCGCGAGTTGTGCGCTCAGCAACGGTTGTACAGGGCGTCAACCGAGTCACCGAATCACTTGTGTTGACGGCTGGAGTTACACTGGCTGGAATGCGCCAACGGCGTGAGCTTGTTGACTACATTCTCTCGACCGGGCACGGGGCCGAACACCTCATCTACCTCTGCCTGGAACTTCAGTTAGCAGATTGCATCAGTGATTTCTCTTACGACCAACGTCCTCGGCATTCTCCTCGACGTTGTATAATTACGGTATCCCTCACGCGTTCTCCATCCGAGCAAGAACGTCCTGCATCCCCGTCGTGGGTTGCTCTTGGGTGTGCGCCGTTAGCGTCCGGGCGTCGTACTCGATGAATCCTCCGTCGGCCAACTTCGGCAATTCCACATGATGGAGTGTTGTAGCGATGCGTTGCCGGTCGTCCTCAGTCTCGTCGTGGTCGATGAGTTCGTCGACGAGCTCGTCGACCGTGGCACCGTCATCCCCCTGGGCGGCCAGATAGCGCAGGATTTGTCGCCGGTTTGCGCTGGCCAGTGCGTCGTGAACGACCGACATCCTGTCGGTGTCCGTTCCGGAAGCGCTCATCTATCCACTGTACCGACCTGCTCTCCATGAGCGGATCGATTGAAGTGTCAAGGCTTTTTTGAGGGGGCGGGTTTACCGGATGTCGCTTGTAGACGTGAGCAACACCTGGTGGAGAATCTTCTCGTTTCCGCGGCGAATTCGGTTCGAGACGGCCTGTTCGCTGATACCGAGATGCTCGGCGAGGGCCTCGAGCCCGGTCTCTCGCGGCGTGGCGAAGTACCCCTCCCGGGTGGCGAGAACGAGTGCTTCGCGCTGTTCCTGCGAGAGGTCGAATCGGTGGCTCCGCCCGGTTGTTTCGGTCAACGTGTACGTCCGATCGATGTGAATCGGGATGTCGTGATTACGAATGAAATTGTGAAAGCGCGAAAGCTTGTCGTGATCGGGAAAGCGCAGCCGAAACGTCCATTGTTTGTTCCCGCGGGCCTCGAGGACGACCGCGTCTGCTGCGGCAATTCCCTCGATGAGGTCGGTCGGTTCCCCTTCCCACTCAATTCGATACAGGGCACTATCTTCGACCGTATCCAGCGCGAAAAACGCGTTCACCGCCGAATGATCCCTGACTCCTTTCTCGAATGTCTCGTGGGCATCGCCGGTGGCCCAAATAAACGGCATTATCATGGGTCCCATCGGAACGACCCGTTCGAGTTCGAGGTCCATCGACGGGGTGCCCGAGAGTACCTCCCCGAGCTGAAAGTCCTCGCTGTCGATGGTGAACTCCACAATGACGCTCATATCTTGATACATGGGAGCCGGCAATGTAGGATTTCGCACCTGGGAGTGGTCGAGTTCGTGCATGGCATCGCACCGCCTTTCGCTGGCGGTCGATGTGCTGTATACGTGGGAGATACTGTGGATGCCATTGCGCGACATGATGTGGCGCCGGGGTTTCGGTTTCCTCCCGTTCAATCACGAATTGCCCACAGCAAAGGCAACGCCACTGTTCTTGGCAATAATCGCAGCATAAGGCACCTACTGCAGCCATCATTGACATCCAATTCTCGACCACCTGCTGGCTATCAATAGAACTTCCCGGATACAGACCAACCAACAGCGAATGCGAGTCGTCCTCGATTACGGCGGCGTGCTGGTCGAGCATGCCGACGAACGAAAGTTCGCCCACCTGCTCGACATTGCTCCGGATCTGGATCCGTATCCCGGATGGTTGGCTTACTATCTGTTCAGAACCGGATTTCTGCAGACGCACGACGAGTACATTGACCTGCTCTCGACGCTCACCGGCGCGAGCAAGGATGACTGCGAGCGGTACGTTGAACGGACGTGGCTCGATCCCGAGGTGCCACAGAACCGTCGAGAGATCCTGGACGAACTCGCAGCTCGGCACTCGCTTGTCCTGTTGAGCAACATGGCAGCACCCTGGGTCGAGCGGGTGCTCCACCGCTACAATCTGTATGAGTTGTTCGAAGCGGTTCTCGTCTCAAGCGAGTTGAAGCGACCAAAACCACATCCAAGGGGATACATCCGTAGCATGGAAGACGCAACGGGGACGGTCGTGATGGTCAGCGATGAATATAACGAAGATCTCCTCATGGCCAACTGTCTCGGCATGACGACGGTGTGGCTCAAACATTCGGATGAGGAACCATTCCGGGAACCCGATCACACCATCGACGATCTTGAATCGCTCCCGGTCGTGCTCGAGCACATCGCACACGGGTGATGCTGCGGCGACGATTCCCCGACTCGCACCCCAAGATGCAGCATCGGGCCGCTCAACGGCATGCATCATGGCCGGTTCTGTCGAGGTACGAACACCGAATGGCTAGTCCACTGGTCCTTGCTCGAACACCCGACCCCGTTCGACTGGACCGTGATCTCGGGCTGTCCCAAAACGACCGACTGCAGGCCTGCCCTGGTGAACGAAGCCCTTTAATCCACTTCCTGAGTCCCAACACGCATGCCGCGTTATATCCATTATGTCACGAGAGATCCGGAGACGAAGCGCGTCGAAAAGATCGCCTGGAGCCGCCGGGAAAACGGGGAGAAGCTCAAATGGCGGATCCGACGCAACGTGGCCCACGACATCGCCAACTACAATATGGACTATAAAACCGCACCGAAGTATGGTGAAGAGGACGTTGAGGGCATCCAGGTCAAGGATATTTGGATCGTCAAGACCGTCGAGGAACCGATCAAGCTCGAGGGTAACCTCGCCCACATCGACGAGTGTGAACGGGACTAATCCCGTGCCGTGATTCACGCCCGCAGCTTCTCGAACGCGCCCGCCCCCTGCTGTATCCGCTCGTGATGTGCAACGGTGGCATCGTACAGCCCGGCGGCCTGATCGGCCAGGGACAGATCCGTACACGTTTGTCCGCGCTCGTAACTCATCGTTGCTGCCTCGTCGACCTGGGCGATCCACTCGTCGGGGATCGTCTCGCTCCCGGTGAACGCGCCCATGAACCCGGCTGCCAGGGCGCACAAACAATCAGTATCCCGGCCGAAGTTCGCCGCCCCCTCCATTACCGCACGAACGTCGTCGTAGAAGACGAACAGCCCGAACGCCTTCGGAACAATCTCGTTCGCCCGGCTGATGGTCATCCCGAAGTTCGAGTTCCGGCCGTGAAAGACCTCGTAAAAGCCCGCCCGTAGCGATTCGTAGTCATCATGTTCGCGGCCAATCGCGACACCCTCCGTAATGGCGTCGGCGACCTCCGGGATCACGACCTCGGTTGCGGCGTCGACGACGTCGTCCTTGGTCGCGTCCGGCCGCATTGCTGCGGCGATCGCCGCACAGACCGCGCCCGACCAGTCGAGCCCAATCGTGTACGTCGGATCCCGATCGACGACGCCACGCCCCTTTGGCGGCTGGTACAACCGGGCGATGTCGATGGCGTACTGAGCGGCGAGCCGTGGGTAACACGCGTTCACCACGCCGTTGGCGTGGCTCGCGCGGTGTGGACCGACCCGGCCGGGATGTGCGTCGTGATATCCGGAATCCTCTGGCGGAATGTTCGCCGCGATCAACTCGAAGTGGATCTGATCTTGCTTGCCGGCGAGAAACCCCTCGCGCTTGCCGAACATGTCGGCATCGATGTACTCGAGCCAGGTGCGTGCAAGCTCCTGTCCCGTGATCGGGCCGTTGTTATCGATGATCGAGAGGATCTGGAGCTTCTGGCGCTCGATGCCGTCCTCGGTCGTGCCCGGTGGCTTGATCTCGCCACCTTCCTCACGACTGTCCAGGAAATCCAGCCATCCGTACTCGGCTTCGATCGCTTCGGCCGTCCATCCCTCGACCGGGTCTCCGAGAGCCGACCCGACCTGCGCACCGGCGATACAGCCGAGAATCCGATCCTCGAGATCGTTGCGAACCATGCCACAACACGATCCAATGCCGTGATCAAGGTTTGCCTGCCAGTCCGGGTCCCATCATAGGGAAATGATTATGTAAAACGTCACAAGTCATGGGAGTATGCCATCTGGTGTCATGTGGGTCGCCCACCGACTCGGCATCGCACCCGGTCCGGAACGGATCATGCGATTGCGCGTCCGGATCCTGCTCGCACTCGGGCTGATATTCTTTCTGCTCGTTGTTCTTGCGATGGCGGTCCCGATCGCCGCTGCCGAGGACGACCACACGCTGACCGTCGAGGTGGTGGATGAGGACGGCGAACCGATGGACAACCGGACCGTGTTTGTGAACGGCGACATTGCGATGACCGAGGCGGACGGGGTGGCCACCTTCACCCTCGACAATGGCACGTACACGATCGACGTCCAGACGTCGGGCTACGAGCCTGCCCAGGATGAAGTCACGATCGACGGCGGCGACGAATCGGTTACTCTGACGTTGGTGAGCCACGCCGAGGACATGGGCTTTGGGCTCGGCCAGGGGCCGTTTCTCGTGGTGATCGGACTCGCACTTGTGCTCGCGATGTATTGGTTCCGTTTCCGCGGTCGTGGTGGGGACGAAGTCGATCAGCCGGCTTAGCATCGACCCAACAACTATGGCCGTCGGCACCGATCGACCGGGCAATGGAATACGAAACCGCTGGCGACGTCACTGTCCCGGCCCTCGGCTTTGGCACCGCCCGCATGGACGACTACGATGAGGAACGGCGGGCGATGGAGGCCGCCCTCGATGCCGGGTACCGCCATATCGACACCGCCCAATCCTATGGCAGCGAGCGCGCGGTCGGTGACGCGATCGCGGATGCGGACGTTGCCCGCGAGGATT
>SKNY01000079.1 GCA_007123105.1 Salinarchaeum sp. | reverse complement strand
TGCGGTCGTAGAACCCGAGGAGACCGATCACGAGGACGCTGATCTTGCAGCCGACGATGTTGACGACGCGCCGCCCGACGGGGACAACACATAGCCGGTTATGTGCCGTATAAACTTGCACGTACGCGCATCGTAGTGGTCGGATCATGACAGGAACGGACCGCGACCCCGTCACCAGACGCACACTTATAGCGGGTGTGGCCGTGACAGTCCTGGCCGGTTGTTTCGATGCGACAGGCGACCCGGAACCCGATGACGCGCGATCGGTCGACGCCGACGAAATCCAGCCCGATGACGCCGACGACCTGGATGACGATACAGACAGTGCAGATACGGATAACTAGCGGGGAAAACCCCAAGCCAACATCGGTCGTAGCATGCACGCATGACCAACCTTGCCGATCGCGAGTTCGAACCGCCGTCCGACGACGAATCGCCGCTTACCGACGATGAAATCGAGCCGTTGCTCGCGGAGCTTGATGACGATGTCTGGGAGGTCGTTGACGGACACCACCTTGCAGGGACGTATTCGTTCGATGACTTCAAGGGCGCCCTCGGGTTCGCCGTCGAACTCGGTGCCCTCGCAGAACAGCTCTGGCACCACCCGGATCTCCACGTCTCTTGGGGAGAAGTCCGCGTCGAACTCTTCACCCACAGCATCGACGGCCTGAGCGAAGCGGATTTCGTGGCCGCCGCCCGGATGGACGATCGGTACTAGCCGAACGCCACCCAGAGCTGCCCGAGTCCGCCGAGGACGAGCAGGCCCCCGGAGATCCGATAGAGCGTGCGACCGGGGATCGAGCGTTCGGACAGCCACGTACCACCGGTACCGATTGCCAGCGTCGCAACGATCATCCATCCCGTGACGATTGCCACGTATGCGACCGCCACGGCCCCACCGGAGGTACTCGCATGGACCACGACGCCAATCACCACCGGGAGCACACAGCCGATCGCGGCGACGGCGTACCCGGCGCCGAACACACCGTACCCGAGCAGGCCGACCGGTCGGCGAGGCAGAGAGACGTGGACCGAACGGCCCCGCCCGGTGACGATCACGAGCCCGATGCCCACCAGCACCACGCCGACGACCGGTTCGAGTACGGCCATTGCCGCCACCACCTCCTGGCCCACAACGAACGCAAGCCCGATCGCGGTGCCGAGTACCACGAGCATGCCGGTCCCAGCCGCGATGCCGCGTGCCAGTAATCCGACCACCCCCGGGGCGGGATTTCGATCCGCCACCGAAACGCCGAGGTAGCCCGGCAACAGCGCGTATGCACACGGCGCGAAGAACGTGGCGAGCGCAGCGAAAAACGCCACGGCAAGGTCAGGCGTGCTGACCATGGCTAGGCGACGGCGCGTCCGCGCTCGATCACCTGGTCGGCCGACTTCCGTCCCGTATGCTCCCACCTGATTCGACCGGCCGCATCGAAGAGGACGGCCGTCGGTGTTGCCTGCCGGTAGTGTCTCGCGAACGACCAGTCGTCGTCCCGGACGACTGGCCATGGGCCACCGTGGTCGTCCCACCAGGTACGGATTGTAGGATCATCGATGACCGCCGGCTGTTCGGCCGTGATCGAGACGAACGCAACCGCATCACCGAGTTCGTCCGCTGCCGTCCGTAACGCGGGGAGCTGCTCCCGACAGACACGACACGTCGTTGCGAACCGATCGACGAACAGGGGACGCTCCGGATCGGGAACGGTAATGGAGTCACCGGCTACGGTTTCGAACGTAATCGGATCGTGAGCCGGTTGCCGACCGTTTGCGATGGTCCCCCCGCGGTGGGTATAGGCACCGCCGGCCAGGGCGGCCAGCCCCGCGGCACCAACCACCAGCTCGCGGCGGCGCATCTACGTCGCCACCGTCCGAACGGCCGAGACGATCTCGTCGGGGGTGCGGTCAAAGAGAATTGGCCCGGGATAGGACCGCTCGGTAATGCCGTCTGCGTTCACGAGAAAGACCATGTAATAGTGGCCGGGGCCGTGATCGTGATCTGCGTGGGTGGCTGGCACGCCGAAATGATCATCGACCAGCTCGAGGGCGGCTGCTTGATTAGATGGCCGGAGCATCCGGACGTGATCGTGTTCGACGTCGAGCCCGTACGTGGTGGCGTACTCGCGCAGGACCGTCGGTTCGTCGGTTTCGGGGTCGAAGGTCACCGCGACGAGTGTTAGATCCGTGAGCCACCCTTCCTCGTTAGCGTCTCTTTGCACGAGCTCGAGGAGTCGCATCAACTCGCCACAGCGATCCGTACACGAGGTGTAAATAAAGGTCAGCACGAACGGGCCTCGGTCGAGTAGATCGTCTCGGCTCACAGAGGTGTCGGTAAACGGGTCGGGCACCGAAAACGAGGGAAACGGATCGCCGTGGACCGGATGGCTCGGGGACCCCCGCGATGTCGCCGGCGGATCGAGCGTCGTCTCATCGGTCCCCAGACAGCCTGCTACCAATCCCGCCCCGGTCGCGATGAACGCCCGACGCCTCATTCACATCCCTCCGGTTCGCTGGGGAGCCACCGGGCTGGCCAATATGCCCACCCGACGATCACGACTATAACGGCGAGCCCGAGAATGATCGACTGGGTGACGGTCGGCTCAAATCCCAGATAGAACGCTACGGTTCGGAGCTGAACGAGTATCGGGACCGTAAACACGAGCAACACGAGCAACACCACGGGATCGATGCGACTCATCGGAGCGCGAGTGCGACCACAAGGTACTCGACCACCCAGACGACCTGTGGATAGGGCGACCCGCCCGGACCCAGCCACCCGCTCCGATCAACGATTGCCGCGATCGGGAACGCGTAGGCGAGAATGACCAAAACAACGGCGATGAGCACCCACAGCCGCAGATTATCGAGGATGCGAGGGCCGTCCTCGGCCTCGGACAACGCCGCGGCGTAGGTGTTGGCCGGGATCCGGGTCGGATCGACACCGCCTCGCAGCGTGCCGAGGACGACCGTGAGGAACAGCACCGTCGAAAGGAACAACAGGGTCCCGCCCAACACGACCTGGGCGTCGAGCTCGGCGACCGACCCGATTGCCGGCTCGAACGAGAAGTTGTACTGGGGTTCTGCGGTTCGGCGTGGAATACCCGCCAGTCCACCGCGGTGCATGGCGTTCGACATGAACGTCATCCCGAGGAACCAGAGTAAGACCTGTCCGAGCGCAAGTGGGCGACCCCACAGCGGTTTGCCGGTGACCTGTGGTAGGAACCAGTAGCTCGCCGCCATGAAGGTCAGTGCCACCGCCGTTCCGACGGTCAAATGGAAGTGACCGACCACCCAGAACGTGTTGTGGACGAGATAGTTGACGTTCAGGCCGGCGTTAACTATGCCGGAAAAGCCAGCCGCAGCGAACATCACGCCCGCGAGCGCCATCCCGGTGAACACCGGATCCCGCCACGGCAATGCACCGAGCCACCGCAGCCGGCCGGTGCCACCGCGTTGGCGGGCCCCGTGTTCGATACTTGCGACGACGGTGAACGCGGTCAACAGACTCGGCAACAACAGAAACATGGTGTTGGTCATCGCGACGTACTTGAATCCTTCAGCGATGCCGGGATCGAGATACTGGTGGTGGATGCCAGTGGGTGTCGACAAGAGGAGGAACAATACGAAGACGATCCTGGCGAGGGGATCGCTGAACAGCTTCCCGCCGGCCACCTTTGGCAGGAGGAGATACCAGAGCAGGTAGGTCGGCATGAGCCAGAAATAGACGACCGCGTGGCCGAAGTACCAGAACATCGTCCGTGTCAACAAGGCGTTCACGTGCTCGAAGATCCCAAGCGACCAGGGTAGGAGAAAGACGAGGACCGACAGGGCAACCCCGACGCTCGAGAGATACCAAAAGCCCATCGTGGTGAGGACCATGAACGTCGGCAGTGGGATCCGCTCGTCGGGGTGCTCACGCCGCCAGGCAAGGTAGGTCCGGATCCAGTCGACGCCTGCAAGCCACGTCCCGACGACGAACAGCGCAAGCCCGACGTAAAACAACCAGTGGGCTTGCAACGGCGCATAAAAGGTAAACAATACGGCGGCGCTCATGTCGATCTGATCGATCAGACCACCGACAATGGGGATTGCAGCGAGCACCGTCCCGCCAGTCATGAGACCGTACCACGTCCACGAGAATCGGTGATCTGGTAAGGGACGATCGAGGCTGGTCGTTATCGCCCAGGTGAAGATGGCGACCAGAAAGAAGATCGTGAACGTCAATACGAGCAATACGCCGTGGAGCGTGAGGATGGTGTAGTAGTCCGTCGAATCGATTACGCGGAGCACATTCGTGCGATGAAGCACCTGGAGCAACCCGAACGCTGCACCCAAACCCAGTGCCACGAACGCAGTGTACATCGCCGAGCGAACCAGCCGGGCTTCGGCCGGAAACTGTTCGACATACGTGCTCATTCATCCGCCTCCAGCTCGAATTCGTCCTCGGGAACGACGACGAGTTCACCTTCCATCAGGTGATGGAACTCTCCACAGTACTCGTTGCACACGATTCCGTAGCGGTTCGGCGCACCCAACTCGACGGTCATCGAGGAGACCTCGCCGGGGATCACCATCGAGTTCGCGTTGGTGCCAACAATGCTGAAGCTGTGGATCACGTCCATGCTCGTAACGTGAAAGGTCACCGTGCTGTTGGCGGGCACCTCGATCACATCGGGGTTGAAGCCGGGATGAAACGCCACGACGTGGACCTCGTAGGTGTCCTCACCGGTCTGGGTGACCCCGGGATCACCAAAATCTGGATGGTCGCCAAGCGCGTCCGGGTCGACCGGGTCGGCCGCGTCATCGATCATCACGACGCCTGCGACGACCGAACCGTACGTGATCGATCCAATAAATAAGACGATGAGTACCATCGAGAGACCGATCCAGAGCTTCTCGTAGTCGTGGACGTTCACACCACCACCCCCACCACCGTAAGCTCACGTCCCAGGAATTCGACGAAATAGACAAAGATCCAGAGCACCACGAGCAACAGGAAGTACCCGATCACCAGCGTGAGGGTGCCAACGGGGTCGAACTCATCGTGGCCGATCTCGCGATGTGCCGTACGCATATGTCGGATCGTCCGCCGGATCGGTTGGTAAACGGTCGGTTGATTCTTCGATTCTGAGAATCGAGTCACCAATTATATCGTCAGTCGGGGAAGCATCGGGCAGATGTCGATGATCGAGTACGCGACGGTGGTAGCGATCGCCGTCGGGCTGCTCGCGACGGTCCCGATCGTGTTCTACGGGCTCGACCGGTCGGGCACCGCGGCGCTACTCGCGATCGTTAACGTCCTGCTCGTGATCAGCGCACTCGTCCTGATCGCACTCCCACGCCAGCCCGGCGTGCTCAGTCGATGACGAACCTCCTCGCGATAGGCCATCAGCGTGGTCCATTCACCGGTGAGCTGGACGTCGTGATCGGGCTGGTCGTGGGCGCGCTGGCTGGGGCTCACTGTCATAGAATGTGCGGGCCGCTGGTGATGGCGTACGGCGACCGGATTGGCACAGCTGTTGACACCCAATGGTTGCCACTCGCGTCGAAGATACACCGACAGCACCTGCTATTCGATCTCGGACGAACTACCAGCATCGCGCTCGGGCGCATCGTGTGCGGAATCGACGTCCTGTCCCATCCACCAATACCGGATGACGATCCGTCCATATGACCGATCGCTGTCGTCTGTGTGCATTGCCCCTGGGAACCGATCCGATCGACGGTGAGTTCTGTTGTCAGGGTTGTCGAGTCGTTTTCGAGACGGTCGGGGCGATGCCGAAATCCACAACGCCCGAGCTCGAGACAGACGACGGAGAGACCGTCTTTCTCGGCGTCGATGGCATGCATTGTACCACGTGTGAGGCGTTTCTGGAATGGCGGGGAAGTCGAACGTCCGGCGTGTCCAGCGTCGATGCCAGCTATGCCACCGGCACGCTGCGGGTTCGATACGATCCGAACCGGACCGATCCAGACGCCATCGCCGATGCGCTGAGCGGTGCCGGGTATCGGATTCGGTTACGTCCAGACCAGCCCGATGGACCCACCAGCGCCGATACGACCGTCGCGGTGTTGCTCGGCAGCGGCCTGTTCGGCATGATGGTGATGATCTGGTATGCCGTGTTTTTGTATCCCACCTACCTCGGGTTCGATCCGATCGTAACCCCCGGTGGACTTGACGCCTACTACGTGTACGCCCATCTCTGGGCGTTCACGACGATTGTCCTTGGATACGGTGGCTGGCCGGTATTGCGCGGGGCACTCGTGAGTCTGCGGGCCGGCCAGCCGAACACCGATCTACTCGTCGCGGTGGCAGCAACGAGTGCGTACACATACAGTACGGTCGCCATGGTACTCGGCAGAAGCGACCTCTACTTCGACGTCACCGTTGCAATCGTCCTCATCGTCACGGTCGGGCGGGCAGTGGAGCGACGGATTCGAACGCGGGCGACGGCGGATCTCCGCGAGCAGACGCTGGAACCCGAGCCCGCCTGGAGAGTCAGCGGCGAGCAAGTTGCCCCGAGCGATCTCGTCCCGGGCGATGAGATCGTCGTCCGTCCCGGCGAACGGCTACCCCGGGACGCAACCGTCATCTCGGGTCGCGGTTCGATCGATGCCGCCGTGCTCACAGGAGAGGCCGTCCCGGAAACGGTTGAACCCGGCGACAGCGTCCCCGGCGGTGCAGTTGTCCTCGGGAATCCGGTAACGGTGGCAGTCGGAAACGAGAGCACACACGAGCGCATCCTTCAGCGGTTGTGGTCGGTCCAGGCCGATCGCTCCGGCATCCAACGGCTCGCCGACAAACTCGCGACAATATTCGTGCCGCTGGTCGCCAGCCTGGCCGTTGTCACGGCAGCGTGGACGCTGCTCATGGGCGCCGGACCCGCGGGAGCACTACTGATCGGACTGACCGTGCTCATCGTGGCGTGTCCGTGTGCACTCGGCCTGGCGACGCCACTCGCAACTGCAGCCGGGGTCCGAACCGGGATCGAACGTGGATTGATCGTCACGAGCGGGTCGGTGTTCGAGGCAGCACCGCAGATCAAGACCGTGGTCCTCGATAAAACAGGAACGCTCACCGACGGAACAATGGCCGTCAAGGCCGTGATCGCGGATCGACCGAACGAGGTACTCGCACGCGCTGCGGGTGCCGAGCGCTTTGCCGCCCACCCAATCGCCGATGCGATTCTCGCGGCCACCCCCGTCCGGAGCGATGGTGGAACCGTCGTCGAGACCGACAACCGCGGCGTGACGGCAACTATCAACGGAACCGATGTCATCGTCGGACACCCGGAGTATCTCCGATCGACGGGCGTTACGCTCTCCGATCGGTTCGAGGCCGCGTGTGCGCGGATCCGCACGCAGGGAGACGTCCCCGTGGCGGTCGGATGGGACGGAATGGTACACGGGATCATCCACGTCGGTGATGCCGAACGGGCAGTCGCCGACGAAGCGCTCGATCGACTTGCGCACGATCACGCGGTCGTAGTCCTGACTGGCGACGACGGTCCAGCGGCCGACCGTTACCGAACACACCCCGCGGTGTCGACCGTATTCGCCGGGGTTCCACCGGCGGGGAAGGCAGCGACCATCGAGCGACTCCGCGAGGACGGCCCCGTCGCAATGGTTGGTGACGGGACGAACGATGCGCCGGCGCTGGCCGCTGCCGATCTGGGGATCGCAGTTCGAGACGGCACCCCGATGGCGACCGATGCAGCCGACGCGATCATCGCCGGCGACGCCCTCCCGACCGTCGCGGATCTGTTCACGTTGGTCGAGCGGACGAATCGTCGGATCAGGCAGAATCTCGCGTGGGCCTTCGTGTACAATGCGATCGCCATTCCACTGGCAATCGCTGGCATGTTGAATCCATTCCTGGCCGCGGTGGCGATGGGAACCTCAAGCGTGCTCGTAGTCGCGAATTCGGCCCGGCCGCTCCTCAAGTGAGGCCCAATCGAAGGAGTGTTTGCCATCCGGCACCCACTACGAGTAATGAGCGCGCACCCGTCCGCGTCGGTCGACGTCGAGGCGATACGGGCGGCGTTTCCGGCGCTCGAACGCGACATCGCGCCGGACACGCCGCTTGTCTACCTCGATAACGCGGCCACGACGTTGACGCCCGAGCCCGTGCTCGACGCGATGGACGAGTATTACCGGTCGTACAACGCCAACGTCCACCGCGGGCTTCACACCCTCAGCCAGGAGGCATCGGTCGCCTACGAGGACGCCCATGACGACGTGGCGTCGTTTATCGGTGCCAGTGGCGGCCGCGAAGAGCTGATCTTCACCAAGAATACGACCGAGAGCCTGAACCTCGTCGCCCAAGCGTGGGGCCTAGCCGAGTTGGGACCCGAGGACGAGATCGTCATCAGCGCCGCCGAGCATCACTCGAACCTCGTCACTTGGCAACAGGTCGCCGCGCGTACGGGCGCGACGCTCCGGATCCTCGATCTCACCCCGGAGGGCCACATCGACCTCGCACACGCCGCAGAGATCATCGGACCGAATACCGCAGTGGTGAGTGTCCTCCACGTCTCGAACACGTTGGGGACGATCAACCCGCTCGACGCGATCGGCGACCTCGCGCGCGCGTCAGACGCACTGTTCGTCGTCGACGGTGCCCAGGCGGTACCAATCATGCCCGTCGACGTCGAGGCGATCGATGCGGACTTCTATGCGTTCTCCGGGCACAAGATGGCCGGGCCAACCGGGATCGGTTGTCTGTACGGAAAACGGGCGTTACTCGAGGATATGGAGCCGTTTCTGTTCGGCGGCGAGATGATCCGCACCGTCTCCTACGAGACGGCATCCTGGAACGACCTGCCCTGGAAGTACGAGGCCGGCACCCCGCCGAGCGCCGAAGGGATCGGCTTAGGCGCCGCCGTCGAGTATCTCGCGTCGATCGGCATGGATGCAATCGCGAACCACGAGCGCGAGCTCACCGCCTACGCTCTCGAGCGATTGGCCGAGATCGACGGGCTTGTGGTCTATGGGCCCGATCGAGCCGACGAACGGGGCGGTCTCGTTTCGTTCACGATGGCGGACATCCACGCCCACGACATCGCCGAGATCACCAACGACTACGGCGTGGCGATCCGTGCCGGCCATCACTGTACGCAACCGCTGCACGACCGCCTCGGGGTCGCCGCCACCACTCGGGCGTCCTTTTACGCGTACAACACCCGCCAGGAGATCGACGTGCTGCTCGAGGCCCTCCGTGCAACCCAGCAGCTATTCGCGTAATCGGCCCCGATTAATGGTACTATACCCCACTCGCGGGGGGACCCGACGGACTTATACGCCACCGAAGAATCTCCCAGCGATTTGTGCCGACAGTCGCACGTTTATATATCCCCCGCCGATACCCCCGCCCCAGAGCAATGGGAGTCGATAATACAGGGGGATTTGAGGACGTCCGCGAAGAGGCGGACGGGAACCCGATGATCAGCCTGTTCAAATATGCCACCCCGTACTGGAGGGCCCTCGGGGTCGGCACCGTCGCGTCAGTCGCAGAACGCGCCCTCCATCTGTTTCCACCACTACTCATCGCCGCGGCGATTGACCGGGTCATTCAGGCCCCCGGCGAACCGAGCACGCTTGCCTCGCTCGGCTTGGTCAGCGCCGAGGTGATCCCGGCCGAGGCGACCGACGCTCGGATGGCACTGCTTTCACAGCTCGTCATCCTCGGCATCGCATCGTACACGCTGTACTCCGTGGGTCACTTCAGTTCGCGGTATTTCTTCCAGACGACCGCCCAACGGGTCCAACACGACCTGCGCCACGACTGCTATGACCACATGCAGCGGTTGTCGATGCGATTCTACGATAACCACGAGACGGGCGGGATGATGTCGATTCTCAACTCCGACATTAACCGCCTCGAGAACTTCATCAATACCGAAATTCGTCAGATCATCCGCGCGATCATCATCTTCGGGATTGTCGCGGTGTATCTCGCCATCGAGGCGCCGATGTTCTTACCGCTCATTCTGGTGCCAATGATCGCGGTCGCGCTGGCAACGTTCAAGTTTCTCGGCTGGATCGAGCCGATGTACAAACGGATCCGCGAGCTCGTCGCCGAGCTCAACACTCAGCTCGCAAACAACATCGGCGGCGCCGAGATCATCAAGACGTTCGA
>SKNY01000053.1 GCA_007123105.1 Salinarchaeum sp. | reverse complement strand
CGGAAGCCCTGCTCGCCGACGAGATCGATCTGTACTCACTAGACACGTTGTGGCGACTCGACAACACCGTTTCACCACCGACTGGTCACCTCGCCTTCTCTGCAGGAAACACGGCGATCACCGTCTATCGGGATGGTACACTCGTCATGACTCCCGGATCACCGGCCTAAAAGCCCTGCTATTAGACACGAAGAGACAAATCCCCCGCAGCAGCATCAGTGCCTCAGCCAGTACAACCGACGGAACCGGTCCAAGTAGCTTACAAAAGGGCTCTGACGAGGTGCTTTTTGCCCCTTTCCATGGGGGATCACTGGCTGTCGGTCACACTAATCAATGATCCGGGATATTCGGGTATTGTTGAGTAATAAAAAACGAGACCACTGGATAGAACTAGATACGTATCTTCCAAAGCTGAAGGAGATCGGTCGTAGCGAGAACCGTCCGTACCGATCCATGATTGAACGAGGTGAGTGATATCGTCGTGACGGCATGCTGTATCTATACGCTGGCTAGGAGCGAGAAGCGATAGTCGGATGGTAGAATTGCCGTCCGCGCAGTAGACGGATGTTCGTTCGGCGGGACAGTTCGAATAGGAAGGGCAATTCTCAAGTTCGACTGACCGGTAAATCTTCAATGAGGACAGTGAAGTCAAACTTCGCGCGGGGAGTAAACCATTCTGTACTCCCCATTGGGGAGAATGAAGTTCACCAAGAGAGTCATCTCTTCGATAAGGTCAGCCACAATGTCCGGGGATAGGACCAAACCGGGAGACGAGCGACACCACAGAGACAAGTATTGATTTGGACGCATAAGCGGGGTGGAACAAGTCCGTGCTCGTTATGATCTTCCAGAACGTCACGGCTGCCCATTGCATCTATCCTTCGTTAGTATCATATATCTATTTGATGTGGGCGAAGCGGCGGCTGTCACGGGCAGTTCGTTACCGGCGGTAATCGACGGGGAGTCGATATCTCCCAACAACGAATGGCCGTACTGGTGGTAACAAGATCCGCTTTCGGGAGACGGAGATCGGATCAAACATCGATTCATCAACCAATCGGTCGGTCTCGCGATTTGGATGGCAACCACCAGCGACCCGGCGCCAGAGCGGCGTGATATAATTTTGAACTTGCCCACCACAACCACTGGCACGAACGTGTTCAAGCATCCGAAACTCACCGCCCGGTTTCAACACACGAGCGAGTTCCGATATGGTCTCCTCCGGATCCGTGACAGTACAAAGCACCATACTCGATACGATCGCGTCGAATCGATCGTCACCATAGGGCAGCTGCTCCCCGATAGCCGCAATTAGATGACATACCAGCCCCAATTGTTGGGTACGGCGTTTTGCTTGCACTCGCATCGCTGGATCCGGTTCGAGAGCATGAAGTTCGATCTCCGATTCAACCCCCATGTACACGTCAAACATCCGGCCAGTTCCCGTCCCGAGATCAAGCACCCGGCCTTCGAGGTTCGCGGCAACCGCCCGACGGTGCTGTTCAAGGATAACACAATCTACGATCGAACAGATTGGATCATACACCCGTGCAACACACGGCCGAGACTCAAAGTTGGCGTAACGGCAGGTGATGGGGGTACGGCGGTGTCGCGAATGCAGCACGTTTACGTTAATTGGGGCTGACCCAAGCAGCATGCCACTTTCGGTGGTCGAAACTCCTCTTCTTGCCGACTGGCTACAAGTGGCGGCAACAATCGCCGGGGCAGTGATTCTCGCCAAACTTCTCCGTGTTGGGACCGAACGCTGGCTATCGAGCACAGAAGGGCTCACAGAAGCCAACCTCGACCGTAAATTACTGGCTGAACTCAATTATCCCACATACCTCACGCTGATCCTTGGCGCGATATATATTTCCCTGCCGATCATTTCGATCCCCCACTTCAAGTTTGTGATAGGTGGTCTCCTGCTGACGGCGATCCTGTTCGTATGGATCCGTGCAGGTGTCAGAATCGGTGGATACGTATCAGCCGCCCTCTACGAGAGCGATCACGACTTCGAGTTTGCACCTGTCCTCAAAAATCTCTGGTCGTTTCTCCTCCTAATTCTGGCGTTCTTTTTACTACTTTCGATCTGGGAGGTTGATATCACACCTGTTCTGGCGTCCGCTGGAATCGCGGGTATCGTTCTTGGTATTGCCGCCCAAGACTCGCTCGGGAACCTCTTCGCCGGAATCTCGCTCCATCTCGACCGCACCTTCGCCGTTGGAGATGTGATTCAACTCGAAGACGGCACTCGTGGGACTGTGACCAGTTTAAGCATCCGCAGTACTACGATCCGAACCCGTGATCACATCGATGTAACCATCCCGAATTCCGAATTAAACACGACACGGGTCGTCAACGAGTCCTCACCGGAACGGTATCGGCGGATCCGTCTGGACGTTGGCGTCAGTTACAGTTCCAACCTCGAACACGTTGACGAAATTCTGATGGATGTTGCTGATAGCTGTCACATCATTTTAGAGCAGCCCGAACCGGCCGTCAGGTACAGATCATTCGACGATTCGGCCATCATCGCACAGTTGCAATGTTATATAGAACATCCGGCCCAGTTCGGCCGTGCCCATGACGAACTCATTCGTGCGATTGCCGTCGCCTTCCGGGAACAGGACATCAAGATCCCGTTCCCACAACGGGAGCTGACCTTTTACGAGTCCGGAAACGAGATCATGGTCACAAATAACGGGCTCAATCAATCGACTCGAATCGACGACCGCGACGAATTGACGTAATCGGTCGTCGGTAGCCCGGCTTGGAGCAGTCCGTACAGGATCAAAACGGAGAAGGACAACACTCGACGGTCGTTTCCCAGTCCCGATAGCTCCGGTACTCGCCGGTCATCCAGAGGGCGACTGGATCCTCCGTTCCAATCAGAATCGGCCGGCGGAAATCGCGGTCCTCGGACACAGCGACAGGCTCCCATGACCAGTGCGCATCTCCACGTCGCGTTCCAGCAAAGATGCCATAACGATCGCGGTGTCGGCCGGTTTCCGGGTCAACCGTCGTCGAAACGAGTACACGGTTCGGGTCGGTTGGATCGATCGCGGCTAGTCCGGTGTAATCCCACTCACCTGCATAGAAGTACCCACCTGCGTGAGCCAACGATTCGACATGCCAGGTTTCATCCAGCAACTGACAGTACAGGAATCGGTGTGTGCGTCTATCGTCTTCATGGCGTGCCTGGACGATAGCGACCGGACGATCGTCGACTGCAACGATGTCCACCGTCCATGCGCGCGTCAGTAGGTCGCCATCGATTCTCGAATTGGTCTCAAACACTGTGGTCAACGAACGTACATCCGCGGGGTCACCATGACGGACCCCAATGTCTTGAACGAGCGTGGTCCCATCGGCGTCCATTAATCGACCATCCCGGATAACGCCGTAGCCAATTCCATTTTCCCAGCGGTGGGGATGCGCTTCCGTGGTAATCAGGTGAACGTCGCCCGCGTCGTCCTGGACATAACGGGGATAGGGTCGTTGACCGGGACCGTTGAAGGTGAGCATCCGGCCGGCAACGGACCATGAACCGCCATCGTCAGTGGAGACGACCACAGTAGGGTCCCAGTTGATCGCCCGGGACAGACAAAACGTCCGATCAGACTGCCGGTACACGTTTGCATACGTCATCTGGGCGCCCACATCGAGCGTTCTCTCCGGTTGCCACGCCGTGGGATCGTGCGGTTCCGTCGATAACCGCCAGCGCAGGAGCGTATCCGTATTGTGTTTTGCATAGACGGCGAGATACCGGCCGTCGGGTCGAATCATGAGTGCTGGATCGTTATGGTCATCTTCTTCAAAATTAGCATGCAGTGACCGGGACCCCGTCTGACCAGTCTTTAAATTCATCCACAAAATGACAATGTCACCCGAACTGGTCGACGATTTGCCCGAAACGGCCCCCGCCAAGATCATCGGCCCTTCCGGTGCGTCTCGATCGACGATCGCCCGCGGACTAGAAAACCAACACCACGCGAGTGGTGAGGGTTCTTCCACGGAGGACTGATAGGTGAGCGGCTCGACCGAACTGAATTGATCTGTCATAAACTACTCAGATCGGGCCATCGGTTTAACGGTGCCGCCCCCGAGATTAGCTCACTTGACGTCCCGTTCCGAGCGTGGTTTCCATCCGACCCACCAGTATCCGACTTCTTCGGCTTCCTTGAGCTCCTCCTCTGTGGTGAGATCTGCCATGATGACGACATTTCGTTCGTACCGTATCCCAAGCATCCACATTCCCAAGAAACCGATCGCGAGGAGTAGTTCCCATCGGGGGACGGCCTGCTGAAACCAATCGACGAGGGCGAAAATGACGAAGGCAGAAATGATCAACATGTGTCGGAGTCGCATCTTTCGGATCGCTTGCGTGTCCATAGGTTGTCGGCTGTCCGGGAGCATTCGGCCTAAACGCTCCGACTTGCCATTTGATGTCCGAACGGTTTTCCTCTGTCCCGCTTACAGAATCACATGAATACGGGGTTGATTGTGATCCACTTCGGCGAACCATCGTCCCCAGATCGACAGAGCGTAGAACGGTATCTCGAGAGGATCTTCCGTCAAAACATGGATCTCGAGGACGTGACCGACCCTGATGCCCGAATCGAAGCCCTCGTCGACCGTCGAACACCGGCCTTGCTCGAAGAATACGAAGCAATCGGAGGCTCGCCGCTCAACGAACAGGCCGAGCACCAAGTAGACGCCCTCGCCACACTACTCGACGAACGAGGATTCGATCTCCGGGTTACCACGGCCTACCAATTCGTCGATCCATCGATCGCTGACGCCCTTGCCACGCTCCGTGATGCCGGATGTACTGAGGTGATTGCGCTGTCCTTATATCCGCTCTGTGGCCCGACCACGACGGTAGCGGCGGCCGAAGAGGTCGAACGGTTCTGCAGCGAGGATCCCGCATGGGACCCAGAGGTGACCCAGCTCACCGGCTGGCACCGTCACCCGGATTATCTCCGTCTGCGAGCCGCTAACCTCCGGTCGTACCTCGAACGCCACGACCTAGATCCGAATGACTCTGCGACCAGCGTGCTGTGGTCGGCCCACGGTACTCCGATGAAACACGTCGATGCCGGGAGTCGGTATGTCTCGTACGTCGAGGAGTACTGTGCCGCCGTCGGTGCATTGGCGGACGTACCGGCAGCCCCCATCGGATTTCAGAACCATGAGAACCGAGGGATCGAATGGACAACACCGGCGATTGAGGACGTTGTCGTGGGATCAGCTGCCGATCAGGTGGTTGTGGAACCGGTCAGTTTTATGCACGAACAGTCCGAAACGCTTTCTGAGCTCGACATTGAGCTCGCCGCCGAGGCCACCGATCGAGGCCTTTCGTTTCACCGGATCCCCGTACCGCATGACGACGAGTTGTTTCCGGCTGTGCTTGCGGATCTTGTCGAACCATTGCTCGCAGGCGTCCAACCTGAGCTGTTTCAACTTCGCCGCTGTGTGTGTCACGATGGCGATCGGACGTTCTGCCGAAACGCACCCTAGTGACCACGGTCGATGTCCTTGACCGCATTGAAGAACGCTTCGACGCCTGCCACGGGGGTGTTCTTATCGACGCCATGGCCGAGGTTGAGGATGTGACCGGTGTTACCAGCTGCGTCGATTATCGCACGAGTTCGCTCCGCAACGGTTGCGGGATCCGCGAATAACACCGCCGGATCGAGGTTCCCCTGGACAGATCGATCGCCGAGCTCCGCGCGTGCAGAGGCCATCTCGACGGTCCAATCAAGCCCAATCACGTTCGCGCCGGTGGCAGCAAGCTGATCCAACCGGCCGCTCATGTTGCGGGCGAAAATAATTGTTGGGACGTCGATCGCAGCGAGAATGCGCCGTTGTACCGGCAAAATAAACGTAGCGTAATCTTCCCGTGACAACAATCCCGCATGCGTATCGAAGAGTTGAATCACGTCAGCGCCGTGTTCTACCTGGAGAATGGCCAGTTCGACGAGTGCATCCGCGATGACCGAGAGCATCTCCGCAAAGGCCGTTGGATCCGTGTGCAGAAGCCGTCGTACTGACATGAACGATCGGGATGGTTGTCCTTCGACCGCGTAGGCCGCGACGGTGAACGGCCCGCCGACGAATCCAATGAGTGCTGCTGCATCAGCCACCTCCACCCGCAGGCGGTCGAGGATATCGCCGACATACGCGAGTTCCTCGGCA
This sequence comes from Salinarchaeum sp., assembly GCA_007123105.1. Taxonomy (GTDB): domain Archaea; phylum Halobacteriota; class Halobacteria; order Halobacteriales; family SKNY01; genus SKNY01. Next base: position 22,259 of record SKNY01000053.1, on the reverse strand, counting down.
ACCGCGTTCGGACGATGGCAAAAATCGTCCGGACCCATTGGCGGTTCATCAATGACGGGACCGACTCCCGATTCGATCCGATAGGAAAGCCCCAGCGGTTCCAACACAGTCAGGATGTCTGAATAGAGCACGATGCCGTCTGGATGGAACCGATGCCACGGCTGGAGAGAAATTTCGGTCGCGACCTCGGGTGTTGAAATTGCCGACCGAAACGAGTAATCGGCCCGTAGCTCGCGGTATTCAGGGAGATACCGTCCGGCCTGTCGCATCATCCACACAGGAGGTCGGTCCGTCCGTTCGCCGCGGGCAGCCCGAAGGAATCGTTCACGCATCGTTCCATCTCCGCCAACCTTCTCGGTCCATAGTGAGAGATCCTTCCCGGGCCAACCAATGCGTTTCGGGTTACTGCATTGTCGTGCGGCCCGGTTCAGTTGGCAGCCGAGGTATCTGTAAATCGTTCATCGAGCTGACGCCTGATCAGCGAGTCGAGCCGACGCTCACCACGGGTTAAGGCCCGGATGGCCTCGTCCGTGTACTCCAACGATCCACTGTGTAAGGACGCAGGAACGTATTGATCGTCCACGGCCCCGAGTTCGATGGTGAACTGGAACGCCCCGGGATGTTCGCGAGCCGGGGCCGCAAATGCAAGCGCAGGCAACAGCCGATCCTCAGCCGACCTTCGGTCAAAGACGGTCGTCAGTGCTGGCCAGAAATCGTTAGACTCGCTTGTCACTATCGGTTCAAAGGCGATCTGGATCCATTGAATCCGCGACCAAATCGACCCCACCGCGTTAAGCCGGTCCTCCGATTCGCTGTCAATCGCCGGCAGGAGTGGATCGGCTGCGATGAGAGTCCGACGATGATCGGAGAGCGGTTCGTCGGCTTCGATACAATCGATGACGTGCTCGAATTGGGTAAGCGCCGATCGTTTGTAAGTGACAAACGCTGGCGCAACGACGAGCCGCTCGATGGTCTGTTCGTGCGTCCGAACGAAGTCAACGACGTGCTGCTCGTCGGCCTCCGACACGGCGTGCTCGATCCGGAACTCCGCGTTTACGAATGCGAGTCCAGCATCGATCATCGCACGGAACCCGGACAAGGCGGCCTCGCGCGTCATGTGACCTCCGTACAACACGAGAGGTTCTCCACCGTAGAAAACACCTCCGTGCCGGAATTATGATCGGTCCGTTCATGAGAGTGGCAGTAGACCGAGCATCATGGTCAGGGGGCTCGTTGTTGCTGATGATTTAACCGGAGGCTGTGACACCGGACACGCCTTTGCTGCGACCGGGAACCGCACGCAAGTGCTCGTCGCGGCTGATCACTCACTACCGGATGTGGATGTCGTCGTAGTCAACACGGGCGGTCGAACCAGCGGTCCAGCCGGAGCAGCGGGGGCTGTGCGCGAGGCAATCGCAGCTGTCCCTGCGGATCATCACTATTTTAAAATTGATTCCACCCTTCGCGGAAATGTCGCCGTAACAGTTACAGCCGCCATCGAGGCGACGTCAGCGACCGAACCACCGCTGGCACTTGTTGTGCCCGCTGCTCCCACGGTTGGTCGAACCACGAATTGCGGATGGCATCTCGTCAACGGGACGCTGGTGACTGATGTGATGGCCGACTCCGCCGCCGAACGCCCACCTACCACATCATTTCTCCCGGATCTCGTTGCAGCTGATGACATGACAGTTCACCGTGTCTCGATCGAAACGGTAGCACGTGGGTCGGACTCAATTGTGGGTCGGTTTCGGGACCTCTCCGCACCAGCTATTGTTGTGCCTGATGTAACTCACGACCGACACCTCGAGTCGTTGGCGAAAGCCATCGAAGTCGTCGACCGTCCAATAGTGCCGGTCGGCAGCGTCGGGCTCGCAACCCACATTGCCGCCCGATCGCCGTTCAATCGGGGCGAACCTCCGAGTCGACGACCCATCAATCGTGACGGGTTGCTCGGGGTCATTGGCAGCACCAATCCGATTACTCGAAAAGCGATCGATAACCTTCCCGATCAGGAGGTAATTAGGCTCCCACTCGAGCCGACCATCCTGGGCAAGGAAGAAGCGGTGACGAGGGCGGTCAGCCGGGCCGGCGAGACAATCGACCAATACGGCCGGGCGGTCGTAACCTCAGTCTATGGCTCGGATCCAACCGGGATGGTGCGATCGCTTGCAGAGCAGCACGCGATCGAAGCCGATTTAGCCGCCGAACGGATCGGTGCAACGCTCGGTACCGTCGCCTCCAATCTCATCGGGCGACGGTCGCTCGGGGGGATGGTCATGGCAGGAGGAGATACCGCCCAGTCGGTGCTCGCAGCACTCGGTACGCGTTCTATATTGCTGAGTGGGCATGCCGTCGAAACCGGCATTCCGATCGGCCAACTTACAGGTGGCGTTGCCGACGGGGTGCAGGTCATCACGAAGGCAGGGGGGTTCGGTGACGAGAGAACCATTGGTAGGTGCCTCGATGCATTGGAATCGACGTAAACCATCATCGGCCTGTTGGGGCGGATAGAGATACTGGGACTCCAATAGAAAGTAGTCCAGAATACATCGTAGTCGGTAACGATGTGTTCGTCAAAAGTCGTCTCCCTCGTCGCCCTTTGCAACAACGGGATGATACGGTGCTCGATTCGAACTGCATCGTCGGACCGAAATAAAAAATTATTGATGCGAAGAGATCCACCGGTACAGAGCCGGCTCAAAGCGACGTCATCGAATCCGTCAACGGCACAGCCCACGATTATAACAGAGTGTAATGATAGAGTCACTCACACGCGAATGGGCAGCCCGAGAATACGGTACTCTAGACGATCGAGGGTTCAATACAATCTCAATTCACGGACAGGATAGGTCCCGGGTGAAGAGAAATGGTGCTGACCAACCTGGTAATCGTGCGTTGAGTGAACTACCCAACCCTACGCGCGTCGCACGTTGCGGGTGGGGCTTTCCCATTTGATGACGCGACGTGCAGATAATCCACTCTCCTCCGTTCGCTTCGCTCACTCCGATGAGGAAGGAAGATTGCACCTGGTAAAGATAAAAGCGATTGATGACTCGATGGCGCTGTTCGAGGCTGAACGATAAGGGTGCCTCGGTACCTTACATAGACCATTCCGTCTTACTGGCGAAGCAGTGGTGACTGAACGCGTCAAACAGGTAACCTCTCTTGTATATCGAATTCCGGTGGTGGGATCGTCAACTGGAAACCCCAAGCCGGTAATGGCGGATCTTAGCAGTGCAACTGATCGCGAAATTCGACCCCTAATCAGTATCTACGTGCGGCCAGCATCGCCTGGAAAAGGACATAGGTCACTTAACTGAGTTGCACGCGTTCGTCGGTAATCGCTGCCACATCTCGATCGTCGACCACGAAGTGAAACGTTTGTGGACGATCCCAGCCGAGTTCTTGTCGTCGTGAGCTACTGATGTCGGGGTCTGGTTCGACATAAAAACGATCATCCTCCTCCCCCGAGATCCATCCGATCGCTTCGCCAGAAGAATCGACGACGCGCTTTCCGACCTGTTGGTTTCCGGTTCGCATGATAGGTATTATTCGGTGCCCAGTAGCCATTGGTAGTATCTGCAAAATGAATGAATATCAGGCACAGTTAGATGAATAGCATGTCAATGCAGACGTACGGAGTCAACCACGACTCGTAGGATTAGCCTAGGCGACTGGTTAATAATAATGCCCTCATCGTGACAACCCGACAGTAAATCTTCACAACATTGATAGGGACCTCCAGTAACTGACGGGCATGGCTGATTGGGAGCCAATTTTCGACGGTGAATCGTTAGACGGCTGGTTCGCAACCGGGCTTCCGGATCGATGGACCGTCTCCGATGGCTGCATTCACCTTGAGCGTCCGGGTAATGGTTCATTTTTGTGCAGAGAGAATTATTACGGGGATTTCCACGTCCGCTTTGAGTATCGCCACGAACCGGAATGTAACAGCGGCGTCTACTTCCGCTGGTCAGAGCTAACGGATCGGGCGACTGGAATGGAAATTCAAATTCTCGACACCCACGAACGTGATAACGTACCGCCCCAAGCAGAGTGCGGGGCACTGTATGACATGGTTGCTCCCGCAGTGGACGCAACTAGACCGGCGGGCGAATGGAACCAGATGGAACTTCGCTGTGAAGGTTCTATGATCAAATCTTCGTTAAACGGAGAAACGACAGTCGACGTGGATATCGATGAATGGACGACCCCCGGGGAAAATCCTGATGGGACAGAAAACAAATTCACTGGGTACGCGATGACAGACCTCCCAAGGCGAGGTCGGCTCGGATTGCAGGATCACGGCGGACAGATCTGGTTCAGAAACCTCGAACTGAAACGACTCTAGGGCCAAGTCCAGCAACCGAATCCGCATCGACATCTTACGTTCCGGTCGAATTTTGAAGCGTGATCGCGATCTTGACTGGGTTCGATAACCCACCGACAACCGCGACGCCAAGGCGTTGGCTGACAAAATACATACGATTGGTACGGTGATCGTGGGGATAATTGCCGATCCACAAAAGGAGGCCACCACTACGGAGCGAACTGCACGGATCTCACATATGCGAGTCTGGCCGTGCTAATCGTACACGGCATGAGTGTTCCATCAACGAATCTTGGTAGGTCGGACGACCTGCCACAGCCTTACCACAACCGACCGAAATACCCCCAGACCCGGACATCCTCGACGATACCAGATGCCGAGCGCGATTGCGGCCAGTGGAATCTCGATGAGGAAGTAAGGCTCCGAAAGGGAACCGAGCAGCAACTCGGACACCGTCGGTGTGCCGCGTTCGCCATATCCTTCAATGGGGATTAGCGGATAGAAGAGGAACATTGCCGAATCATCGGCCCGCCACAACGCCGGTGCAGCGTCCAACAACGCGTGGCTGATCGCGCCGATCGCAAACGCCACGCCCCATTCACTATGCCCAAACTTCCTTCCAATCCAGTAGATAATCACCGCCAGCGGAACCAACACGACCAACGAGTGTGCCAAGCTTCGACCCGTCGGAAGAATTCCGACGTACCAAGCGAGCGGTTTGTCGACAAGGTCCGGAAAAAGGGCACCAAATGCAACGATGACGACGGCGACCTCTTCTTCTGCATCCGCGTCGGAAATCCGTGCGTATACGAGCCAGCAAAGATAGGCACTGGCGACGTGTCCCCAAGGCCACATTACATCACGAAATGGATCACTGGGGAAAAATCACTCCGAAACGCCTTCGTCGTTACCTCCGTCCGCGCGGACCGCGGGTTGATCGAGTGCGGTTCGCAAGTCGTACTCCGAACCGGTAATGACGAAGAGCGCCTCATCAAGAACATCCAGTATCTCCGGGACGATTCGCATACAGAGATACGCGATCCCAACGAGCGCCACGACAGCCAGACCTTGCGAGATGACGTTATGGGAGATGAAATAGGAATTTCGCATTCCAGGTCCAGCAATGGCCAGCGTAAGTGCTTCTAAGGCCGGGTAGTCAAACCAGCCAAGCGGTGCGGCCAGCCCAACGAAGACGTTTCGCGCGAGATTTAGTATCCAGATGATCGAGACGGCAAGCCCAATGCCGAGGAGCTTGCGTCCCCAACTTGCATCGGTTGCCGCGATCAACCCGCCGAAGATCGCCATGCTACCAATCCCCGTACAGGCAAGAATGATGTACGTGGAATAGCCGTCAAATGCAAATCGGCTCATATAGCCATTTTGCCCTTCTTCGATGCCCGGGGTGTAGCCCAGAAGTTCCATCCCGACGTGTGTCTGATACGCAACGGTCTCGATGAGCCACTGGGTAAATGGTTCGTAGAGCATCGCTGGAAGGTAAATGAGACCCATCAACCCAACTGCCCGGGATAACAGCAACAGTGAGGTCCGTCCGCGATGCAGATGATATGCCGCCACCAGGCAGAGTGGGACAGCTGCGAGACTAAGGACTGATTGGATGGGGCTCTGAAACTCGAAGTAAAAATAGGGAAACATCGACAGCCAAAACACGGCAAACGAGATCCACGCGATCACCCCAATGTTGACCGCGACCCGCTCTCGGTCGAACAAATCGGCCAACATCGTGAACAGAAACGCAGCGATTGCCAACCAGGCGAGCGGGTCCGAAATAGCGTCGAGCGTTTCCCACATGATAGATCTTCGCCAGCGACTGCAGTGCTTGGTTCGAAGCATTGAATGGCCCGGGCATAAGTCTTCCTCGGCGATGTGTTCCCAAGAAACACCTTTGTCGACCGATCCGAAACATTGGGTATGATCTCCCTTGATGACGCCGTCACCGCCCGTCTCGAGAGCCACGGGGCACGCTTCGAAGTTCTCGTCGATCCGGACGCTGCACTCGCGATCAAACGTGGTGATTTCGAGGGCGAGCTCGAGGACGTCATTGCAGCAGAGGACGTCTTCGAGGATGCGAGCCGCGGAGACCGGCCGGCTGAAACCGATTTGGAAGACGCCTTTGGTACGACTGATCCTCTTGCAATCATCCCGGAGGTCATCGAACGGGGTGATATTCAGATCACGGCCGAACAGCGTGCCGAGATGCAAGAGCAAAAGCGTCGGCAGCTGATCGACCACATCGCCCGCAATGCAATCAATCCACAAATGAACGATGCGCCACACCCACCCGACCGGATCGAAAGTGCCCTTGAGGAAGCGGGATTCCGGGTCGATCCGATGGAACCAGTAGAAACACAGATCGACGATGCCGTCGACGCACTCCGGCCGCTAATTCCAATCCGCTTCGATGAAGTCACGATCGCTGTACAGGTGCCCGCCGACCACGCCGGGAGTGCACAAGCCAGAATCCGAAGTTTCGGTGAGCTCGAACGCGAGGAATGGCAGGCTGATGGATCCTGGATCGGAGTGATCACCTTTCCGGCTGGCATGCAACACGAATTCTACGATCTCGTGAACGAACATACCGCGGGGTCGGCAGAGACGAAAATTATTCAGGACGAGGACGGGCTTCGATCACGATGACGAGCCGCCGGAGGCAGGAGATTCAATACAATCGGGGCCGTATATACACTATGCAACGGCCGGGCGTAGCCGAGGTGGCGGACCGGCGGGGTTGACGTCGTCGGTGTCGATATCAGCGGTCGCCACGAGGAGAATGGTGCATACCTGATGGTCGGCGTGGCCGTAGCAGCAACGATTGGTTCCAATCGAATCGAGTCGATCTCTGGTATGGGGTATGCGCGGAGCCACCAGGCTCCAACACTCGAACACGCCATCGACCTCGTCCGTGAGGCAGTCGATGCATTGCCCGACCCGCCACGAGGACCAATCGTCGCCGAGCGTGGCGAGTTTTACGAAGCATCCCAACAGCGCATCAGCGTCTCGTTCGACACAGAATTCAAATACGTCGAAAGTATCGGGGAACGGAAAGCCGTAGATGCCGCCCATCACGCGGCGTACGGAGCACGGAGACTACTGCTATGAAGGCGATTATCGGCAAGCGAACGGAATCAGGAACGCCCGACCTCAAGGAGATCACCGAGCTCGCCGAGGCTGCGGGCTATGAAGTAATCGATCAGGTCACACAGACGAGAGTTGAGGATCCGGCGTTCGGCTTCGGGGACGGGAAGATCGCGGAACTGGCTGAGCTCGCGTCCGAGCACGATGTGACCGCCGTCATCCTGGATAATCGGCTGGGACCGTACCAAACGTATAACATCGGGACCGAGTTGCCAGATGGGGTAACAGTAATCGATCGATTTACCCTAATTCTAGAGATCTTTGCCCAACGTGCCCAAACGAAAAAAGCACAACTGCAAGTCGAATTGGCCGAGCTGCGGTATGAACTCCCCCGCGTCTCTGCGAAGGTGAGCCTTGCCAGACGGGATGAGCATCCTGGGTTCATGGGGCTGGGCGAATACGATGAGACTCGGGAACGGGACATCAAGTCCCGGATTAGCCGCATCCGCGATGAACTCGAACGGATCGCTGAAGACGAAGCCGAATGGCGAACGAGACGACGCGAGTCTGGGTTCTACCTCGTGGCGCTCGCCGGGTATACGAACGCGGGGAAGTCGACGCTCCTCCGTCAGCTGGCTACTGACCTCGAGATTGACGCCAATGACGGGTTGCATCCGGACCTTGACCCAACGGCTGAGTCCAGGGATCGACTCTTCACGACGCTTGGAACGACCACCCGGCGGGCCAACGTCGACGACCGGGACGTCCTCGTCACTGATACGGTTGGATTCATTCGTGAGCTGCCACACTGGCTGGTCGAATCGTTTCGATCGACGCTCGAGCAAGTGTATCACGCCGACCTGGTGTTGCTCGTCGTCGATATCTCCGAGCCGGTCGAGGACATCCGATCTAAATTGGTCACCTGTCATGATACCCTATATGAACGTAATGAAGCCCCCATCCTCACCGTATTTAACAAGGTTGACCAGGTTGACGATGCCGCGCTCGAAACACGGTTGGCCGCCTTAACCGATCTCGCACCGAATCCGGTGACCATCAGTGCACAGACTGGCGCAGGCATCGAACCACTGCGGGATCGGATCGACGAAGAACTCCCCGCGAGGCAACGTGAGCGATTGATGCTCCCCCTCACCGAGGACACGATGGGACTGGTCTCGTGGATTCACGATCACGCCGGCGTTAACGATGTACGATACGGATCAGAACATGTCGAAATCGATTTCGCAGGATCGATTCGTGTGATTGAGCAGGCCCGGAGCCGTGCCGCTGACCTTTCGGTCGCAGATTAATTGTCTTCGGTGAGAATAGCATCAGAATGGCCGAATAGTTTATAGAATATAAATAGGCCGACGATCCAGAACGAAATGCCGAGAATCCCGAAGCCAATTCCCACGAGCAATCCATCCCCAAGTTCCGGAACCATACTCATACCTGTCCTCGAACACAAATAAACGCTTAGCTCCCGATCGGTTCGACGGTTTTGTCGACGACCCGTACCGACTCGATGGATGTCCCTGGGTACGATCCGTCGTCGCCCTTTTCGGCGGATTTCACCATGTCCCAGATTACGGACAGGCCAGTCGTCACCCCTTGGATGGCTTCCATTTCACAGCCGGTTTGTCCGATCGTCTCAACCGCAACCGTCAGCTGGATCGCGTCTTCATGCAAATCTATTGTCGTTTCCGCGTTCGTAATCGGTATTTGATGGCACATGGGTATCGTCTCCCACGTGTGTTTGACCGCCTGGATGGCGCCTATGCGGGCGGTCGCCAACACATCCCCCTTTTCCAACGCATCCGTGTTGACAAGTTCGATCGTGTAGGGGTCGAGATGGATTTCGCCGGTCGCCACGGCCCGGCGTCGCGACGTCGCCTTTCGCCCCACATCAACCATTTGTGCCGCCCCATCCTCGGTGTGAGTCAATTCATCACTCATCCGTCTCACCTCGGAATGCCCCAGGAATCGCCTCGATGACGTCGGTGGCGAGCAATCCATTCCCCTGCGCTTCCGCGGCGATATCTCCTGCGCTACCGGTCACGTACGCCCCGACAGCGCCAGCCGAAATGGCGTCGTACTCATCACGCGCAAGCAATGCCGCAATCACACCAGCAAGTACGTCGCCGGTTCCGCCGACAGTCATCCCGGGATTGCCGGTTCGGTTTATTCTGACCTGTTCTCCGTCACTGATCACGTCGTGCTTGCCCTTGACGACGAATACGTGACCGAGTTCATCCGCATACTCGATCACGGCCGACTCGCGGTCTGCACCGATCGGCGATAGCGGCGGTCCACCCATCCGTTCGAACTCGCCCGCGTGGGGAGTACAAACGAGAGTAGCCGCCGTTTCGACTTCCCGGACCACGGCGAGCGCATCTGCGTCGACGATGCAAGGGCCGTTCCATCCGGATAAAAACGATGCAACCGCCTCGCTTGTCGGATCGGCGTCTCCAAGGCCGGGGCCAATGACGACGGCGTCGGCGTCTTCGGCCTGCTGAAGGAGGGTCGGAACATGCTCCGGTTCGATGCGATCCCCATCGAGCGAAGTGACGATCAGATTTGGCGTATAACCGGCGATCCGATCGGCGACAGCGGCGGGACAGGTGATAAAACTAAGATCGGCGCCACTTCGCAGGGCGGCAAGTCCGGACAGCGCTGGCGCCCCAGTGTACGGTCCACCGCCGATCACCAATATCGTGCCTGCGTCGCCCTTGTGACTCTCTGGATCGCGTCGATGACTGCCGAGGTCTCCGGGACCGACGAATCGTTCCGCTGCGGGTGGGATCCCGATATCAGCGACAGTCACAGGGAGATCGAGTGCTGCGAGCCCGGGTTTGGAGTCATGAAACGTGATCACGTAATCGGCCTCGATGGCGGAACCTGTGGACGCCCCGGTATCTGCGTCCACTCCCGACGGGACATCGATCGACAGGATCGGCGCCTCTAAGTCATTCAATCGATCGACGACCGTCGCCAGTGGCTCGCGGAGCTCGCCAGTAATGCCGGTTCCCACCAGTGCATCGACGATCAAATCGGGTGCCGTGATGTCAAGGTCTGCCGAATCAACAACAGTGGTCGGATCGAATGCAGCCGATTCGAGCACTTCCCAGTTCGCCGTGGCGATATCAGTCGAAATCGTCTCGGGCCGGCCGATCAACGTGACCGACACATCGTACTGCGCAAGAAAGCGAGCGGCGACAAACCCGTCGCCGCCGTTGTTCCCCCGACCGCAGACGAAGGCGACCGCCGAACCGGGTGCCATCAACTCGCGGACCTCCCGTGCGATAGCGTTACCACTCGATTCCATCAGCACCCGCTGTGGGACGCCAAGGGCGGCGGCATTGCGATCGATAGCCGCCATCCGATCGCTCGTGATCATATCTCAAGGTGGACCGTTGGGATGTTAAGCGTGTGCGGTCGGTCGGTGGCTATAAATCGGCCGCTTCCCTTCTCCCGACGATGGAACTCCGTCGGCTCGTCCGTGGGACCATCCCATGGACGGAACTCGAGATGGTGACGCTCGAGATTCTCCAGCGGTATGAACGGGAATGCGTCCGCGTCGAATTTCTCGATGCCGACAACTGGTTGTCAACGCCGTGCGTAGTTGATGAGGAATGGTTCGTGAAGATCCTGACCCCACAAAACGCATTGGTCCACGCGGTGTTTACGGGGGCAAGAAATCTTGGGGCAGTCACCACAGGTAGTGAAGGCTTTTTCGAACACTTCGAAAGCCCGTACCAGATGGCGACCCACGAGCTCGAGGCGACCAAACGGATGCGACGTATCGGTCTCAACGCGCCCGCTCCAATCGAAGCCTTCGAGACCGGCGAGTACGCGGTCCTTGTTCTCCAATTTTTGCCAGCTTATCAAACACTTGAGGAACTCGCTGCCGAGGAGGTCACCGACTGGTCGCCGGTGCTATTCGAATCGTTACGGCGGATGCACGATCATCAACTCGCTCACGGAGACGTGCGCGCAGAAAACGTGCTCGTCTACGATGATGCGTTATATTTTATTGATGCAACAAGTGTGGATCCCGACGGCATGGAGGGCGCGATTGCGTACGATCTTGCCTCGGCACTTGCCGTCCTTGCCCCAGCAATCGGCGTACGGTCAGCAGTTGCAGACGCGTTCGTATATTATACGACCGAGGAATTACTTGCCGCCCGGGATTTCCTTGACGTCGTTCGCTTACGACCCGATCACGAGTTCGACGTGGCGGCGGTGAAAGGTGAAATCGAAAAGCGGGCGAGCCGACGGCCCAGTACAAAGGGATAACGGTGCTCGCGACGTGACGGGTGGGGGGAGGCCCCCGCCACGTGTGGGTGCGGGATCCGGGAGTTCGCTAGTCGACGACGAGAAAAGCGTCGTGACTAGCATGTACTCATCAGCGGAACCCAGTAAAAAAGGCGCCGATTCAACGGTCGCGCAACGTTTGGAGGGGATTAGGGCGCCGGACGGACGTGCCACGTTGTAGATCGCGAACGAGCCCACGGTTCGATGACGACATCGTCTACAGCACCGCGTAGTCGACCCAATCGGACACCCACTTGTTTTGTCGAAAGTCCGACTGCATCCGCGATCTGGCTTGACCGAAAGTACCGGTCTCCGTCCGCGACGTGATGTCGCAAGTGACAGAGGATACGTTGATCCTCTTCGGACAAGGTGCTCATCGGGAGTAAGCTACGGGATTGACGGCCTTAACCCCATCTGATCGCCGCTGCTCGTGGGAACCGGCGACGTCACTACCCGACGAGATGTAACGCAGCGATCAAGGCGAGACCGGCAATGATCGCGACGGCAAATCCAGTTGCACCTAGGGGCTCGCCCGGATCAATCAGCATCGCGACGCCACCGACGGCGACGACGAGACCGAGGATGATCGCAAATCCGAGTCGTTTGTCCGTTGCCGTCCCGCCATGCTGGTTGGCCATATTAAAACGGCGAGCTAACGGGGCCTTAGCTTATGCGAATCCTGACGCGTGGACTTCGATTAGGTGATGTCGACGTGTTCTGATTCCTCATTAAGCGCCAGATTCGCCGCGATCTCGGCGTTTCGCATGGCGTATTGGGCGGTTTGTTGGAGGCTTACCAGAACTTCACGGACGGCGAGGAGTTCATGATTTGGCATTTCCGGGAGGTCTTCGAGGATTTCCTTTTCGGTGTCTCTGATTTTATGATATCGGCGCCGAACTTCGATCGTGCGGTCATAATCACGCTCGACAGCAGCTTCGACGGCCATCGTTGTGATGCCGTTCACCTCGTCGGTAAACGAACGGATCCGTCGCTTGACCGTATCATCGACCGAAAGCGTATGTCCTTCGGTTTCGAGTACCGTTTTGGCGATGTCTTCCGCGTTGTCTGCAGTGAGCTCGAGGTTCTTTGCGATCGAACGGTAGCCGATGAGCGGAAATCCGGAGGTCAGCCCCACCTTGCGAGCCTGGTTTGGATTCTGGAACGCTGTAAAGATCAAGCGCAGCAGCAACACGAAGATCTTATTTGCCTGTCGTTCACGGTTGAGAGCTCGTTGGGCGAGGTCGGGGTCGCCCCGTGCGATGGCTTTGACGGACTCTTCGCGCATCGTTCGACCCGTGTTTTCGAGCCGTTCCAGGAGATTGTCGAGGGTGAAATCTTCCGAGTCGACCGAACATCGGATGGCGATTCGGTCAGGAGTCTCCTCTATGACACCCAGCCCCATCAGTTGATTTTCTGCCTGATAGACGGCATTAATGTGCGCACTCTCGAGTGGCCCATCCGCGCGCTGGACTTGGATGATCCTACGACCCAGTACGTACTGTGCAACGATCGCACGCTCGAGTGAACTCGCATCGAGGTCATCGGCATGAATAGTGGCTTCCGATTCCTCGGTAACGACACTCTCTGCTGTCACCATCAACGTCCCTTTGCTGCCGCGACGGATCGACACCTCGTCACCCTTCTCGACGCCGTGCTCGGTCGCCCAGTCAGCTGGTAGCGTCATCGCGAGGGTCGACGGTCCGAGTCGCTGCACTTTCCGGGTGTCGGCCATGTGCTCAACAGATTGGGTATGGCCTTAAGGATCACTATTGAGATTAATATGAGTCAAAGGGAGTTTACACCACTTCTATCAGCCGCCGTTCGAATCTCCCTACTCGTACCTTCATCCATCCCCGTAGCTCTTCATCAAGCGTCGGGTCACCCGTGTCGACGCGCAACACGCCAACTTGGTCGAGTTTCGTCGGAGCAGCCACCACGTCAACCTCCGAGGCACGGATGACGTCGGGTGCAAATTGTTGATTTCCACGACCAAAGACGAACCCTTGTCCACCAATCGGTGAGATGACGATTACTGGCGATTCGTCCAGATAGCGACGGAGGTCGTCGGCCGTGGCATCGTACTCCAGTACGTCGCCATTCCGCCAGACGTCTACCCCGAGCGCTGTGCCCTCGAACCCAAGCGCCTGTTTGATCGCACCAACCGTTCCGCCAGGACCGAGAAAGTAGGTCCGTTCCGGATCGGTCGCGGCGACGGTCCCTTCTATGACCCCTTCGACCGTCCCGCCAGACAGCTGCTTACCCGCCTGGACGGCCTCGGCAACGGGTACCGGGACGACACCGAGGACCCGAGATCGAACCTCGCCCGCCCGGTAGGCGTCTTCATCTAAGTCCGCGATTTCTCGGTGTTCGGTTCGGTCGAATGTGGCCGCAATGGTGCCAGCCGCCTCTGGTGTCACTGCAAAAACCGCAGAAAACACCTTGACCCCGGCGGGAATCCCCAGCATCGGGGTACCATCATCCCGGTCTTCGACTACCGAGGCAACGTCGACAGCCGTTCCATCGCCACCGGCAAAGAGGATGACCTCGACCTCAGCATCCAGCAGTGCATCAACCGCCCGTCGGGTGTCTGCTGCAGACGTTTGTGCTGCATCAGGTTTACCGAGTACCGTCACCGAGAGGCCAGATTTCTCGGCAATTTGGGCGCCCATGGGTGGCCCCCACGTAAACAGTTCCACCCGCCCGTCTGTTGCTTCGAGCGCAGCAATCGCTCGTTCGGCTCGGGCGGGAGCGACCGGAGTTGCCCCGAGTTTCTTGGCCTCCTTGACCCGACCGTCAGTACCTTTTAACCCGACCCGGCCACCCATCCCGGCAATCGGATTCACGAGAAAGCCGATCCGACGTCGATCAGGATCGCCCATGCTTATACCCAGGCCCCCGAAGTTTGTGGTATGGCAGTGGTGCTCGCCGGACACGTAACGGCGGAGGTTGGGGCGGCGATCGTATTACTCGTCAGCATCCTCCTCACGATCGCGTGGGTCCGTCAAATCTTCCGGTGAGACGCGGTCGACACGTTCTCGGAGCCACTCAGTGGCTGCCTCGACTTCTGCGGGATTCCGACCGATGATCGCGACCTCGACGTGTCCGCCCGGATAGCTTCCCACGTCGACGTCGAATCGGTCACGGACGTCCGCGAACCGATCAACCAGATGACTCTCCGGTTCATCGACATGGAGGACCCGACGGTGGCGACTAGCCCCCGAAAAGGCCTCAGCCACTTGTTCGAACATCGCCTTCATCTCCCGCGGCACGCCCGGGAATACGTACACCCGGTCAACCCGTGCGCCGGGTGCCACCCCGACCTCGTTCCTGATTGCAGTAGCGCCCGCCGGTAGTGTTGCCGCTTCCCTGGTGAGATGGTCCGCCGAGTAGCTTCCGTCCGTCTCAAGCCAGTGCAATGCCTGCTCGTGTTCTTCGAGTGGTCGGTTCAACGCAGCAGCGATGCCAGCCATCGTGACATCGTCGTGGGTGGGCCCGATTCCACCGGTAACGATGACGGCATCCGTTGTGTCCACCAGCCGCCGGACCTCGGCGGCGATCGCCTCGGTATCATCAGGAACCACTATGAGCCTGGTTGGCACCGCGCCGCGAGAGGTCAAAGATTGACAGAGCCACGTTGCATTGGTGTTCTCGATGTCTCCGCTCAACAGCTCATCCCCGACGGTAACGATTCCCACGTCCATGCGAGAACCTACAGGTCCCATCCCCTGAACATTCCTATCAGCGCATCCCGGGTGGTGGTTGGCGGCGGTCGTCATCCACGTCGAGATCAAGTCCCAGCTCCTCGCGCTGTCGCCGCAATTCTTTGATCTGTCGATAGACATACCCCATGCCGACCGCGCCGGCGATCACGGCTGCAACGATGATTCCGGAGAAGAGATAGAGGTCACGTTCGAGATAGTAGTCGACACGGATCGATCGGCTAGTTACGTCCTCCCACGTAATATGTACCCGATCCCCGATACGTTCGGTCTCATAGCCACCTGGTCTGACCGTTCCAAGAACGATGTTGTCGACGCGATGGCCGGGGGGCACGGTAATTTCGTACGAGCCCTCAACAAACACCTGGGTGCTGAAGGATTTCGATCGTTTGGGCGCGGTAAAGGCGACCTGACCGTCATCTGCCGGAAGATCGAGGTAGACCGCCGAGCGAGATTCCTCGACCCCAATCGCGCTTGCATTGATCACCGTCCCGTTCGTATATCGAAACTGGAGTGACCGGATCTGGACTGGATGTTCCGTGCCGTACCGTGTTGCCTGATAAATCCTCATCGTCGACCGGTTTTCTAACGAATAAACGGCGCGGTATTCACGCTCACCCAGATCTATCCGCACGTCCGTGTCCGGCTCCCAGTCATAGGTGGCTGACTCGAGGAGCCGTTCCTCGCTCGTCGCACTTCCAAATCCCATACACCCCGACAGAAACAGTAACGCCACCAGCCCGATCGCAGCCGTTTGACGCCGTGAGCTCATGACAGGACACAGCGCATCTCGCCCCGCAAATACGGACCGATTGCCGCCAGAAGGCCTGGCGGATCCGTCTCCTCCCGGCAGACGATACTCTGTTCGAGCAGGCCCAGCCGCTCAACTGTGACGATATCCTCGGCATGGCCAGCCCGGTTCACGGTTGCGCGAACCTCACCTCGTGTGACACTATTTACGGTGACGCGACCAGTGCCGCGTCGAAACTCGTAGAGCTGATCGTGGGTTCTGTTCGCCAATCTGACGGGGGCACCGTAGACGAACGCCAATCGCTGATGTTGAACGAGCCCGAATCGTTCGACGACTTGCTCGGGCGTGCCGGGTCCAAGGCCAAGTTCGTCTGCAGGGACCAGGACCCTCGTACCGGCGTCGAGGTGAAACCCGGATTCATCCCAATGTTCGAGCGTCCCGACGTAGGTCTCACCCGACCGCAAGTCGGGTGTGATCTCCCCCCATTCCTCCCGTAATGCGGCCCGTGCGACGATCTCGTCTTCCCCGCTGACAGTAACGCTCGGGAACTGGTCGTTGCGAACCCCGATCGACACCTCAACCGAGAGGTCCCCAACCAACTGGTTGACCAGGGACTCAAGTGACCGAAGCGCTCGTTCGCGGGCATCACCTTTGACGTAGAGCTTGGTTGCCAGGACGACCATTACCGTTCGACGTGAAGTTCTTCGGCGAGTGCTTCGATCCGTCCATTCATCGCCTCGATAAGTTGTTCATTTTCCATCGCTTCGAGCGGAGAGCCGCACTCGGGACATTCAAAGCCAAAATCCATCGCTTCGCCGAATTCGAAGCGGATCGAACAGATCTCGCAGAGATAGAACTCGTGCATCCGTTCGTATTCCTCGCGCTCGTCGAGGGCCTCGAGGAGGCGGTGCATCTCTTCTTCTAAGTTTTCAGGAATTTGGTCGTATTCGAAGGTCCAGAGGTACGTCAGCCAACCCGAATCCTCGTCGCGCAGCCGCCGATAGCTCGCCAAATCGTTCTCATAGAGGATGAACAGCGCCCGCCTGACGTCGTTCAATTCGAGATTGAGTTCCTGGGCAAGTTCCTCGTCGGTGACCTCACCGTCTGGCGGCGCCGCCGCGACCGGCATCCCCGTCGGCCCAACCAGCTCGTGGAGATATTTCTGAATCACCGGATCCTCGAGCAGCCCTTCAAAAGCCATTATCTCGATAGCAGGCGCAACCGCGCATAAACCCTACGGTCAAGAAACTACTCCTGGGTCCGCTCGACGCGTTTTCCCGCCGCCTGTGGCACCACTCGGTGGGTTGCATCTATAAAGTCCTCATCGAGGGCAGTACCGTCCGAATACCGATCGAGCATGATTGCTAGACTTGCGACTTCGGAGTGGGGCTGATTTGTCACCGCGAGGTTCCAGTCTGCCAGTTCGTAGACCGAAAACGGAACCTTCTCGGCACCCACTACAATGGCAAGATCACAACCGGGTGGGCAGCGTTCACGAAGACGTGGAAGCTGGTCTTGAATCGGCAGTCCATACATGGTGAGATGGACGATCATCCCCGCCCATTCGTTTAGAAAGGCCCCCGCGTTCTCGACGAGATCAGTCGTAAAGGGACCGCCGAATCGTTCGGTCACGTCATCAATCGTCGTCAGCGGGCGGCCATCATTACTAGCAAGCACAAACCGGTCTGCACCGAGTGCACGTGCTGTCAGCCCAACGTGCGTGGTCATGCGGTCGTCCCGCCCCGGACGATGACCGATCCGCAGGACTACGAGCTCTCCCATTGACTAGAACACGCCCGGCTACGTGAATCACCTCTTCGATTCGACCGGCTGTGAAGACATCGATCGGCGATGCTTTTGGTAATGCGGTCAAACCGTTTACCGTGCAGATCGTCGGGTATGACCGCTCGCCGACTCCCGCGCTGATCCTCGCTAGTGGCGGCGAGGTCGAACGAATTTCGCTTTCGACCGGTGAGAAAATCGGGTATCGCCTCGGCGATCGGCATTGTGCTGGCAGATTGAATGGAGACGGACACGTATCGTGTCCCGACCACCGTACCCCCCGGTGTGAGATACACAGCCGGAGCTGGGTGTGTGCCCGGTGTCGTGGCAGGTGTTCGTTACCGATTCACGCCTGTTCAGCACCACATGCGGTGTATCTTGCGCTATTTGCGCCCGATCTCATCAAGGTCGGTGTCACGAGACGACGACGGATCGAACATCGGCTCGCCGAGCAGGGGGCCGACCGTGGAGCGGTGCTCGAACATGTGGTGAACGGGCGCATCGCCCGTCGGATCGAACGTCAACTCGCAAACCGATATCCAGACCGCGTCGGCGTTCGTTTGAAGGTGAACAGCCTCGCTGCGTCGGTCGATACCGGCACCTGGTCGTCACAGCTCAATCGATATAATCCGGTCCAGACCTACCGACTATCGTATGGGTTCTCCGTGACACAGCAACCAATCCCCGCTACAATTGCCTACGGGACGGTCATCGGCGTCAAAGGGCGGTTACTCGTGCTTGATCACGGCGGTACCGAGTACGTGACGGATCTTAGAGAACTTGTCGGCTTCAATGTTGTGGACTCGCCGGACGAAGGACCAATTGTCCAGCAGGGGCTCGATGCGTTCGTCCAGTAGGGCTCGACCCCAATCCTTTTCGGTCCGCACGGGAAACGCGAGTGCATGACTAACGACGATGAATCGGCGGAAGATGAGGAGCAATCGTTTCGCGAACGCGTCGAAGAGATCCGACAAGAACAGGCAGAACGGGAGGACCAGCCAGGCGGAGGTCCGGGCATGGGCGACATGATGGGCGGAATGGGTGGTGGCGGCAATCCGTTCGCCCAAATGATGGGTGGTATGATGGGAGGCGGCGGTGGTGGCGGGGCAGAGCTCGATACCGAACGCGTGGTTCGCGAACTCGGTCGTGTCCGGGAGGAACTCCGCGACGTGAACGAAAATTTGACCCGGATCGCCGACGCCCTCGAGGACGACTAACCGACGATCGCGCGTGGTATCGAAGCGGCGACTCGAACGTCTTCTGGCGACGGTGGATCGGTTCGAGGAGCCGCGGCTCGACTTAGAGCAGTATCCAACGCCACCAACCATCGCTGCCCATGTCGTGAACCTCGCTGCCTTACGCGGTGATCTTGCGGGCCGGACAGTCGTCGATTTCGGATCCGGGCCTGGCATCTTGGCGCTCGGATGTGCCTTTTGTAAGCCAGCCCACGTGGTGGGCATCGAACGTGATCGGACAGCAATTCGAATCGCTCGACGGAACGAGCGGTCGCTCTCGCCTCCGGTGCGTCCAATGTGGATTAGGGGTGATGCAACGGTACCACCACTGTGCACGACAGATGCGACCGTTGTCATGAACCCGCCATTCGGTGCCCAGGCCGGCCATGCACACGCCGATCGAGCGTTTCTCTCGGCGGCAAACAGGATCGCGCGTGTGACGTATTCGATGCACAACGCGGGTAGTCGCGACTTCATTCACGCGTTTGCTGCCGATACTGGTGGGACGATCACCGACGAAGTCGCCGTCGAGATGGATCTCACCCACCAGTTTCCGTTCCACACAGCGGATCGGACATCCATCGATGTGGAACTTTATCGTATTGAATGGCGCAACGGCTAGTAGCCGGGCGGGCGTTCTCGTTCCGCAATCGTCACGCGAGAATCGTCCCCGACTGCTACGAGACGATCGTTCACCCGTTCGATCGTGAGTCCGCCAATGTCCGCCGCTTCGTCCGAATCGGGTACACTGCCCGTCATTTCCACGCCTTCGGGTGTTGTCACGACGACGATGAACGTCGATTCGTTTGCTCCGATGGCAATATCGTGGCCATCGACCGTCACATCCGCGGCTTGTGAAGAAGCAACAAACGTCTTTTGGTCGGTCGCAGACTCTAAGATTACCCGATAGACGACATCGGCCCCGTCAGGAATCCACCCTTCACGAGAGACCGTAACGTCCTCCTGCCAAGTCACACCACCGACACGCACCGTCAGTTCGCGATTGACGGCGAGATCGCTGCTCGTACTGGCGCGGGTCCAAAGATGGCGATCTTCACTTGTCACGATCACGCCGTCGGTGTGCCGAGTAGCGAGTTCGTCGGCGCCGGGGAATTCGATGAACGGGGCGAGCCCGACGGTAGTGTTCTGAGTGTAACCGATCTCGTAGTCGCCAGCTGTCACGCTCGCCGGTCCAACATGGCCGTCAGATACCGTCATCAGGTTGAGCGGGACAGCGACAAGAACCATCACGAGCAGCGGAATCATCAGAATAATAATCGCGAGTTGGCGGTCGGAAACACCAAGTCGGCGCCGTGGACGAGCTGAACCGGCCCACGCAAGGATCGCAGCGAGAATCGCGAGCATCACCATCCCTGCCCCCCGATAGAGCACGTAACGATCTTCACCGGGAGCGGTTCCGATGGCCCACATCGCGAGCACAACCCCGGCCACAAAGACCCCTCCCCAGATCCGCAACGGAGCGACAAGAGGGGTATCAGACCGATGATACATAATCAGAATTGCCAGAAACGCGCCCAACAGAAACCCGATGAGGTGACCCTGGACGGCAATTCCCGCCCATGCCGGTGGTGTTACTGTCGGGGCGACATCCGTGACAACGATTGGATCAGCGATCGCCAATCCGACCTCGCGGATGGCCGAACGAACAGCCAATGCCACCACGGTTAAGAGCGGAAACCGGATAACCGCAAACCCCGCGAACGCAAACACCACTCCGGAGAAACCGATCACCGGGCCCCAAGCAAAAATTGAGGTCAATAGACCGACCACCAGAACGGCCCCGGGAAACACGACAAATGCCCGGACGGCAGGTGGTGCTCTCGACTGGTGATCAACTGGTGGATAGTGCCCGTATGCGTACTCTGAGAGCGTTCCGAGCACGATTGCAGCCGTGAGATTGCCGATGAGATGTGCGTTACTTGCATGGGTGAACGCACCCAAGACGACGCCAGTTGGATAGAGGTAAGACCAGTTGACAAACGGGATGAAGACGGGTTGTTCCCATTGCGACCAGCCGTCTTGGATGAACAAATAGATCACAAGGACCAGCGCACACACCAGCAGCGTTCCCCACGGAACACCGAACAAAAGCCGGGATCGCATTGCGTCGCGCCACTCACGTCCGTCTCGGTCCAGCCAGAGGGCGATGAGGAGAGACCCGGCTACCGCGACGGTCACGGCAATCTGCCAACCGGAGAGAATCGGCAGCCGATCCATACCCGAGCGATAAGCGGGGGGACAGATAGCTTCTGGTAGTTCGGAATGCTTAACCACCATCCGCCGCCTGCTTGTACGACATGGAGCTACGGGTCATATCGTCGTCCGAGGACGAGCTGGAACTGGAAATTGCCGGCGAGGACCACACGTTTCTCAACGTGCTCAAACGGACGTTGTTGGATACGCCTGGCGTCGCCGCGGCCACGTATGATATGAACCCCGAACAGTCCGGTGGACAGGTCGACCCCGTCCTGACGATTAACACCGACGGTGCCGTCGAACCTCTCGATACCCTCGAATCAGCGTGTCAAACGATTCAGGAATCATCGTCCGCGTTCTGGACCGCATACACCGCCGCCTGAACAGATTCACTTTCGGCCTCCACCGCCGCCCCGCGCTTTTGTGCCCGACAGCACAACGAACAGTATGGGCGTCCGATCACGGTGGACCTGGTGTGGCGCCGACGAGACCACTCCGCCGGTGAAGGCACCGTTCAAAATCGATTTCCACGAGGATGGTGTCCGCTTGTGGGAACGAGAGGGCACCGACCTTCGGGAGGTCCTCGTCACCGGGTACACGCCGACGCTCTACGCAGTTAGCGAGCAAACGGCCCTCACAACATTGGAACGGTGGGCGACCAAACAGCGGGCCGTCGAGGGCGTCGATCACGAGGCACATCGCCTCACTCTCCACGACGACGACCCGTCCTCGACGCTTGCCATTCGGCTCCACCACGCGGAGGATCCCGTGGCGATGGCGGGCCGGATCCGACGGGAAGTCGAACTGTCCGAGTG
>SKNY01000100.1 GCA_007123105.1 Salinarchaeum sp. | reverse complement strand
GGTCGTGATCCGTGGCGAACCCTGGTGGTAGCGGTGACACAGAGTGGAGAAACCGCGGATACGCTGGCTGCCATCCGGACGGCGGCCGGGACCGGCGCCCGAACGCTTGCCGTCACGAATACACTTGGCAGTACGGTAACACGGGAGGTCGATGACAGCGTGTTCATCCGAGCCGGGCCGGAGATTGGCGTGGCAGCGACGAAGACGTTTGCCTCGCAGGTCGCGACGTTGGCATTGCTGTGCGTGCACGTCGGTCGGCGACGGGAGACGCTCCCCGCAGGACGGGCACGAACGGTGCTCGAGTCATTGCGGGCGGTCCCCGGTGCAATCCAGCAAGCACTCGACTGTGAGGACGAGGTGGCAGCGGTTGCATCCACGTATGCCGATCGAGATGCGTTCTTTTTCATCGGTCGCGACCTCGCTTATCCCGTCGCACAGGAAGGGGCGTTAAAGCTCAAGGAGATCTCCTACGATCATGCCGAGGGATTTGCGGCCGGTGAGTTGAAACACGGCCCGCTCGCGCTCGTGACCGACCAGACCCCGGTGCTTGCTGTGATGACTGACGGGGGCGCACCGGACCGGATGGCCCACGCCGTCACAGAAGTACAGTCGCGGGGCGCTCCCGTCATTGCGGTGACGTCCACAGAGGTCGAAGGCCAGGTGGCAGAACGGTTCGTCGTGCCGTCGACCGGAGTGTTCGAGCCGCTCGTCGCCAACGTCTACTGGCAGTTATTTGCCTATCACGTGGCGAATGCCAAGGGCCGACCGATCGACAAACCACGGAACCTGGCGAAAAGCGTGACAGTGCAGTGAGCACGGTGGTTAGATCCGATACGTGACCGACCGCGCCTAGTCGTTCCACTCGTCGGTGAGGGATCGCTGGACGACCTCCGCCCCGAGACGTTCGGCGAGGGCTTCAAATCCCACTCGTTCGCCGGGATCGCCCGCGTCGGCCACCAGCCGAGAGACGATGAACTCGGGTGTCGAGCGTCCAAGGGAGTGAAACCGCGGTTGATAGTCGACGACCAGCTCCAGATTCGCGTCGAGTCCCTCCGCGAAGATGCCGTCGATGCGTGCCGACTCGGGGAGCGGTTCCAGATCTGCGGCCAGATGGGTGACAAAGGCGCCAATGGCAGCTTCATCGACGACGAGTTGGACCAGTCCGTCGAGTAAGTTCGCGGCGCTTCCCGGCTCGGTGATGGCCTCGAACTCGTCGACGAGCATGAGCGTTCGGCCATCGGCGGTGAGCGGGGGAACGACGGACTTCAGCGTCGACTCGAGGACACCGGCGTTGAACGAGGCGTGTCGCCGGTGAAAGACGATGGCGTCAAACCGGCTGACTTCGGCCCGCTCGGCCGGGACGGGTAAGCCCATGGCTGCCAACAACGTCACCTGACAGGCGGTCTCGAGCAGGGTCGTTTTCCCCCCGCTATTCGCGCCGGTGACGACAGCGACGGCCTCGCCCGTGGGTGGCGCCTCGAGGCCGTGCTCGCCGATTCCGTAATCAACCGGTTGGACGGTCTCGTCGTCGGCCATCGCCACGCCGAGGTTGCGGGCTCCCTCGAACGCCACGGCGTCGCGGTCCTGGACGATGGTCGGCCGGGTAAGGTCGGCGTCGATCGCAAACCGCGCCAGCGAGACGGACAGCGCCAGTTCGTCGACTCTCGATACGGCCTCGTCGATGGCCGCTGCAGCAGCCGCGAGGGTGTCGGTGAGTTCGTCGGCTACCGTGGTTTCCCGGGCCTGTACGGCCTCCTGGAGCTCGGTGGCCAGCGACCGGAGCGTCGCGCCCACGAAGTCTGCGGCGTCTGCGGCGTCGTCGGGTGCGGCCCGACGTACGGTGTCGAGATCGACGTCGGTTTCGCGGACGAGATACTGAATGACGGCCTGTCGAAACGCGTCCTGTCCCTGGACGCCCTGTTCGCGAACCTGATCGAGGACATCGAGTGCATTGCCCTCGAGGCGCTCGACGGCAGTCAGCGTCGACCGGCAGCGATCCAGTTCGTCATCGACACCCTCGAGGACGCGTCCGTCGTCGAGCTGGCCCATGGCGTCAACGGCAGCCAGCAGGGTGTCCCGATCGAGATCGGCGACCGGTGCGAAGATCCCCCGATCGAGGCCGGTCTCGGCGAGTTCGATCGCCGCAATAACCGCGGCGCGGTCGTCTGCCAGGCTCTCGTAGTCGGCAAAGATCTCGAGGACAGTTGCACGGTCTGCCTCGGAGAGTGCTGACCAGGTCTCGACGGCCGTTTCGACGGTGTCGAGGCGGTCCTCGATGCGCGCAATCGATCGCAGCGGCGTGAGAACGCTTAGCTGATCGGCGGCCCGATCGGTGACGGCGTAGGCGCGGGCCAATGCGAGCAACTCTTTGTAGACCGCCTGGGTGTCCCGGGTCGCGAGTACGTCCATGCCCGCCTGCCCCTCGGCGCGTCGTAGGATGGCCGTCACGCGGCCACGGTCAACCCCTGCATCGGTCAAGGTCCGGACGTCGCCCGCCTCGATCGCGGCCACGGCTGCCGATTCCCCGAGCGTTGCCTGTAACCGGTCGGCCGTCTTCGGCCCGATCCCCCAATAATCCTGTAACCGCATTGCTCCGTGATTGCCAAAGCCAGGGCTTAGGCGTTTACGTCGGACGCCGTG
>SKNY01000094.1 GCA_007123105.1 Salinarchaeum sp. | reverse complement strand
CGCCAGCAGATCGTCGACAAAATTAGCCGTTCGGACCATGTGATCGCCGGCGCCGGTCGAGAGGATGACGTCCTGGACGCGCAGCTCGACGAGCTGGTCGTCGTGAACGATCGGATCACCGTGGATGTCCTCGTCGTATCCCAGCGCACGGAATTGTTCGGCGGTGACGTGGATCTCCTCGGGCCGAACTGCCGTAACCGGGAGGTCAGTCATGTCATACCGGACCGTCCCGTCCTTGAACGCAGAGACCCCGTGGGTCGCCCGGAGGACGCCCTTTTCCATCACTTCGGGTGTCTTTGCGGCGGACATCAGCCCCTTGACACCCTTGAGGATTGGGAACGCGGCCTCGCGGGTGCCGAGCCGCTCTAACGCCTCGTGGTATCGCTTGTCGACGTCGATGGTGCGGGTGCCGACGGGCCGGACCACCGCCTCGCAGCGAGGACACGCGGGCGGGTCCGCGTCGGGCTCCTCGATGACAGTTTCACAGTCATCACACTCGTAGTGCGGTCGGGTCCGGTCGCCACAGTCCGGACAGTCATACCGGTAGGTTCGCTCGCCACACGACGGACAGCGCCGATCACCGATTTCGACCTCGATCCGCCCGGGGTGCTCGCGCATCGAGTCGGCGTGACGGGTCGCGTCCGTGACGTCCCGCTGATCGCCGCCAGCTTCGCCGATCGGAAACAGCGTGTGGACCGCCGGTCGGAGCTCGCGCTGTTCTGATTTTTCCGGTCGCCCCATCCGATTGCCGATCCGGGTGGGCGCCTTCGCCCGAATGGGAAACGGCGCCCGATCGTTGACGGCCGTCAGTCCGTCGGCCGCGACGTCGCCGTCGGCCCGGACCGCGGGGGTCGACGGCGGTTCGAGGACGGAGTCTTCGATCGAACAGCCGAGTGAGCGCGCCAGCGGCCGCCAGACACCAATCCGAATCACGTCCTCTCCCTGGACGTGGGGGACGAGCAGGGTCTCGAGGGTCTCGATCAGCTCGTCCTCGCGCGGAATGACGAGCTCGTCATCCACGACGTCCCCGGCGGCAACGGCCGTGGTCAGTCGGTCGACATCCGCCGCCGAAACGTCGTGCCAGCAGTAGGTGTAATCCGGGTGCAGCGGCACGCCGTGTCGTTCCGCCCAGGCAATTGCCCGTTCGGCCGTCGGATGCGTGAGATCGACGGCTGGATCGTCCGCCAGCGCAGTCACGTCGACGCCAGCGGCCCCAAGCTCCTGGCGCCACCACTCGACCGCATACCCCGCCGGCGCGAGATCGTAGTTGTTCTCGACGAACTCGCCGACGTTCACGAGATACTCGCCGACGTCGAGGATCGCCTCGACGCCCCCGCGAAGTTCGACGGCCTCATCAAGGTCCTCGATGCGCCGAACCTCGCCGGTGGCCAGTCGCACCATCGGACCCTCGATCGAGTCGACGGGCACGACACCGGCTGCCTTGCCGGGGCGTTCGGTCTTGATCTGCGTGCCCGTCGCCAGAAAATCATCGACGAGATGCATCGTCGCGGGATGGACGCCCGCGGTCGCAAAGCCGTGATTGCGCGCCCGACCGTATCGCAATCGAAAGCCGCCGGGGCGCGACGGGTGGGAGAACACCGGGCGTCCGGCGATTAAATCCGTGAGATACCGCTCGCTTGGTTTGGGAACGGGCAGACCACCCACGGTGTCGTGGTGATCCTCTTCGTTGTCCTCCACTGTGGCATCCTCCTCGTCATCGGCCCCGCCGACGTTGCCGTCGATCAGATCGTCGAGCCACGGCCAATCGACCTCGTCGAGCTCGCGGGTGTAGCGTTTGATCTTCGGTGCCTTCAACGCAATCCCCTCTGCCATGACGAGACAGAGGCCGCCGCGGGCACGGTTGGTCGCGACGCGATCGAGATCGCGGTACCCGGAAACCTCCGCATCGCCCGTCGGTTCACCGTCGAGACAGATCGGGCAGTTCGAGGCGATAAATCGCGTCTCCTCGTCGGACGGAGAATACTGCAGGCCCGTGTCGTTGTCGTACAGGCCGACCTCCTCGACGTAGCGTTCGACTTCGTCGTCGCGAGGCTGGTAGTGACCCACGCCGAGCAGCGACCGCGCGTAGTCTGCAACCAGCACCGAGAGCGCCTGGGCCGTCCCCCCTGCCGATCGAATCGGACCCGCGTAGTAGACCCGCACGAAATCGGTGCCGTCGTCGTTGGTCGCCACCTCCACGCCGTCGATACCCTCGATCGGCGCGGCGACCACTCCCTCGGTCAGGAGAGCCACGGCCGTCCGGACCGCCTGTTCGATGGTCTCGGCCGGTGTCTCGGCCTCGCCGACCCGGCCTTCCGCGAAGTCCTCGGCGAGGGCTAGCGCGGCTTCTTCGCGGCTCATCTGCGCCTCTAACTGCCGGACCCGATCTGCAACACCGGGAATGCCCAGTAAGTTCTGGACCCGATCTGCCATGTCCTTAGCGACCGGAATCTCGACCGTTTCAGCTGGATCCAGCCCGCGTTCGCGCGCACGTTCGGCGACCGCGAACGCCCGATCAACCTCGGCCTCGATATCGGCGAAGTACGCCGCCGTCTCCTCGTCCATCTATCGGACCCGGTGATCGTGGGGTCGGTCGGGCAAGTGCTGCGCACCGATAGATCGAGTTCCCTGCATTGATGTAACGGTTGGTCGGCCGGACGAAAAAACCAGCGGGCTCAGGCCCACGCTGTTACCGCACACACCTCGTCCATCGGCATGGAGAGCCAAGCATCGTCGCGGTTGACGTCGGCGATGATGAGGCGACGCCCTGCCCCGTCTTCGTCGACGGAGGCCATCACCGTTCGGTCCGATCGACGGGGCTGACCGACTTGCGTGCCCATATGTACACGAACGTTCATTTTAGACATAAGCCCGTCGGTTTGTACTTCGAACGAGAAGTACTGTTCGGAGGGTACAAGGCGCCGGCCGCGCAATCGCGTCCCATGCGAGTCGAGGAGGCGATGACCCCCCGGTCGGAGCTCGTGACCGCAACGGTCCCGGGTTCGCGCGAGGACGTACTCCGTATTCTGCAGGAACGGTCGTTTTCTTCCGTCCCGATCGTGCGCGAGACCGAGGATGGCGACGTGTTTCGCGGTCTCATCTCACGCGAGCGATTGATCGAGGAACCTGACGAGGAACAGATCAGCATGTTGCTTGAGGCAGTTGAACCGATTCATCCGAGCGCGTCGATCGGTGAGCTGGCCAACCACATGCTCGAAACCGGTGCACGACGGGTCCCCGTCGTCGATGGGGGACTGTCGGGTATCATCACCATCACGGATGTCGTGGCGGCGATCGCCGGGGGCGCCGTCGATGTCGACGCCACAGTCGGTAGCGTCGCCGGAAGAGCGGTCCATACGGTCTTCGAGGAGACCCCGATCCTCGCTGCCGAACGGAGCATCTACTATGGGGACGTCAATTACGCAGTCGTCATCGACGCGGCGGGCGACATGACGGGAATCGTGACCGAAGCCGACATCGTCGACGTCGCGGAAGTCGTCGAGGGCGAGGAAGGAACTGGAGACTCCATTGCCAACCAGGATTCCGAGTGGGCGTGGGAGGGCATCAAAGGCGTTGGCAACCGCATGCTGCCGACGCGCAACGTCGAATTCCCGGACGATCCGGTCGCGACGATCATGTCGGACGACGTCGTCACGATCTCGCGCCGCCGGACAGTCGCGGAGGCAGCCCAGGAAATGGTCCGTCACGACGTCGAACAGGTCCCGGTCATCGCGGGGGGCAAGCTGGCCGGCATCCTGTGTGACATGCATCTACTGGAGGCATTCGATGGCTGAACCCCACGAACGAGCAGCGCGACGAGAAGGCGAACGCTTGGCCGAGCTGGGCCGCCGACGTGGCTTTTTCTTTCCATCGTACGAGGTGTACGGAGGCGTCGCCGGGCTGTACACCTATGGCCCCCATGGGGCAGCGCTCAAGCGACACGTCGAGGCGGCCTGGCGCGATCGCTTTACCGTCAAGGAGGACAACTTCGAGATCGAAGGCCCAACGATCACTCCAAAGGCAGTCCTCGACGCATCCGGACACACCGACGGCTTCGACGACATGCTCGTTACGTGTCCAAGTTGTACAGCATCCATCCGTGCCGACCACCTCATTGAGGACCACACCGACGTCGAGGACGCAGAAGCGTTGCCGCCTGCGAAGGCAGGGACGCTGATCACCGAACACGAACTGGCATGTCCGTCCTGCGGTACGCCACTGGCCGACGAGCCGGTCGAGTCATTCAACCTGATGTTCGAGACCGCCATCGGACCGGGCGACGGCGACCCTGGATATCTGCGCCCAGAAACCGCCCAGAGCATCTTCGTCGAATTCCCGCGGCTTGCCGAGTACGCCCGGTCCTCCCTGCCGTTCGGTGTTACCCAGATCGGTACGGGCTACCGCAACGAGATCAGCCCCCGCAAGGGCTTGATCCGGGTCCGCGAGTTCACGATGGCCGAACTCGAGACGTTTGTGGATCCAGACCGCAATGATCCCCCACTCGATCGAGTAGCCGACGTATCGCTGCGGTTGTATCCGATCGACGCCCAGCGGGACGACGGGACGGCGTACCGCGAGGAGTCGGTTGCCGACGCGACCGATGCGGGGATCATCGGCGATCCCTGGATCGGTTACTACCTCGGTGTCGCCCGTCGATGGTACGACCGGATCGGTGTCGACGGCGACCGACTGCGATTTCGCCAGCATCTCCCGGACGAGCGTTCGCACTATGCGAGCGACTGCTGGGATGCCGAGGCGGAGATCGACGGCGACTGGATCGAAATCGCCGGCTTTGCCCATCGTGGCTGCTATGATCTCAGTCACCACGCCGAGGCGTCCGGCGAGGAGTTCACCGTGTTCCGTCCGTATGACGAACCGATCGAACGCGAACGCGCGACCGTGTCACCGGATATGGCCACGCTCGGTCCCGAGTTCGGGACCGATGCGCCATCGATCGCCGCTGCTCTCGAGGAACTCGCCGAAACGGAGCCGGGGGCATTCGCCGACGAAACCGTGCTCGTGTCGGTTGACGGTGCGCGATTTGAGGTCCCGGTGGATGCCACTGGCTTTACGCGAGAGACGGTCACCGAAACCGGCGAGCACGTCATGCCGGACGTGATCGAACCATCCTTCGGGATCGGTCGCACGGTGTACACGCTGCTCGTCCACGCGCTCGAAACGGATGTCGTCGACGGGGAGGAGCGCACGTTCCTTGCACTCGACCCGTCGATTGCCCCGACGACGGTGGCCATCTTTCCGCTCATGGACCGCGACGGCCTCGGCGAGCAAGCCCGGGACCTCGCGGCATCGCTGCGATCGACCGGTTTGGAGGTCGACTACGACGACGCCGGGAACATCGGCCGTCGATACCGCCGCCAGGACGAGATCGGCACCCCATACTGTGTGACCGTCGATTACGACACGCTCGAGGACGACACCGTAACCGTTCGCGATCGGGATACGACCGCCCAGGAGCGGGTGGCGGCCGACGAGCTCCCTTCGGTCATCAAGGCGTTGCTCGCCGGGGACCGGTCGATCGGTGCGGATGGCTGAGATCGGGCGCCGCCTGGTGCACGGGAGCGGCGTTCTCGCACCGGCGATCTACCTCGTGGGAATTATCACCTGGGAACACCTCCAGTTGCTCCTCGTCGGGGTGTTGACAGTGGTGCTCGTCCTCGAGACGGCACGGCTGCGCATCGGCCTGGACTGGTGGATCTACGAGCACCTCACACGCGAGTACGAGGCCGAGTCGGTCGCCGGCTACGCCCACTACATGATCAGCATCACCGGGGTCGCCCTCGTTTTTGAACCAGGCGTCGCGGTCCCGGCGATGTTGATGTTAATGATCGGGGATCCGATCAGTGGGGCCCTGGGGGATGGGAAACTCCGCCGATTCAAGCGTCCCCGTGCGATGGTCGCGATGTTTCTGGTGAGCCTTGTGATTGCACTGCCATTTGCGCTCGAAGCGCTCGAATCCCATGGCCTTGCACTTGTGGCGGCCAGCGGTGCAGCAGCGCTTGCAACGGTCGCAGACGGCATCAAACCACGCGTGGGCTCGATCGTGATCGATGACAACCTGACCATCCCCGTCGCGGGGGCGCTCGGGCTGTGGCTCGCGTATCTCGTCCTGCCGACGCTGGCATGAGTTCACTTTCGCCGAGCGACGCGAACCCTTAACCACGATCGCGGCCGATTCGAGGTATGGCGACGAGCGAGCCCGTTGCGGGGTACGTCGACCGCCCGGGAATCACACCGGAGACGATCGAACGCCGGGCGTACCAGCTGGAATTGGCGGCAGTCGCCGCCGAGACCCACACGCTGGTGTGTCTACCGACGGGCCTCGGAAAAACGACGGTGAGCTTGCTCGTCACGGCCGCTCGGCTCCACACCCACGGTGGAAAGTCGCTGATGCTCGCGCCCACGCGGCCGCTCGTCGAACAACACGCGGCGTTCTACCGCGAGGCGTTGACAATCGACGACGACGAGGTCGTCGTATTTACCGGCGACGTGTCACCGGCCGACCGAGCGTCGTATTGGGAGACGGCGACGGTGATTGTCGCCACGCCCCAAGTGATCGAGAACGACCTGATCGGCGGCCGGGTCGAGCTAGACGAGGTCGTCCACCTGACCTTCGATGAGTGTCATCGAGCGAGCGGCTCGTATCCGTATACGTTCATCGCCGAGCGGTATCACGCCACGGCAGACCGACCGCTCGTGACGGGCATGAGCGCATCGCCGGGCGACGATAAGGAGGCGATTCTCCAGGTGTGTGAG
The DNA here is from genome assembly GCA_007123105.1 of Salinarchaeum sp. Lineage (GTDB taxonomy): Archaea > Halobacteriota > Halobacteria > Halobacteriales > SKNY01 > SKNY01. The sequence continues at coordinate 22,028 of SKNY01000094.1, read as the reverse complement.
AACCTCGGCATCGACGAGATTGCCGTCAAGACCGACGAGGACGACGACGTCGACGCGTACACGTATGATACCGAGGTCGAGTGGGAAACGCTCGAACTACCCGACGAGATCGTGGCCATCCGGGACGAGATCAGCGCGGTAATCGAGGAGCGGCTCGAAGAACTCAAACGACTCGGCGTTGCCGGAGCGACCGATCCCGCCGTATCCCAGCGGGACCTCAACCGGATGCGTGGCAAGCTGCAATCGATGATCGACGGTGGCAACCAGGACGGCTACCGCGGCATGTCCCTCCATGCGGAGGTGATGAAGCTGAAGCGAGCCCTCGAGATCGCGGAGACGCAGAGCGTCGCCGCGGTGTCCCGATATTTCGAACGACAGCGTGAGGACGCCCGGTCGGCCGGGGCATCGAAGGCGACCCAGCGGTTGGTCAGCGATCCCCGGATCAAACGCGCCATCGACCGGGCTGCGGCCTTCGACGGCACACACCCGAAGTTCTCACGCGCCCGAATTCGTATCGCCCAAACGCTCGGTATCGAGGGGGGCGATCGGGTGATCGTCTTTACCGAGTCCCGCGACACAGCAGAGGTGCTGACCGAGTTTCTCGACCAATCCTTTGACGCGCGTCGTTTCGTCGGCCAGAACGATCGAGAGGGTAGCGACGGGATGACCCAACGTGAGCAGCGCGATGTCCTCGATGCGTTCCGGGCAAACGAGTTCGACGTGCTCGTATCGACGTCGGTGGCCGAAGAGGGCCTCGACGTACCCGAAGTCGATCTCGTCCTGTTTTTCGAACCGGTGCCGACCGCGATCCGGGCGATCCAGCGGCGGGGCCGGACCGGTCGACACGCACCCGGGAAGGTGGTCGTATTGCTCGCCGAGGACACGCGGGACGAGGCGTACTTCTGGATTTCCCGGCGCCGCGAACGCGAGATGGCCGACGAACTCCGGACGCTAAAGGCAATGGAAACCGACATCGAGGCCGCCCTCGAGGACAATTCACCCACAACGGAAACCAAATCGGCTCGGGAGGAAACCCAGCCATCACTGGCAGCCTTCGATGCTGCGGACGACGACCGGGACGAACCGGCCGAAGCAGACGAATCCCCGACCGACGACGAGGCCGTCGTCGCGAGCGCGGGTGGCGGCGAGGAGATCGAGATCGTCGCCGACCAGCGCGAACTCGACGCCACCATTGGCCGGGAACTGTCCCGACGGGACGGGGTATCGGTCCGTCTCGAAACGTTAGCAGTGGGCGATTACGTATTGTCAGACCGGGTGGTTATCGAGCGGAAGACCGTCGAGGACTTTCTCGATACGCTCCTGGGCGAAGACCGGTCGTTGTTCACGCAGATCCGGGCGATGGTCGAGCACTACGACCGACCAGTGGTGCTCGTCGAAGGCGACGATCTGCTCGGTCAGCGAGACGTCCATCCGAACGCGATACGGGGAGCGTTGGCGAGTCTCGTCGTCGATTTCGGGGTGAGTGTGTTGTTCACCGCAGACCAGACGGATACAACGGAACTCCTGGCGATTATCGCCGATCGCGAACAACGCGAACGAAATCGGAGCCCGTCCGTCCACGGCGAAAAGGGAGGTCGAACGCTCGCCGAACAACAGGAGTATCTCCTTGCCGCGATCACCGACGTGGGGATCGTGACGGCTCGATCACTACTCGAGGCGTTCGACACCGTTGAAAACGTGATGACCGCCGACGAAACAGCACTGTGCGACGTCGAGGGAATCGGGGAGGTCACCGCGGCCAGGATTCGCGAGGTCGTCACCGCGCCCTACGAACCGTCGTGAACCGTCTCGGGGGCAAACCCCGAGGCACTCGGTCTGCTCAGTCTGTAGATTACCGCCCCGAGAGTAACGCGAGGGTTTCGGCTGCTTTGTGGGCTGCATCCAAATACTCCCGTGCCCGGCGTGGATCATCGGCTGTGGCCGCTCGCTCGGCGAGCGCTGCAATCGTTCCCGAGAGTGCCTCGCCCGCGTCGTCCGAGAGCTCGACGTTCGGCTGGCGCACGGGAGCCGGCGCCGGTTCGGCTTCCGCAGGTTCCGTGGGTGGATCAGCTGGTTCCTCGATCTGTTCGTCGGTGACAGCCGGTTCCTGGCCGTCGGTCGCGGTCGGATCGACCTGCTCGGTGTCGGTTTCGAGGGCCGACGCATCGCCGGCCATCTGGAGTTCGTCGACCGATCGGCCACACGTCGGACAGAACTCCCGGCCCTCGTGACGGAAGATCGGCGATGCACAGTCCTGACAGTGGACGTTGAGCATCGTGGCGCCCTTCAGGAGCAGTTCGCTCATCTGCTCGGTCGACTGGCGACGCTCCTCCTCGCGCTCGAATTTCTGACGGAGCTTCTCGCGTTCCTTTTCTTTGTCGAAATCGCTCATGAGCGGCGATAAGATATCACGCCCGAAAAACGCTTCTGACCGGCCACGCCGGTTCCGCAGCCAGCTGTCGTCGAACGCTAGATACGACAATTGTCGATTCTATGTCGGAAAACGGAGCGCTGAACCGGCCGTTTCGAAGCGTTTAACGCAATTCCCTCGGGGAGATACGATAAATGACGAAAGTGAGCGTGGTGGGAGCGGCAGGCACAGTTGGTGCGGCAGCGGCGTATTCGATCGCGCTGCGGGATGTCGTCGACGAACTCGTCCTCGTCGACATCCCGGCAAAGGAAGACGAGGCGGTCGGCCAAGCAGCGGACGTCAACCACGGGGTTGCGTATGATTCGAACACGCGGGTGGTCCAGGGCGATTATTCGGCCACTGCGGGCTCTGACGTCGTGGTCATCACCGCTGGCATTCCGCGGTCGCCCGGCCAGACGCGAATCGACCTCGCGGCCGACAACGCACCGATCATCGAGGACATCACCGCATCGCTTGCCGACCATTCTACGGATTTCATCACGCTCACAACGTCGAACCCCGTCGACCTGCTGAACCGGCACCTCTACGAGGTCGGTGATCGACCGCGCGAACAGGTGATCGGGTTCGGCGGTCGGCTCGATTCGGCACGATTCCGGTATGTGCTTGCCGAGCGGTTCGATGTGCCAACGACCAATGTGGAAGCGACGATCCTCGGGGAACACGGGGACGCCCAAGTGCCCGTGTTCTCGAAGGTCCGTATCGACGGGGCCGATCCCACGTTCGACGCCGACGAACGGTCCGCCATCCTCGAGGAGCTCCGCGAAAGCGCAATGGACGTCATCGAGCGCAAGGGTGCAACCGAATGGGGACCGGCCAGAGGTGTCGCCCATATGGTCGAGGCGATCCTCCATGACACCGGTGAGGTCTTCCCTGCCTCGGTCGCACTCGAAGGTGAGTACGGACTCGAGGACACCGCCGTCGGGGTACCAGTTCGTCTCGGCGCCAACGGTATCGAGTCCATTATCGAGTGGGAGCTCGATAACGACGAGCAAACGGGACTCAACGACGCCGCCGAAAAGCTTCGGGAACAGTACAACGCGATCGCAGAGTGATTACGGCACGAGTTGGTCGCCATCGTCGTCATACAGCGTAATCGCGTCGACCGGACAGACACGAGCTGCCATCTCCGCGTCGAAGGCAGCGTCCTCGGGTACCGACCGAACGAACCGGTCGTCCTCGACCTCTTCGGCATCGGCGAGCGTGGCCTTCCCAGCGTCCATGTCCTCGCTGAATGCCGCCCATTCATCGACGCACTGGTACATGCCGATACACGTCTGTCGGTCGAATTCGATGCGCATATTGATCGTTTACCCAGTCGGGTCATAGGTGTGACGACGACGGTCAGATGCTGATATTTTTACGGCACGCCGGCGAATGTATAACAATGCGGTCCGGGGGTACCCGTGCAGCTCACTAACGTTCCACATCTCTCATCCGCCGCCCGCGCCGTCTTCGAAGCCGACGGCATCGAGGAACTGTATCCACCACAGGTCGCAGCCGTCGAGGCCGGCATTACCGAGGGGAAAAACCTCGTCGCATCGGTACCAACCGCCAGCGGCAAGACGCTGATCGCGACGCTCGCGATGATTTCGGCGATCGAACGCGGCGGCATGGCCCTGTACATCGTGCCGTTGCGAGCCCTGGCGAGCGAAAAACGGGCAGAATTTGCTGCCTTCGAGGAAGCCGGTATCGAAGTGGGCGTCTCCACCGGTAACTACGAGAGCACGGACGAATGGTTGGCCAGCCGGGATCTCATCGTTGCAACGAGCGAAAAGGTCGATTCATTGATTCGGAACGGTGCGTCCTGGATTGGTGACATCACGTGTGTGGTGGCCGACGAGGTCCACCTAGTTGACGATGCACACCGTGGGCCGACCCTCGAGGTCACGCTCGCGAAATTAATGCGCATCTCACCGGCGATCCAACTGGTCGCGCTCTCAGCAACCGTCGGGAACGCCCCGGAGATCGCAGAGTGGCTCGATGCTGCACTCGTGGATTCGGACTGGCGACCGATCGAACTGCGACGGGGCGTCCACTACGGCAATGCGCTTCACTTCGACGACGGGAGCACAAAGGAACTCCCGGTGGACGCAACTGAGGATCAAACGGCCGCCATCGTCCGGGACACGCTGGCCGACGGCGGCTCGACACTAGTGTTTGTCAACTCCCGGCGGAACGCCGAGGCGGCTGCCACTCGGCTCGCGGGTGTCGTCGGTCCGGACCTCGACGAGGCGACCCGAGACGAACTGGCCGACATCGCAGACGGCCTCCGGTCGGCTAGCGACACCGAAACGAGTAGCGACCTCGCCGCCGCCGTCGCAAACGGCGTCGCATTTCACCACGCGGGGCTCGTCAACGAGAACCGGACGGCCATCGAGGATGCGTTTCGGTCACGTGCCATCAAGGTCGTGTGTGCCACGCCGACGCTCGCAGCCGGAGTGAACACTCCGAGTCGCCGCGTGATCGTGCGGGACTGGCGCCGGTACGACGGGTCAGTGGGTGGCATGAAACCGCTTTCCACATTGGAGGTCCATCAGATGTGTGGGCGGGCCGGCCGGCCGGGACTTGATCCGTACGGCGAGGCCGTCTTACTCGCCGGGAGCCACGACGAGCTTGACGAGCTGTTCGATCGGTACGTCCACGCCGATCCGGAGCCGGTTCGTTCGAAACTGGCGGTCGAACCAGCGTTGCGCACCCACGTACTCTCGACGATTGCTGACGGCTTTGCGACGACCGATGACGAGCTCCTCGAATTCCTCGACGGCACCCTGTATGCCGCACAGGCCGCCGATCAGTCCCAGCTCGCCGCTGTTGCGCGCCGAGTGACCGAGTATCTGATTGCGAACGACTTCCTCTCTCGAGACGGTGAACGGCTCCGAGCAACGGGACTCGGCCACGCAGTCTCGCAGCTGTACATCGATCCGATGAGTGCAGCAGAAATCATCGACGGGCTCCGGACCGCCGAGAGCGATCCGACCGCATTCGGGCTGTATCATCTCGTTGCCCGCACGCCGGATCTGTACGAACTCTATCTGCGTTCGGGGGACTACGAACGGTACGTCGACATCTGCTATGAACGCGAGGATGAACTCCTTGGATCGATGCCGAGCGAATTCGAAGATCACGCGTTCGAAGATTGGCTCGCAGCGGTCAAGACGGCCCATCTGCTGGAACAGTGGGCCGACGAGGTGGACGAGGGGCAGATCACCGATCGATTCGGCATCGGCCCGGGAGACATCCGCGGCAAGGTCGAAACGACCGAGTGGCTGCTCGAAGCTGCCGAGCGGCTCACTATGGAACTCGAACTGCCCGGGGCACCCGCAATCGCGCGCGCACGAAAGCGGGTCAGCGACGGCGTGCGGGAGGAGTTGCTCGATCTCGTCGCGGTCGAGAACGTCGGTCGCAAGCGAGCCAGACGGCTCTACGATGCCGGGATCACCTCCCGAACGAAACTGCGAGAAGCCGATCCGGCCGCCGTCCTGCGCGCGCTGGAGGGTCGACGGCGGACGACCGAATCGATTCTCGAAAACGTCGGCCATCCAGATCCTTCCGTCGATGACGTTCGTACGGCTACCCCGTCCACTGCGGACGACGGGGAAGACCAAGCGAGCCTCGGTGATTTCTCGTGACGCTGGTGTTCGGGACGCCCCGACAAACGGATGTTGACGGGTTTCTGGACGTTCTCACAACGATTGGCGACCGACACGGGAGCATCATTCAGGCGATCGATGCCCGATGGGTGGCCGGCGAACGGCACCTACGCCAGGCGGTCCGACTCGCGAGGCGGTCACGGATGCACGAGGCAACGATCGCAGACGATCCGGCGATGGAGCTGTTGTGTTACGTTGCCGGTACCCGCCAGATCGAACGGGCGTTGACGTTCGGCATCGACGACGCGTCGGATCCGGTCGTCGTGATCGTCACAGAGGGTGACGCCGCGGCCGCGGTCGAGGAGCTCTGTGACCGGGCCGTGCGGCCGGGCGACGTACCGGCACCTGCGGTCGAGCGGCTCGATGATTGGTTTGACATCACGACAGCCGAACGTCGGGCCACGACGGTGTCGCGTGAGGGGCTCGTCGTCGAACGGATCTCGCTGTTGGCAGTCGATCGGTAACGCCCGGGCCTGGACACTTATGGTCGGTGCGGTATGGATACTGACATGGAGATCCAAGGATCGGGGCCGGTCGTCGTGACCGGCGGTGCCCGCGGGATCGGAGCCGCTACGGTTGAACGTGTCGCCCGGACGGAAACGGATGTGGTGATTGCCGATACGCTCGTCGAGGAGGGCACGGCGACGGCCGATCGAGTCGCCTCGACAACCGGACAAACGGTCAGCTTCGTCGAAACGGACGTCGCCGATGACGCGTCGGTAGCACAGCTCGCCACGATCATCGCCGACGAGTTCGACTGCGTGGCCGGCCTCGTCAACAACGCCGGGATCCGGGTCGAACCGTTACCGGTCACCCAGGCAGACGAAGCCAGCTGGGATCACATTCTCGCGGTCAACCTCAGGGGCCCAGCCCGGTGTGCGAAGCGGTTGATTCCGCTCATGACCGATGGCGGATGCGTGGTGAACGTCGCTTCCAACGGGGCGGACGTGGCCCGACCGGCCTGGAGCCAGTACGACGCAACCAAAGGCGCCCTGATCTCGATGACCCGGGACATGGCGTGCGATCACGCCGTCGACGACGTGCGGGTCAATGCCCTCTCGCCGGGGTATGTCGTCACCGAATATCACATGCCCGAGGAGGATCCTGAGGGATTCCGGGCCGACCGGATGACACCGAACCCGGACGGTCCGGGTATCGTCAAGCGAGCAGCCCACCCCGACGAGATTGCCGGACCGATCACATTTCTGTTGAGTACGGAGGCATCCTTCATGACGGGCACGAACGTCAAGGTCGACGGCGGCGTGACGGCGGTCGGCAAGGGACTATCCTGGGCAGAGTATCACGGCGAACTCGAGGACTGAGCGTCTGAGAGCCGATCGTCTCGAGGAGTACGACGCTTACCGATGGCCGGAGATCTCGACGGGACCGTACGGCTCGGCGAGGTAAGCAAGATCGTCATCACTGAGCGAGATGTCGACTGCCTCGACGGCTTCCTCGACCTGGTCGACACTCGAAACACCGATGATCGGGGCCGTGATCGGATCCTGGTGTAACTGCCAGGCGACAGCAATCTGGGCCATGGACACATCGTGATCGGCGGCGAGTTTCTGGACGCGTTCGTTGATCTCCTGACCACCGTTTGCCCGGTAGATCTCATGTCGGTCTGCCCGCGATTCGGCCTCGCGCTGGCCGCGATCGGTAGTGTCGAAGGCGTCGTGCGGTCGAGTCAGATACCCTCGGGCAAGCGGACTCCAAGGAATGACGCCGATCCCCTTCTTTTCGCATAAGGGTAACATCTCGCGTTCCTCCTCGCGATAGACCATGTTGTAGTGATTTTGCATCGAGACAAATCGCTCGAGGCCGAGCCGGTCACTGGTGTGTAACGCGTCTGCAAACTGGTGGGCCCACATCGAGGATGCCCCGATGTATCGGACCTGATTTCGCCGGACAGCATCGTCCAAGGTCGCGAGCGTCTCGGCGATCGGTGTGGCATCATCCCAGCGGTGGATCTGGTAGAGGTCGATCGTCTCCATCCCCAACCGATCCAGGCTGTGGGCGAGCTCTTGTTCGATTGCTTTCCGAGAGAGGCCAGCGGCGTTCGGATTGTCCGAGTCCATGCTGTTGTACACTTTCGTCGCGAGCACGATCCGGTCCCGATCGTAGTCGGCGAGGATCTTCCCTAGCACTTCCTCGCTGCGGCCGCCGCGGTAGACGTTTGCAGTGTCAAAAAAGGTGACACCGAGGTCGATCGCACGGTCGATGATTTCACGAACTTGCTCTTCTCCCAACTGCCAGCCGTCCTTCTCAAACTGGAAGTTCATGGTCCCGAGACAGATGCGGCTCACGGTCATTCCGGTCTTGCCGAGCGTGGTGTACTCCATAGCGGCTGATCCGTCCGGAACGCCATAAACGTTGGATTGATTTCCCGCGGAGGAACACGCAAAAGCTATCCCGAAAAGTACTGTTGTGCCATTCGATGGATCTCCAAATCGCAGGGAACGCGGCGTTGGTAACGGCTTCATCAAGTGGGCTCGGGAAGGCATCGGCGACCGCACTCGCACGAGAAGGCGTCGACGTCGTCATCAACGGACGGGATGAGGAACGGTTGCTCGAGGCGAAAGCCGACATTGAGGAGACCGCGATGGGAACCGTTCACCCAGTCGTGGCCGACCTCACCGAGCCGGATGATATCGAACGACTGATCGCCGAAACAGTCGACGAGTTCGGCGGCATCGATCACCTCGTAACGAGTGCAGGGGGGCCACCCAGTGGCCCGTTCCTCGAGATTCCCGAGGAAGAGTGGTACGCCGCATACGACTTACTTGTCATGAGCGTGGTCAGACTGGTTAAGGAGGCGGCACCCTACCTGCAAGAAGACGGGGGTACGATCGTCACGATCACGTCTCGCAGCGTCAAGGAAGCGATTGACGCTCTCGTCCTCTCAAACGCTGTTCGCATGGGTGTCATCGGGCTCGGGAAGACGCTCTCGAAGGAATTGGCACCAGCGGTACGGGTGAACTCCGTCCTGCCGGGCATGCACGAGACAGCCCGGGTCGAGGAGTTAATCGATCAAGCCGTCGAACGCGGTGAGGTCGATTCGGTCGAAGAGGCAAAAGAAGCACGTGGGAGTAGCGTGCCACTCGGGCGAATGGGCGACCCGATCGAACTCGGGAATACGGTGGCATTCCTCTCCTCACCGTGCTCTGGGTACATCACGGGCGTCGCGATCCCGATCGATGGCGGAAGCGGTCAGTCAAACCTATAAGCTCACACCAACCGAACACCGAGATCGTTCATCTTCTCCGTCCGTTGGGCAACAGTAAGTAACAGCGGCGTGCACGCCTCGACCGCCCCCGCACACACTAGCCCACCGGCGTCGACCGCGCGAATCCCTTCAATCTCGTTTGCGAGCCCGCAGACGACGGCGTGGGCCTCCCGGTCGTCGCCGACAACGAACGTATCCATACCGAGATCGGCGTCGAGATCGGCCACCCGACCCGCTGGCAGCGTATGAAAGGCGCCGATGACGCTCACCTTGTCGGGGGCGCTCTGGGCGAGTAGCTCGGTGAGGCTCCCCGTCGACGGCGGGTTGTAGACGAATCCCGCGTCGGTACGTTTCATGCCGACAGCGGGTGTGATCACGATCGTCCCCGGTGTCAATACCGATGCGACGGTCTCCAATAATCCGCGGGCGTGGTACGGTGGGACGGCGAGGACGATTGCGTCCGCGCCCGCGGCCACGTCATCGTTTGTGCCCCAGTCGATCGACGCGGAAACATCGTAGTCGGCGAGCGTCGTGACGTACCGATCGCTGGCAGCGGCGGCTTTCTCTTCGGTGCGGGAGCCAATCCGGATGTGGTGGTCCGTGTGATAGGCCCATCGGAGCGCTAGTGCCGCCCCGATATCACCTGTCCCGCCGAGGATGGCAATATCCATGCCGAAACAGATGGCCAATTATGCCATAACAATTGAGATCTGATGTGCAATTATTGCCTGCTCGCTTCATCTAAGAAATCGAGTACAACGTCTGCCTGATCGCCCAACCGCAACTGGTTTTCCCGACGCTCAATGACGCCGGCGTCCGCTAACTTCGGAACGTGGACGTGGTGAAGCAGCAGTTCCCACCGTTCCCGTGCGTCATGGTCGTCGGTTTCGCCGAACTGATCGGCAAGCTTCGTGACCGCATGATCGTAGCGGAGACCCCCATCAGCGGCGGAGATCATCGTTAATAGCTCGGTTCGCACGGGATTCGACAGGAGTTGGGCACAGGTGTCGATCGGCAGCGGTTCCTCCGGTCGGTCGACGGTCGGCTCGTCGTTCACGAAGTGATGACTCCCGTGAGCCAAGAAAGTTACACTTCGCCGATAAACTCCTAACGCGGAGTTATGGACACAGTACCGTCTCCCGAGACGGTCACAACATGGCCACAGTATTCAAATCGGATATTGACGGAGTGGTCATACAGCGGGTTATCACAGACGAGATCGAACACATCGGGGTCGATTGACTGGTAAATTGGTGGAAGTGTATCTGCGTCACGCCCAGTACGCTCGGCGATCCGATCAAGGATGTCAAGTGTCACATGGTCGAGATGGTGACCGCTCGGTACTTGCACACTCATTGCTTGTTACGCAGAGGGAAATCACTTAACTATTCAGAATCAGTGCGGTGGTGAATGTGGCCCTTACCATTGGCCATTTGTTGGCGTGGCGATGGTAACGGACAAAGGGAGGGATCACGGACCCCGCATATGGAATCGGCCGAGATCCGACTCCGTCCGACGGGTACAGGGTTGGTCCTCGGCGGGGCGGCACTTATCGGATTAGACGTCGCCATGCCCGCCACGGGCGCCGCAATCCTCGTCATTATGATCGGCGTCGGGTGGATTCAGGTCGGATCTGTGGGTCCGGATCCACGTACCGTCGGCCTCGGAATCGTCCTCGTCGGGCTGATCGCCGCGGTGGAAGCTTCGCGGTTCGGACTCGGCGTCGAACCGCTTGTGCTCGGATTGTTCGCCGTCGCAATCGGGCTGATCGATCTCATCCTTGGGCTCCTCGCGGATCGGTACCTGCATCGGCCGGATCTCGGCGAGTAGGAACCGTTATTCCAGCCCGGGCTAGTTCCTCCCCATGCGCTATTTCCGGACGGCGGGGGATGATGGCCCCCACGTGATCGTCGCGCGTGACGAGACCCACTACGATCTAACGGCTGGTCCGGACCGGATTTCGTCCGTGTACGAACTCGCCGCTGCAGCCCGGCTGACCGGGGAAACGATCGACGAGGTTACCGGTGAATTACTCGCAGACGCGCCGACTGTCGATACCGTCGATGACCCGCTTCCCCCGTACGAAATCGAGGAGGCGTGGGCAGCCGGCGTCACCTACGCCATCAGCGAACAGGCCCGCGAGGAGGAAAGCTCGATGGCCGACGTCTACCTTCGTGTGTTCGATCACGAGCGGCCGGAGTTGTTCTTCAAGGCAACCGGGCGCCGGCTGGTCGGGCCGAACGATGCCGTCGGCATCAGGGCCGATTCGACCTGGGACGTCCCGGAACCAGAGCTCGCGGTGGTCCTCTGGCGAGGCGAACCGATCGGTTATACCATCGGTAACGACATGTCGAGCCGCTCGATCGAGGGAGAAAACCCTCTCTATCTCCCCCAAGCGAAGGTGTACGATCGGTGCTGTGCGGTCGGGCCGTGTCTCGCGTCTGCCGACGAGATCGGCGACCCCCACGAGCTCGTCATGTCGATGCAGATCCGTCGCGACGACGAGGTCGTCTTCGACGACGAGACCAACACCGACCAGATGGTCCGAACGTGCGAGGAATTGACATCCTATTTGACACGACACAACGATCTACCCGACCGAACGGTGTTGCTAACCGGGACGTCGCTCGTCCCGCCCGAGTCGTTCACGCTGCACCCGGGCGACACGGTCGACATCACCATCGAGAACATCGGAACGTTATCGAATCACGTCGTCGAAGTATAGCGTACCGTGGTCGAACTCATCGCACACCGTGGATGTGCGTCCATGTATCCGGAGAACACGCTGGTGGCAATCCGACGTTCACTGTCGCATGTCGATGGCATTGAAGTGGACGTCCGACGCTGTGCGAGTGGCGAGCTCGTGGTGTTTCACGATGACCGGCTCGATCGCGTGACTGACGGGTCGGGCCTCGTCGCCGAGACGTCCTGGGACGAACTGCGCCGGTTGACGATCGACGGCTCGGGCGCGAAGATTCCCCGCCTTGAAGACGTCATCGATGCCGTACCCGACACCCACCGACTCGTCGTTGAACTCAAGGAGCTTGCGGTGGCAACGGACGCGTGTGCGCTACTGACGGATGCCCCACAGGACGTGCTGGTGCAATCGTTCCTGCCACCGGCGATCGCCGCAGCGAACCGGGTCGCACCGGAACTGCAAACGGGCTTGTTGGCCCGGGCAGGAGCCGACCTGTCGGTCATGGCTGCCGCCGCTTCCAACCTCGAGTGTCAGTTCGTCAATCCACATTACGCCGCATGTCTCGACGGGGATGCGACCGATCGGCTGCACGATGCTGGCTTTACGGTGTACGCGTGGACGATCGACGGCCCTGATCCGATTGCGGATCTCCTCGCCCGGAACGTCGACGGGTTGATTGTCGATCGGTGGGACGTCCTCGAGGAAGCGGGCTGATCAGAACAGTAATGGACCGGTGGGGGCCAGCATTGGACGACAGATGAGTTACGACATCGCGTTCATCGGAACCGGGCCGGACCCCGACGACCCGCAGTGGGGGGAAAGTGCAGCCATGGCGTATCGTCACGCTGCAGGATACGACCGCCTCGACGAGTGCGAACTGGTAGCCGTCGCCGATCTCGTTCGCGAGAACGCCGAAGCGTTCGCCGACCGCTACGAGATCCCCCACGACAACATCTTCGAAAACTTCGAGGACATGCTGGCGACCGAGACGCCGGACGTCGTGAGTATTGCTACTCCCGTCCCAACCCACGCGCCGCTCGTGCTCGGGTGTATCGACCATCCGAATGCCCCGGCGGCCATTCACTGTGAGAAGCCGATGGCCGATACGTACGCAGACTCAAAGGCTATGGCCGACGCGGCCGCCGCGTCGGACGTACAACTTACGTTCAACCATCAACGCCGGTTCGGCGCCGCCTGGCAACGGGCCGACGAGTTGCTCACCGAGGGGGCAATCGGCGAGGTCCAGCGCATCGAAATCGGCGGGAAGAACTTTCTCGACTACGGTACGCATCTGATCGATCTCGCGAACAAGTTCGCCGGCGATGGGACTGCCGAGTGGATGCTCGCCCAGGTCGATTACCGAGACCTGAACGTCAGGTACGGGACCCACAACGAAAACCAGGGTGTCGGCCACTGGCGCTATGACAACGGCGTTCAGGGGCTTGCACTCGTCGCAGACAACGAAGCCCGACAGGAGTGGGACCACCGGGTGGTGGGCAGCGAGGGCGTCATGGAAATAAACGGCCCACATGGGACCCTCGCCGTCTTCGATGACGACGGGTGGACCGAATACGAGGTCGAGCGGGGTGATGCGATCGCCGGCGCAATCGAACACATCATCACGTGTCTCGACACCGGCGAGGAACCGGAACTGTCCGCCGCAAACGCGCTGGAGGCAACCGAGATCATCTTCGGTGCCTGGGAATCGGTGAGGCGCCGTGGCCGAGTCGACTTCCCGCTTGACATTGAGGACAACCCGCTCTCTGATCTCGTCGAGCGCGGCGAGCTTACACCGCAGTAATTACACGTATCGGGCGAGGAGAACGATCGCCCCGACAAGGAGCAATCCAAGTCCGGCAAATGCCACCGTGTAGCTGAACCCGGCGGCGACGATGCCGACGTAGGTCGGACCGAGGCTACCGACGCCCGCGTATACCGTCTTGAAGGCTCCGTAGTCCCCACCCATGCTCCCGTCTGGAAACAGCGTCATCAAGTACGCCTGGATGACGGGTGGAAACGCGAAACTTCCCGCAGCAAACCCGAACACGCCGACCATGACGAGCAGGGTACCGGGTGCGAACAACGTGAGCATCAGCCCCACGATGGCCACCGTGACGCCGCCGATGGCAACGGGGGTATAATCGATCCGATCGCCGAGCGATCCCGAAAGTGGCATGCTCACCATGGCGCCGATGAAGAGGAGGGCAAAGCCAAGGCTACTGAGTGCCGTTGAATATCCCCGTTCGACCTGCAGGTATACGGGCAAAAACCCTAGCACCGCTTGCATCGAAAAGACGACGGCGGTGTAGGCAATGACGAGCCAGCGGATCCGGACGTCCGCGAACACCCGACGACCAGTGGCGACGAAATTAAACTCGACGGTCTCTACCACGTACGGTTCCCGGAGCCATCGGTGCGTCAAGAACCCGATGAGGAGTAATGCCACTACCACCGGCGGAAAGCCAAGTCGCCAGCTGCCGAGTGCCACGGCAACGACGGCCCCACCCGCCGCCAGTAGCGGACCGGTGAAACCGAGTGCGTCCTGCAGGCCGAATGCCTGGCCACGGCGAGCGATAAACAGATCGGCCATCAGGGCGCGTAACGAAATCCAGTAGAGACCTGCTCCGAGGCCAATCACGGCTGCGGCCAGGAGAAACGGCGGATACGACTGGACGATGATCAGGACGAAGTATCCTGCCGTGGCCACGAGCGTCGCCAGCACGATAATCGTTTTTCGCGAGAGCTGATCGGAAAGCCGACCACCGGGAAACTGGCTGAAGGCGTAGGTGAAGCCAATAACCGACAACGCCAGCCCGGCCTCGACGGAACTGATCGACAACCCCTCCATGATGTCGGGCAACAGCGGCGAGAGGATGTTCCGGCCGAACTGGATCACCAGGTACCCGATCGAGACGGTCAGCAGGATCCGACCGGTGTACCCGGTGACGAGCCGTTCGTCATGCCGTGTAACGCCGTCCACACCAGACCGCGGTCCGGACGCGGGGATGTACGTTCCGATCCGGAAGAATCAACAGTAATAATCGTCCGGCTAGTAGATAAGTTCGTCGTCGTTTTCGATCATATACAGCGTTCTGGCACAGATGTTGACGGCGTGATCGCCGACCCGTTCGAGGTCCCGAATGGCGACGAACGAGATGGTCGCCTCCTCGATAAGCGACTCGTGGTCGGCCTCACCCGGGATTTCCTCGATCAAGGCGCGAACAATGCGTGCGCCAGCCGCCTCGCAGGCATCGTCGAGCTGGTCGTCCCGGGTGGCAATCTCGCGACACGCGTCAGCGTCTCCCGTCTCGTAGGCCGTCATCGCGTCCGCGACCATTTCGCCGGCAGCATCGGCGATATGGCGGAAGTCGAGAGCTGGATGCAGTGGATCATCGAGGGTCATCGCGAGTCGGCCGAGGTTCGTCGCGAGGTCGCCGACCCGCTCGAGATCGGTGATGATCTTGAATGAGGCAGCGATGAACCGGAGATCGCCGGCGACCGGCTGCTGGAGGGCGATCAGTTCGATACAGTCTGATTCCAGACCGAGGTATCGCCGGTTGATCTCGTGATCGCCCGTGATCACCGACTCCCCCAGCGTGCCATCCCGCGTTTCGACTGCCCGAAGTCCCTGTTCATACTGAGCTAACACGTGTTCGCCCATCTCTACTACGTTCTGGCGGAGCCGGTCGAGATCGCGCTGATAGTCGGTGCGGGGCATGTTCAGCCGAACTTACCGGTGATGTAATCCTCGACCCGCTGATCCGCGGGGTTCGAGAACACCCGATCGGTGTCGTCGATTTCGACGAGTTCTCCGCCAGTTAAAAAGACTGCTGTTTGATCGGAGATGCGCGCGGCTTGCTGCATGTTGTGGGTCACGATGACGACCGTGTACTCTTCGGCGAGTTCGGTGATGAGGTCCTCGATCTTGGCCTCGGCCACAGGGTCGAGCGCCGAGGTGGGTTCGTCCATCAACAGCACCTCCGGATCCGGTGCGATCGCCCGAGCGATGCACAATCGCTGTTGCTGACCGCCGGAAAGTTCGAGCCCGGAGGCGTCGAGCTGGCCCTCGACTTCCTCCCACAACGCCGAGCCGCGGAGCGCGCGTTCCACCTCGGCGTCCATGTCGACCTCGTCATCGCGTCCCTGGACTCGCAGTCCGTACGCCACGTTGTCGTAGATGCTCTTTGGAAACGGATTCGGTGCCTGAAAAACCTGCCCGATGCGGCGTCGCAACGCCACGGGATCGACGTTGGCGTCATAGACGTTCTTGCCGTGGAAGTCGAGTCGACCGGTCACCCGACAGCCGGGCACCCGGTCGTTCATGCGGTTGATCGAGCGGAGGAACGTCGATTTACCACAGCCCGAGGGGCCGATGATTGCTGTGACGCGACGTTCGGGGATCTCCATCGAGACGCCGCCGAGCGCCTGCTCCTCCCCGTAATAGACGGACAGATCATCGGCGATGAGGGCCGGGTCGGGATCCGTCCGGGTCGGCGTACGTTCGGCATCGGGCTGGCTGGTTTGGCTTGTCAGGTCAGTCATGGGATTGGCCTCCGTCCGTTTCATACCGCCTTCGAATCACACCGGCGACCGCATAGAGCAAGACGAGCACCGAGAGCAACACGACGATGCCCAGCGCGGCGAGGGCATCGAACTCGCGCTGGGCGAGAAACGTCCACGTGTAAATCTGGGTCGGCATGGCGCTGAAGTCGGCGAACGGGGCATACAGCCAGCTTGCCGGATCCGTGGTGACCGGATACCTGGTCGCATGAAAGAGCGTTCCCACCATGATAAGGGGCGCCGTCTCGCCGATTGCCCGGGCCAGTGCGAGAATCGTCCCCGTCATGATGCCCGGCATTGCTTGGGGCAACACCACGTGTCGGATTGTCTGCCAGCGAGTAGAGCCCATTGCGTATGCGCCGTCGCGGACACCGTCCGGAACCGCCCGGATCGCCTCGATCGAGGCGACAATGATGATTGGTACAATCAGCAGCGCCAACGCGATAGCACCGGCAAGGATCACCGAGCCCAAGCCGGCGTCGTTGACGATCAACGCGAGCACCAACAACCCGTACACGATGGACGGCACGCCGGCGAGGTTCGCGAGGTTGGCCTCGATGAGTCGCGTGAGCCGACCGTCGGCGGCGTATTCAGTCAGGTAGATCGCACAGCCGACTGCCAGGAAGAAGGCGAGTACCGCGGTCATCGCGATCAGCAGCACCGATGCGAGGATGTTCGCCGCAAAGCCGGCCCGACCGGGCCGGGAGGACGACGTGGCCGTCAGAAACTGTCGAACGTCGATGTCGAACGTCACGAGGCCGTGGTACGCAGACCAGAGCACGTCGGCGATCAGCAGCGTAAGGACGACCAGCCCCAGTACCGATGCACCGAATAACAGCCACCGGAATATCCGGTTTCGAGCGTCCTCGTGAGAGCGCGATTCCGACCGGTCGAGCACCCGATTGATAACGTCGACACTCATCGATAGGCCTCCTGGAACCGTCGTTTGAGCAAGTCATTTACCACGTTCATCAGCAGCGTCAACAGGAATAGGACGAGGCCGACAGCGAACAGGCTCTGGTACTCGACGGTGCCGACGGCTGCTTCCCCCCGAGCCATCGAAACCATGTAGGCCGTCATCGTCATGATCTCCTCGAACGGATTGAACGTGATGTTGGCGTTAAAGCCGGCAGCGAGTGTGACGGCCATCGTCTCGCCGATCGCCCGGGAGACCGCGAGCACGTAGGAGGCGAGGATCCCGGACGCAGCCGCTGGTATCACGATGCCGAGGGACACGTCCATCTTCGTGGCCCCGAGCGCGTACGCACCGTCGCGGAGGTCGTCCGGGACCGCCTGCATTGCATCCTCACTGATCGACGAGACCATGGGAATCGTCATGATCCCCACGACGATGATCCCGGCCAGCATGCTGTACCGGCCGACGTACTGCGCCATCATTGCCTCGCCCGCACCGATCAGGGTGGCACCGATCGCAACCTCGGACCCGGCCACGCCAACGGTGCTCGGCAAGGCGGTGCCAATCCAGTGGACCGCCCGTCCGATCGGCCGGACTATGTACGTAGCGATGCCGTCGACGAACACCGGTGTGACGAACGAGACGGCGAAGAAGCCGTAGACGATGGTCGGAATGCCGGCGAGCAGTTCGAGGATTGGTTTGAGCCGGTTTCGGGTGGACGGATCGGCATACTCCGCAAGATATAGTGCCGTCGCCGTTCCGACGGGAATCGAGATGAACGCCGCGCCGACAGTGATCACTGTTGTCCCCCACACGATCTGGAGCACCCCGTGGCTCGGATATGCGTGTGAAGGCGCCCATCGGGTACCGGTGAAAAACTCGGTGAACGACACCTGACGATCGAGCGTCGCGCCAGCGAGGAGTTCCGTGATCCGTGCGCCGAAAAAATAGTTTGCGGCGTTATCGAACAACACCAGAAAGATCGCGACCGTCGTGACGATCGTGAGTGCCGCACACCCGAAAAAGACGCGCCGAATCCAGCGATCGATTCGCCGATCGGCAGACAGTTTTTCGTCACCGATGAACCCGGCTTTCGAATCGCCGCTCATGGATCCCTCCGGTCGACGGACAACGCGTCGGGATCTACCCCGACTGATTCGAGCGCACGGTCTAGTCGGTCGTGGTTGGCGACGAGGACGTCATCTGCCGTGCGATAGAAGCCAACCTCCTCTGCGAGGTTGTGCTGGTTATTGATAAAAAACCGGGCGAACGATCCGATCAGGTCGGGTTCGTCGCCGAGCATCGCGTGGTTGAGGTAGAAGTACAACGGCCGAGCAAGCGGTGAGTATCGGCCAGATTCGATGTATTCGCGTTCTGGCGGGTAAAACTCGCCGTCCTCATCACTTTCGACCTTCACGGCGCGAAGCGCTGCACCGGCCTCCTGTTGGGCCCGAAAGTGACCCACGCCACCCCAGCCAAACGCATACGGATTCTCGCCGACGGCCCGCCAAATTTCGTCGGTCTGGCTAGTGGCCGAATAATCATCCCTGACGTTACCAACCTCGCCAGTAATGGCCTCGGTGAAGTAATCGAACGTGCCCGACGCCGAATCACGGGCGTGCAATTGCATCCGTCTGTCGGGCCAGTCATCGCGCACGTCCCGCCAGTGGGTGATCTCGTCGGTGGCCTGGAACACCCACATGCGGCGGAGTTCTTCGAGAGTGATAGTTCGACACCAGTCGTTTGAGGCGTGAACGCCGATGGCCAGGCCGTCCTGACCCACGGTGTACCGGGAGTACGAAACGCCGTGCTCATCACACCGCCTGGCCTCTGGATCGTAGATCTCGCGGCTTGCACTCTGTACGGCCGATGCAGCCTGGCAGAACACGCTGAATCCAGCTCCCGTACCTTGGGGATCAACTACGACAGTGACGTGTCGATGGTCCGCTTCGAAATCCTCGGCGGCGATCTGGGTAATGGGCGCGACCGTGTTCGAACCAGAGGCGACAATGCGGCCACTCAACTCACCCTCTGCGGCGCGTGCTCTGTCGCCGAGGCACCCGGCGACACTCAGGCCGAGCGTACCGCCAACCGCCGTGAGAACGGATCGGCGGGACGCCTGGTCCTGTACCATCGGCCATACGTTGTTGGGCGAAGAATAAATAGGATGCTATGATCACTACGGCTTAACTCGTATCGTATGGTAGTAAATATATAAGTATATAGAAACACAGTAGGTAATGTATGATATCGTGGTTCAGTGCCAGAAACACATCGTATCCCCGCGAATGGCCGCTATACATGCGAAGTCATTGCATTTCAGAACAACGGCCAGAGCAACTCAACTATAGTCTTCCGTAATAGTTCGGCCTGAGTTCGCCAACATGCATGCACAAACTCCACCCCACCACACGAATAATCAGTACTATGTATTCATATATGGAGATTGCTTGTGTTTGGGCAGGAAGGTTCTTTGACCCACGGGGTCCAAGCACGGACACCATGGACTATCCCGACGAGGGCACCGGTCGTGGTCTATCTGCAGCCGAACGCGATGTGTATTTCCCAGTCGAACGCACGAGTTCCGCGGGACGACGTCATCACCGGGGCAAGACATCGCCTAACGACTGGCACGTACAGCACAAGGACGGCTGGGAACGACATCGGCTCGCGGAAATTCATGGGTCTGTCGAACAGTTCCTCGAGACAAGAGACGTGTTGTTCGGCTTCCCTGGAACCAGTCGAGGAGACGCCGGCGGCAAACCTGATCACCCCCAACACCAGATCAATGCGGCCCTCCGACCGCCATGACCATTGAGATCGGTATCGCGGGCTGTGGGTGGGCGGGCCAGCGGCACGGCGAGGTGGTTGCCGGACGGGAGGACGCAGCGATCGCGGCGATCGCCGAACCGGAGGCTGCGACTCGGACCGAGTACGCAACAGCGTGGGACGTCCCTGCCGAATATGCCGACTATCACGAGATGCTAAGGACGGCCGAGCTCGACGCCGTAGTGATCGCCCTTCCCCATCACCTCCACGAAGACGCGGCAGTGACTGCAGCTAGCCAGGGCATCCACGTGCTGGTCGAGAAACCCATCGCCCGGACGCTCCCGGAGGCCGACCGGATGCTCGCGGCGGCAGCGGACGGCGGCATTCGGCTCGTCGTTGCCGAATCGGCCCGATACGAACCGTGGACCGATGCGGTCGACCGTCACCTTGCCGCCGACGCGATCGGGACGCCGCTGTTCGCAACGATGAATCGACTCGCCGATTACGGCGGTAGATACCGTTACGACCGGAGCGAGTGGTTGAACGATCCGGAGCGGCTGGGTGGTGGGCCGTGGCTGTTAAACGGCATTCATGCGGTCTCGGTCGTCCGCTCATGGTTCGAGGAGACTGGAGCCGGCCGTCCGATCCACGTGACGGCGACCGACGCGCGCACGCCAAGCTTTGAAGCCCCAACAGACATGGAGGGAAGTGTCGGCGCGACGATCGCCTACGAGAGCGGTGCAGCGGGACGGATCGTCATCGGCGTCGAGACGCCCCACTGTGATCGGTTCAATGACGTCCGCATCCACGGCACCGATGGCACCCTCGTAGTGGATCAGGGACGTCGACAACTAACGGTCCACCGACCCGACGAACCGGCTGCAACGGAGACTATTGGCGACGACGACGCGTTCGAACGGCAGGCTGGGGCCTTTCTCGATCACGTCCGGACCGGCGAGGCCACCCGGTCAGCCGGGCGCCGCGAACGCGATTCACTCGCCATCGTGCGCGCAGGATATCGTTCGATGGATTCAGCACAGGCAGTCCGGCCGGACTTGCTCGAGTGACATCCTCCTCGCCGTAAACGGCGAGGCTTCCCACGCATGGGGAATACCAGTCATTTGTCGCTGGCAGAGGGTTTCGACTCTTCGTAGGCCGTGAGCGTCTTCTGCGCTGGTACGCTCTTCTCACGGTGAGTCGTGGCGGTGTCACAACCGCTCCCATCCTGTGGCGAGTCATCGCGTCCGGCCTTGTCAAGCGGGACGCTCTCTCCCCACGGGTCAACCCGTCGTGCGATATTCGCGGAAGCGTTGATGTCGGCCTGAAACGTCGAAACGTGACAGTCGTCATTCGGGCACCGGAACTCGGCTTGTGAGTCCCGCCGACCGATGCAGTGGCACGAGTGGCACGTCTTCGAGGTGTGCGCCGGAGTCACGTACTCAACTGGGATGCCTGCTTCCGTCGCCTTGTCCTCGATACGCTCATGGAGTCGGGTAAATGCCCACGAGTGAAGCCGACGGTTCATGTATTTCCCGTAGTCGAGACGTTCACGGATGTACGTCAAGTCCTCCATCACCAACACGGGATTCTCGTACTGTGTGGCGTACTCGACGGATTCCCGAGACGCCTTCTCAACGATGTCGGTGAGCGCGTTCTGGTAGTGCGAGAAGCGGTCTTCGATGCGCCACTCGGATGTCTCACGCTCTTGGAGGCGTTTCAGGGTCGTGTGCATCTCTTTGCGGAGCTGCTTCGCTCTGCTCCCGCTACACACGAACGGG
>SKNY01000097.1 GCA_007123105.1 Salinarchaeum sp. | reverse complement strand
TCCGCCGCTCGCGTGAGGCGACCGAAGGCGTCGCCGAGGCCATGCACTGGCTTCGCGAGGACGTCGACGGCGTCATTTACGTCTTAGACAGCGCGGAAGATCCGATTACGCAGGTCAATACCATGTTGATCGGGATCATCGAATCGCGCGATCTTCCCGTGCTCATCTTCGCGAACAAGATCGACCTCGAGGACTCGAGCGTCAAGCGCATCGAAGACGCCTTCCCACAGCACAAGACGATCCCGCTGTCGGCGAAAGAGGGAGAGAATATGGACGAAGTGTACGAGTCGATCGCGGAGTACTTCGGGTGATCAGGATGCCGAAAGCAACGAACACGGACGACCCGGATGACGGAATCCAGA
Organism: Salinarchaeum sp.; assembly: GCA_007123105.1. Classification (GTDB taxonomy): domain Archaea; phylum Halobacteriota; class Halobacteria; order Halobacteriales; family SKNY01; genus SKNY01. The sequence continues at coordinate 2,391 of SKNY01000097.1, read as the reverse complement.
TCGACCTGATCAGCGGCGAGCGCATGGACGAGTTGGCGACGATGGAGAAGATCCGGATGATCTTAGATGGCGTCCACGATGGCAACATCGTCATCTTAGAGGAGGGATTGACTCCGGACGAAGAGAGCAAGCTGATCGAGACGACGATGGCGGAGATCAACCCGGACGGCTTCAACGGAATCGAGATCGAGACGTACCCGAAGTCCGAAACCAGAGAGTCGTCGTTGCTGGGCCGGATCATGGGTAACAACGAGACGACGGCCAAGCTCACGGTGATCGGTCCCGCGAACCGGATCGAGACGCTTCACAAGGACGAAACGCTCATCAGCGCACTCGTCTCTCGAAACTAATGCCTCACGAATGCACGAACTGCGGCCGAACGTTTCCGGACGGCTCCAAGAAGATGCTCTCAGGCTGTCCGGACTGCGGTGGAAACAAGTTCCAGTTTTCGCCGGCTCGATCGGCCTCGAGCGAGTCGGCTACGCTGGACGGTCCGCAAGCGGGGAGTGAGACGGGCGATCCATCCGCGGCGGGTGAGGTGCCACCAGGTGGGGCATCGACCGAGCGCGTCGACGGCTCGTCCGCGTCGCGCCGGGACGACGGCGTGACTGGAGGGCCGGAGGGATCGGACCGCGACGACTCGGAATCGTCGGAGTCGGTTCGAGAGTGGGTGTCGAGAAAAGCCGACCAGAACGATCACCGGGTAGATACGAGCGACTTCGCAGAGTGGCCGGACTCGGCACGTCGGCCCGAGGATCGGGCCTCGGCCGACGGCGACTCCGATCCGGATCGCTCGACGACCAGAGCGAAGATGGTCGACGACGAGAACTCGGCACAGGCGGATGCTCGAACGAGCGTCGTATCCGACGGGTTGCCGACGGGGACTGTCGAAGGGACGACTGATGCCGCTCGGACGGATGACGACCCTGCGTCCGCCGACGAGGACGACTACCCACCAGAGCACGGCCGCGTCGTAAGTGAACCGACGGGTGACCGTCCCTCGATCGACGAACTCAGAGCTGAACTCAACGAGCAGTTCGAGAGCATCAAGATCGTCCGTCCCGGCGAGTACGAACTCAACCTGATGGAGCTGTACAACCGCGAGGAGTACATCATCTCGCTGCAGGAAGACGGACGCTACGTCATCGACGTCCCCGACTCGTGGCGTGAGAGCGACAACTGACGGTTCGATCGGGGCCATTCGCGTTCCAGTTGAAACGACGCCCTCGAGCCTCGAGCATCGTAGCTCCGTCGCGAGACTCGATGTCCGGGGCTTTCGCCGTCGAACGGTAGCTTTCTGGCTGCGCTGTCGATGGGGTGTGAACGCTCGACCGACGCAGTCGGTGGGCAGCGAACGGTTGGGGGGTGCAGTCGGTGGGCAACGAATGGGTGGGCGATACAGTCGGCGGCTTCACGATGCAAGCCGGGGCCGAGACCGTTGACTTTCGAGACTCGAGCAACGGGCGCCCGACGCGAGCGGAGGGATCGCAGCCGATATTCTACCGTCAGCCTCAGCCGTTCGAGCCGTCGAACCGTCAAACCAGTCGGATGACTCGAGGCGAGACAGATGGATTTATGCGACGTGGGTGATAGCCCTCGAATATGAGCACTGCAACCAAAATCGTTCTCGGGACGATCAGCGTATCGGCGCTCTTGTCGATTTTGATCATCTTCCAGACCGTCTTCGTCTGATGTTCGACTCGCGCGAGCTCTCGGAATCTGTCGCCGCGGTCAAAGCCGATCACGCGCCGGATGCGATCGTCTTCGACTGCGAACGGGACTTCGAGACGCTCCCGCCGGAACAGGCAGAAGAACTCGGGTTCGTCGTCGACTCGCTCGAGCCGGCGACCTATCCAACGGCGTGGCTGCCAGCGGATGCACCGACGTTACTTGCGAGGTACGCGAACAGTGACTTCACCATCGGGATGCCCGGCGATGGCAGCGTCGTCTGGACCCGCCAGACCGACCCACCGGTCGTGTTGGTCAAACCGCGCGTCCAGGGCTCGCCCGAGTCGTTTATCGACTTCCTTCTCGCCGAAGCGTTCGTCGAACTCGGCCTCGAGGTCCCGGAACACTTCCTGGGCTTCTTCGAGGAGCGATACCTCGACCTCGACCGCGCGGTTACCCTCGATCCCAACAGCACCTATCAGATCGCCGCAGCGCTGTACGACGGGTGGGTCGGCCTCCAGACGCGTGCGGAGTTCGCGACGTGGCACGACGACTCCCCGGAACTCGCAGCGGCGTGGCAGGACGCGGGTGATCGGCTCGAGGACCGGGTTTCGGGACTCCCCGGTGCAGTTGCCCGTGGCGAGACCGACTTCGCGGATGCGACGGAACTCGCGTGTGCAGCGATCAAACACGCGATCGAACTGCCGGCCCCGTTTGCGGCGC
>SKNY01000074.1 GCA_007123105.1 Salinarchaeum sp. | reverse complement strand
CCGTGGGCGGCACTGCTCGACGAGCGCCGCGAGGAGTTGCTCGAACGTCGAATCGAACGGCTGTATCATCGGCTCAAGGGAGACACCCAGGTCATCTGTCTGTCTCCCTGTGTCGATGGCTACATCGAGACAGTCGCCGAGTTTCTCGAAGCACGGGACCATCCAGTGACAGTCATCAGTCCCGACCCGACCGTTCGGGAAACGCCCGGTCACTACCTGGCTGCAATCGTCCGCGAGTATCGGTTCAACCGACTGACCCGCCTCGGCATTCCCGTCATCGATTGGGAGCCAGACGAATCGCTCGAGGCAGCCTTTGTCCGGACGGCGGAGGCCTACCGATGACTCGACCCACACTGGTCGGTCAGATGGTAGTTCTCGCGCACCTCCTCGTTGCGATCTGGCTCCTGCGGGCGCCGCTGACGACCGGCATCGCCGTCTTCGGTGCCACGGTACTTGCCGCCGGCGCACTGGTGGGTTCGCGCAAACACGCCTCGTACGGGTTGGTCGCGATGCTTGGCGCTGTCGTCACCGCGAGTCTTGAAGGCGTCCCGGCCGCGATGCTGGTGCTCGCAACCGTTGTCATCGTCGTCGCGTGGGACGTCGCAACCTACAGTACGCGTGTAGCGACAAACGTCGGTCAGGCGGGAAGCACGGGCAGAATCGAACTGTTACACGCGAGCTACTCACTGGCCGTCGGGCTCGCATGTACCGCGGTGGTGCTTGCGGCACATGCGGCTCTCGGACCCATCCACTCGTTCGGGGCCCTCGCGTTCTTTCTGATCGCGCTATTCGCACTGACTGCAGCGTTACACTAGCTGCTCAGGTGTGTTCCTGGAGGTCGCGCAGTTCGGCGAGTTCGACCCGCCGGTCGAGCGTGGCCGAGGCATAACACGCCAGTACGACTTCCACTGCGTTCCGGGCCTCGTGGCCGGGGACCATGGGCTCGCGACCCTCGATGATCGCGGCGGCGAAATCAGCCAGCTGACCGTTTCGGGCACCGGGATCGGGGTCAGGCAGATCGTCGAGGTCGATCTCGCCATCGGCCGTCACGAGCTGGTCGCCGGGGACGTAACTACCCTCGGTCCCGTCGATTTCGACGCCCGATCGACCACGCCCGTCCGGGGCACAGGTCGTGGCTTCGATCGTGCCATAGGCACCGTTCTCGAAGGCAACGGCCACCACCCCGACGTCTTCCATCTCGATGTCGTGGCAGATGGTATCGGTGTAGGCGTAGACGCTTTCGATGCCACCCATGAGCCACTGGAGCAGATCGATCTCGTGGATTCCCTGGTTCATCATACACCCGCCATCGAGTGCCCGGGTGCCCTTCCAGTCCGCTGCCGCGTAGTACTCGTCGGTTCGATACCACTTGATGCGGACGTCACCCAGTACGGGTTGACCGAGCTCGCCGGCCTGGATCGCTTCTCGGGCGCGTTGGTGGGCCGGGATTCCACGACGCTGGAAGATGCCCGCGAGGATCACGTCCTCACGAGTTGCGGTCTCGACCATCTCATCAACGCGGTCGATGTAGACATCGAGGGGTTTTTCGCACAGTACGTGTGCACCTGCCTCCATGGCGTCGATTGCGAGGTCTGCGTGTGTGCCACTGGGCGTGGCGATCGTGACGCCGTCGAGGTCGGCCTCGGCGATCATAGTTTGATGGTCAGTATACCATGCACCGCCGTATTCATCCGCGAACGTACGGGCCGTCTCGCCGTCGAGATCTGCACACGCGACGTATTCGCCGTGCACGCTGTCGATGATTCCTTCTGCGTGGTTGCCCTTACACCCGATCACGCCGATCCGTGCTGACATGTATCCGGGTGTGTACGCCCATTGTTAAACCCCACGATGCCGGCGGTGACTCGCCACACGTAAATGCCCCGCCGGTAAGCACCCGACATGGCAGCCGAGAAGGACCCCGACTTACCTTCGAACGAAGTCACGCGTGGCCTCGAGCGAGCCCCTCATCGCTCGATGTTTCGTGCGATGGGGTTCGACGACGAGGATCTGGCCTCCCCAATGATCGGTGTAGCGAACCCGGCCGCAGATATCACGCCTTGTAACGTCCATCTCGACCGTGTCGCGGACGCCGCCGTTGACGGCGTCGACGACGCCGGCGGCATGCCCATCGAGTTTGGGACCATCACCATCTCCGATGCGATTTCGATGGGGACCGAAGGGATGAAAGCATCACTTATGTCGCGGGAGCTCATCGCCGACAGCGTCGAACTCGTCGCATTTGGCGAGCGGATGGACGGCCTGGTCGTGATCGGTGGCTGTGATAAGAACATGCCAGGGATGATGATGGCGGCAATTCGGACGGACCTGCCGTCGGTGTTCCTGTACGGCGGGCCAATCATGCCGGGCGAACACGATGGGCGCGAGATCACGATTCAGAACGTCTTCGAGGCCGTCGGTGCCGTTGCCGACGGCGAAATGAGCGAGGACGAACTGGACGAGATCGAACGATCTGCTTGTCCGGGTGCGGGCTCCTGTGGCGGGATGTTCACGGCCAACACCATGGCCTCGATCTCAGAAACGATCGGGTTTGCGCCGCTGGGTTCTGCGTCCCCACCGGCCGAAGACGACGAACGGTACAAAGTTGCGCGTGCATCCGGCGAACGGGCCGTCCGGGCGGTCGCCGACGGGATCAGGCCGTCTGACTTTCTCTCCCGTGCGTCGTTCGAGAACGCGATTGCGTTACAGGTCGCTACTGGCGGGTCGACAAACGCCGTCCTCCACCTCCTCGCAATGG
>SKNY01000054.1 GCA_007123105.1 Salinarchaeum sp. | reverse complement strand
CCCGCCAGGCGCGGAAGCGAGCAGCGGATCGTCGGACAGCTGCCGCTCGTAGGGTTACGGGGTGGAGGAGGTGCCCGGGACGCTCCGTACCGGATCGCCCCGGCAACCCCGGCCGTCCACATTTATTCCGATGTTCGACAGCCGAGTGGCGAGGCTACAGTACGGGATCAGTACCAGACAAGCTGCCTCGTCGGTGCGATTGGCGAGTTAGGCCTCAAAGACTGCCGTCCGACCCCGCACGTCGACAAGCGTCGCCCCGGTTTCGGCAGCTAGCGTAGCTGCGACGTCTTCTACGGCCTCGCCGGCCAACCCGCTCCGGTGAAAGCGGACTTTGACGTACTCGCGATCTGCGAGTTGCGTTTTGACCTCATCGATCGCCGTTTCGACGCCACCTTTCCCGACCCATGCCGTAACCGGTTGTTCGTGCGGTGGGTCCGCGTCATTGTTCATACGTGTGTCACGGCCACCAACGTGGTTGAGCCTTGCGTGTCGGGTCTCAACTGGGGAGAAGATGCCAATCGGAGGGTATCAGCGTCAGCCTGTCCAAAATCACCGGTCGCGACGTACCGGCCTCAGCCGGTCAGATCGACGATCACGCGCCCGACCTGTTCGTCTCGTGCCATGACCGTCTCCACACCAGCGTGGATGTCCTCGAGTGGTACTTCGTGGGTGATCGTCGGCGAAACGTCCACTGCGCCACGAGATAGCAATCGCAGAATCTCGCCGAGCTCGGCTCGGTTGTGATCGCCGGAGACCCGAAGCTGCCCCTCGCGGATGTCGGTGTATTCGACCGACATCGGCTCCGTCTGGATACCGACACTGACAGCAGTCCCGGACTCGTAGTGGGTTTGACCCGTCAGAACGTCGATGGCCTGGGCCATCGCTTGGGGCGAGCCCGAACACTCGATGGAGGCATTGGCGCCCCAGCCGTCTGTAACCTCGAGGACACGGTCGGTAACGTCGTCGGTGTCGGGGTTCACTAGAACGTCGGCACCGTATTCGGCAGCTGCCTCGAGCTGGCGATCGTCGAGATCGACCGCAACCGTCGTGCCAGCACCGAGACGCGATGCCCAGAGGATCGCATGCAATCCTACTCCGCCGGCGCCGAAGACCACGACACAATCACCGGGTCGAACGTCCGCGACGTGTACAGCGTGATAACCCGTCGACACCGCACACCCGGTAATCGACCCTTCGCCGAAACTGACCTCATCAGGAAGCGGGAGCACCGCGCGCTCAGGGACAGCGATGTACTCGGCAAATGTACCGTCGACGTGGTGTCCAATGGAATTGCGATGCCGACACCGGTTGTCATTACCCTCGTTACACGGTCGACATCCACCACAGGACTGCACGTAATGGATCACCACCCGGTCGTCCTGGGTCACCGTCTCGACCCCGGGGCCCACAGCCTCGACAATTCCGGCGCCCTCGTGGCCGAGTGTAACCGGCTCGGTGGCGGGGTCGGTTTTGCCGGTCAGATAGTTGATGTCGCTCCCACAGATGCTCGCCGCCTGTAAATTCACGAGCACCTCGCCGGGGCCAATGGTCGGCTTCGGAACGGATTCCAGTCGGAGGTCATCTTCGCCGTAATATCGTGCAGCCTGCATGCTGGCGAGAGCCGATGCAAGATGCTTGAGGGTATCGGTCCCGAATATCTGCTCACTCGTACCCGTAACGAGCTGTCCCACCACAATCACACCGGACGACAACGTGTCCGTCTCGGAGTCGGACACGAGCGTTCGTACCCGGCACGAGATAGACATCACACCGATCACAACTGAACCGCTCGAACCGGCGCGGAAATCGAAGCCGATGTCGTTCTGCGATGCGGCGTGCGAGCCGAACGTATTCCCGAGATCGTTCTAGCTCGCCAGCGCGAACGGCCGCATCTGCGAGCGCTTCGAGCCGGTCGATCCGCTCGCTCGCGATGTTCATTCAGCCGTTCGATCGCCGATTGCGGCTTCCTTCGGGAACCACGCAAGCGGGTGTGTCGCGGGCAAACTGACCCGCACCGCTTCGTCGAGTTCGATGTCCTCGGAATGGTTGTGCATACACTCGACCACGTCGCCATTTTCGAGTTCGACCCGGTAGAGTACCGTCGGACCAAGGTACCGCCGGTAAGTCACCGTACCGTTCGCCTCGGCGGCGTCGTCAACGGGCTGGGCGATGACGTCGTCTGGCCTGACCATGACGTCGACCCACATGTGATCGTACTGGGTTGCGAGCCCATGGATCTGGTCTCGACCAATGCGGCCGATGGCAGTCTCGATGACATCGCCCGCGACCCATCCAGAGAGGAAGCTGGCGTGGCCGAGAAAACTCGCGACGAATCTAGACGTTGGGTGCTGGAAGACGGTCTCCGGGCGACCGACTTGTTCGATGCGTCCTTCGTGCATGACCGCGACTCGATCACTGATCGATAGGGCCTCCTCCTGGTCGTGAGTCACGGAGATCGCCGTGACGCCAGCCTCCTTGAGGATCCTGCGAACGTCCTCGCGCATCCGGACCCGAAGATCTACGTCGAGATTCGAAAACGGTTCGTCGAGCAACAGCACGTCAGGTTCGACGGCTAACGACCGAGCGAGCGCGATTCGCTGCCGCTGACCACCGGACAGATCACCGACCCGTTTATCAGCCTGCTCGGCGAGCCCGACCAATTCGAGAAGCTCCGTAACCCGGTTCGATCGGACCGATCCAGCCATCTCGTGCAAACCAAACGCGACGTTCTCCCGGGCAGACATGTGTGGAAAAAGGGCGAAGTCCTGAAAGACGAGTCCCACGTCACGGTCCTCCGGCGGAACGCAGGTGTTCGCATCACACAGCAACGTGTCGTCCAAGGTCACACGGCCAGCATCCGGTTGCTCGAGCCCCGCAAGAATGCGGAGCATCGTCGTTTTGCCACATCCGCTCGGTCCGAGCAACGTAAGCAATTCTCCATCGTGGATGTCGAGATCGATACCAGCAACGGCGGGCTCACCCTCGAACGATTTCTTAATGCCGTTGATCTGCAATACTCGTTCGGACTCTGCAACGGAACCATCCGGTGAAGATTGCCCGGGGGACGGGGTCCGGCCCCGGATGGGTACGTTTCCGCTAATGAGCCTGTCAATCCCGAACACGCGACCTTCTTGAGGGACTGTTATCAGTCCAATGTTTTAGGTCTTCCTAAACCAGCAGCGGCTGCTTCGGAAATGCTTTAATGGCCGACGGGCATCCTTTCGCCAATGGCAGGCGTGAGGTGGTACACGATCGTCTACGTTGCCCTCCTAGGGCTCGCCGTCTCGAAGTGGATCTTCTTTGAATTCCTGGCGTACGGGGTTGCCCTCGGTCTCACCATGGTGACCGCCACCATGAAAACCGTCCTGATCGTCGCATACTTTCAGCATCTCCGCCACGAACCACGGATTCTTTCGGTCCTCATGTTCACAGCGTTCCTCGCCGTGCTCATCCTTGGCGTGGCGGCATCGTTCTCGATCACGTAATTGAGCGGGTCTGCGCGGGAAACACGAACCGTCACGGTTGTGGCCCCTGTTATCGGCACCGATTCAGAACTCGACACAGAGCAGCGATAGTCACGACGCGCGTGTCTACTGGAACACCTCACCGCCGGGAACACCAAATTGACGGGCAAGCGTACATGCCCAGTTCGGACGAATGAGCGAACTGACACCAGGTAAACCGCACTGGGGCAAGCCGTGAGGCACGCGGCCAACTTCGTCTGTAAGTTGAGACGCGTCGTACGTGACGTCCATTACTCCCAAACTAGAAGCCGACCCCCGGATATTGTCCAATCCATTGTGGTTGTGAGTCCCACCAGCGGATGACGGCACTGGCGTTTGCTGACCGCTTTGAAGGTAGTTTCACGCGTGAGGGGCTAGACTTGTGAACTACCGCGCCTTCAGCGAGCGCGTCAACGCGAGCAGGGCGGGGCTTCCTGTTTCCAAGACGCGCTGTGCAGGAACCGGGATGGTTCCCGTAGGGAGCGCAGTCTCCACAGGCGTTGATTCGGAGTATCCCACTCCTACATCGATGAGGCCGCGAGAAAGGAGGTTCCAAGCCGCATTCGCGTCCCTGTCCACCCTGAACCCGCAGGCCGGACAGGAGTGTTCACGGATCAGAGCGGTTTTCTCTCGAGACGCCGCAGGACCCACATTCTTTGGTCGTCCCTTCCGGTTCGACCGCGACGAAGCGCCTCCCTTCATGCTCGAACTTGTATTCGAGCACCGAGGGGAACGTCCCCCACGCTGCCGACGCCGTGATGCGGCTGTTCGACGGCGGTTCGAGCATCCCCTTGATGTTCAAGTCTTCGACCGCCACGAGGTCGTACTCCAGAGGCGGCTTCCACTTGAATTGCCCGACGCCAACGCCGTTCTCCTTGAGTTTGGAGAGGACGCGTAGGTTGTCGAACAGCCGTTCCACGACGGTTTGGAGTACCTTCGAGTACACGTCGTTCAACTCGTCCCACCATTCCTTGAGGTCGGGGAGTGCCGACCGGTTCGTCGTCATGGCTGGGGTCTCGCCGTGATTCTCTTGGTACTCCTTGAGGGTGGGGGCTTGGCGCCTGGTAACAGCTAATAATTATCCTGTAAAGGAAATCCAACGTACGTTGGCCGAGTCGGTGACTTCGCCGTTCAGTCGATCAGTACTGCAGCCACGAGGAGCATCAATACGGTCCCGATCAGAGTCATACCAATGAAGACCGCTTCGGCACTTGAGAGCGCAGACCGTCGGAGGCTGAGATACACCGATGCAAACAGTCCGACGAGGCCCAGCGTTGCGGCCAGGTTGATGATGAACGCCGAGGCGTCCGCCTGGTACAGGCCAACTGCAGCGGCCAAAATGACGATCGCAAGGACACCGACGGCAAAATCGAGCAGCCGTGACCGTGCGAGCCAGTTCACCGTAATTGCCTCAAGCCGGTCGATTACGGCCGGCCACTCGGCGTATTCGGTTCGTCCGTGGCCACCACCAACAGCCCGCGGGACCCCGAATAACACGATCAGGACACCAACAGTAACCACGGCACCGAGTGCGAGCACTTCCACCATGCGAGGATCGTTCGCCGGCGGGCTCTTAAAACGCTCCATCCATGCCGGATCACTCCTCGGCGAGCAGCTGCCCGTCCCGTGCCGGATCACCGACGTTCCGAGTGACGTCGACGTGGTAATGTTGCAGGATGTCACGGCCGAGGAGGACAGGATACTCCATGTGGCTCCGGTCCTCGACGCTCGCGGTCACGGTATGGCGATTGCCACCGATTCCAACCACGACATCGACCACCGGACGGGTCTTTGCTGACTTTTGGCTGCCGGATTTAATACGGGCGATGTCCTTGATCGGACCGGCACCGATGGACGCGGCCAGGCTCGTATCGATGCTCGTCCGTGACGCGCCGGTGTCGGACTTCGCGAAGACGGATTGCGTATCGCTAGTGCCCGACACCTGGACCTCTTCGGAGAGCCCCACGGTCCGTCGTTCCGGTTCCGCAGACGGACGTGGCACCGGTTTACAGGCCGGAACGGAATCATCGAGCGTGTCCGCCAGCTCGTCGATAAGCGCACCCTCGACCGCTCCGCCAGCCTGTTGGATGGCCACCGCAGCGATGTGGGGTGCCGGGCTGATACCGGTGGCCCGGAAAAAGCCACGGAACCCCGCAGTCGGATTGACCTCGAGTACGTACCAGCCGTCGGTCCCCTCGACAAGATCAACGCCGGCAAACTCGAGATCGAGTACGTCCGCCGCACGTAAAGAGATTGAGCGGATCTCGTCGGTTAGGGAGTCGCTGGCATCGTCGACCGAACCACCGAGGGCAACATTGGTCCGCCAGTCTTGTTCCGGCGCGACCCGATTCATCGCGCCGACGATTTCGCCGTCGACGACGTACACACGAAGATCGCGGTTGGGTCCTGCATCCTTTGTCACCATCGCCTGAAGGAACGCTCGGCGCGAACCGACCTCCGCGTTGACGGTGTCCTCGGGACCGACCTTCCAAGTGCCGCCACCGTGAGTACCGATCGCGGTCTTGTAGACGGCCTCAGTTCCGAAGTCGGGACGTGCCTCGTTGAGGCGACCGGAGTCAAGGGCAAGAAACGCATTCGGAACCGGAACGTCGGCAGCAGCGAGCCGTGCGGCAGCCGAGAACTTGTGCATCGCCGAAAGCACTGCTTCCGGCGGGTTGAGCATGGGTATCCCCGAGGCGAGGACGTCGGCCAGACCCAGCTCTTCGCACGGTTGGTTAGTGGTCGAGAGCAACAACCGGTTCACGATGATATCTGCCGGAGGATCGATAATGAGCTGTCCATCGTCGATCCGTACAGACGTATTCTCCCCTCGATACCAGACGGGGCGGTGACCGAGGGCCTCGATCGCGTTGCAGATCGCCTTCGTCTCCTTGCTGTTGTGAAGGCTCAATACACCCACACGCACGGGGTCCGCGGCAGCTGCCATTGAGGGGGATTCATGGTCCCGGGAAATAGGGGTTTCGTGACCTCCTTGACCGGACGAGCCTCGGACCTTTTAAGAGGACGCTCCCGCAGGGGGCAACCAATGGGATCCGAGGAGGCCGATCCATTCACCTACAACGGCGGGTCGGTCGATCCAGGCCAGATCGCGAACATTCGGTATACGGTGAGCGAAACGTACCTGGGCGATCCGGTTCGTCTCCCGGTGACCATCATTAACGGGCGACAACCGGGACCAATGGCGTGTTTGACCGCTGCCAGCCACGGGGACGAACTCAATGGGGTCGAGGTCGTCCGTACCGTCGCCCATGAATGGGACCACAATGCGTTATGTGGCACCATCGTCTGTTTACCGGTGCTAAACGTGCCGGGATTTCTTGCCCAGCACCGGTATCTACCGATCCTCGATCGAGACCTCAACCGTTCGTTCCCCGGTTCAGCTGACGGAACGAGCGCCCGACGCATTGCACACCGGATCTTTCGGAACTTCATCGAACCCGCGGATTTCCTCTTAGATTTTCATACGTCAACCCGCGGACGGCACAATATGCTGCACGTTCGCGCGCGATTAGAGGATCCAGGGGTAGACCGGTTGGCCCGGGCGTTTGGATCGCACGTGATTATCGACGGGGAGGGACCAAGCGGCTCGCTCCGGCGAGAATCTGTCGATGCAGGCATTCCGGCAATTACCGTCGAGATGGGTGAAGCCCACCGATTCCAGCGCCCAATGATCGATGCAGCGCTCGACGCGGTCGAAAGCGTCTTCGCAGAATTCGCCATGCGAGAGACGAGCGCCGTACAATGGCCTGGCTGGCGCACCGTCATCGATGAGGACAAACAGCGCACGTGGCTTCGTGCGGATGTCGGTGGAATCGTGGACATGCACGTCGAGGGGGGTGCGCTCGTCCCGAAAGATAGCGTCATCTGTACGATCTCGAACCCCTTCATGGCTGACCGTGACGTCGTTCGGGCCCCATTTACTGGACTGCTCGTGGGGGTGCTCGAAAATCCCGTGGTGTACCCCGGCAATCCGATCTGTCATCTGGTCGAACTCGATGAGACGACACGACGGGTGATCGGCGCACGCCAACGCGGCGCGACAAAGTAACTCCTTTATCGGGGGCCGCGAAGCCATTAACCAGACATCTATGGAAGAGGCTTACGATCGCGGAGTAATCGAGGACTTCGGCCGCTGGCGAGAATTCTCGGCAGGGATGTGGGCCTGGGTATTCCATAAGTTCACCGGATGGGTGCTCGTGGGATATCTGTTCGTCCACATCCCCGTGTTGAGTACGGCTCTGGTCGGCGCGGAGACCTACACCGCAACCATCCAGGGTCTCGAATCGCTCCCGATCGTGCGGGTCCTCGAGGTCGGCCTGTTGGCCGTCGCGGTATTCCACATCATGAACGGAACCCGACTGTTGTTCATCGACCTCGGCATCGGACTCGAACGACAGAAGGTGAGCTTTTACGCCTCGCTGCTCATCACGGCCATAATCGCCGTCGCCAGCGTCCCAACATTCATTTCGGGGGTGTTTTGACGTGGCCGAACGATACTCCTCGTTCCGTACCGGTGGTCGGATGTGGTTCCTCCAGCGAGTCACTGCGGTGTTTCTCATTGGCGTCCTCGCCTTTCACTTCTTTCAGCTCCACTTCGTCGAACACGCAGCAGATATCGAATTCGCAGGCACACAAGCGCGGATGCAACAACCATTCTACTTTGCAACGATGGTCTTGTTCCTCGTGGCAGCAACGTTTCACGGGGTAAATGGAGTGTATAACGCCTTGATCAACCAGGGACTCGACGGCAGGGCACGCACCGTCGTCAAGTGGGTGCTAGTGCTCGCGAGTCTCGGATTGATCGTACAGGGAATTCGAGTCGCAATGGCTATGGCAGGAGTGCACATCGGATGAGCGCTGACGACGAGACGACAACGGACGATGACACGGGAGTGCCGGGGCCACACGCCGACCGCCTCGCGCGCAAGGAGGCATCGAACGAAGGACGCGGATCAGCCGCGTCGGATGCTGACCGCGAGACGGTCCGATTCCGCATCTACCGGTATAACCCGGACGATGAGGATCGTGCCTCGCCACGATATGACGACTTTCACATCCCGTTCGAACGCGGGATGACGGTGCTCGACGGGCTCATCTACGCCCGCGACGAATTCGATCCGTCATTGACGTTCCGGCATTCTTGTCGGCAGGCGATCTGTGGGAGTGACGCGTTGTTTATCAACGGTCGTCAACGGCTTGCGTGTAAGACACAAGTCACAGACTTGTCGCGTCCGATTCAGGTCGAACCGTTGCCCCATCTCGACGTAAAAAAGGATCTCGTCGTGGAGATGGAGCACTTTTATGAACAGATGCACGCCGTGGAGCCGTATTTTAATCCGGACGACGAGCCCGTCACTGCAACGACAGAGCGGCGCCAGTCGCCGGCCAACCACGAGCACATCAAGATGAGTACGCGCTGTATCTGGTGTGCGTCCTGTCACTCGTCCTGTAACATCGCCGCTGGCGATGACGATTACCTCGGACCTGCCGCCATCAATATGGCCTACCGGTTCGCCATGGACGAACGCGAGGGCGACCGACGTGAGGACGAGCGGTACGAGATCATCAAGTCCGAACAGGGCGTCTGGCGGTGTCAGACCCAATTTTCGTGTACAGAGGTGTGTCCAAAAGAGATCCCTCTGACCGAACACATACAAGAACTGAAACGAGAGTCGGTCAAGCGAAACCTCAAATTCTGGTGATGCGATGTCGATGAGTTACGAACATGACGTGATCGTCGTTGGTGCGGGTGGCGCAGGGTTGATGGCTGCAATTGGGGCCCACGAGGTGGGCGCAGACGTGGCGCTCGTCTCGAAGCTCCACCCGGTCCGCAGTCACACTGGTGCGGCCGAGGGTGGCATCAACGCGGCTCTCCGGGATGGTGACTCCTGGGAGATGCACGCAGAGGACACGATGAAAGGGTCGGATTATCTCGGGGATGCCCCGGCGATCGAAACCCTGTGTCGAAATGCCCCTGAGGACATCATGCGGCTCGAACATTGGGGACTACCGTTCTCTCGTGAGGAAGACGGTCGGGTCTCCCAGCGGCCGTTCGGCGGTCTCTCGTTCCCCCGGACGACCTACGCCGGTGCCGAGACTGGCCACCACCTGCTGCACACGCTCTACCAGCAGGTCGTCAAGCGAGGCATTCAGGTGTATGACGAGTGGTACGTCACGCGCCTCGTCGTGACCAACGAGGATGACCCCAATGACCGGACCTGCCATGGCGTCGTCGGGTATGACATTGCTACAGGGGAAGTCGGAGGCTTTCTGGCCCGTTCCGGCGTCGTTGTCGCGACTGGTGGGCCCGGACAAGTGTACGACCATACGACCAATGCGGTATCCTGTACGGGAGACGGGCCGGCGATGGCCTTTCGCGGCGGTGCTCCGATGGAAGACATGGAGTTCATCCAGTTCCATCCGACGACGCTTCCCTCGACAGGTGTCCTCATTTCAGAGGGCGTGCGCGGTGAGGGTGGGATCCTGTACAACGCGCTTGGAGAGCGATTCATGTTCGAGCACGGCTATGCGACCACGTCGGGGGAACTCGCGAGCCGTGATGTCGTCTCGAGGGCTGAATTGACCGAGATTGCAGAGGGTCGCGGCATCGAGGACGAGTATGTCCATCTCGACATGCGACATCTTGGCGAGGATCGCATTATCGATCGGCTCGAGAACATTCTCCACCTCGCGGAGGACTTCGAAGGCGTTGATGGCCTGACTGAGCCGATGCCGGTCAAACCCGGTCAACACTATGCCATGGGCGGTATCGAGACCGACGAGACCGGAGCAACGTGCATCGACGGTCTCTTTGCGGCCGGTGAGTGTGCCTGCGTGAGCGTCCACGGGTCGAACCGGCTCGGCGGAAACGCCCTGCCCGAGCTCGTCGTATTCGGGAAACGGGCTGGCCAGGCTGCTGCAAGGGAGGACCTGGGCGCCCCAGAGATCACGACGGGGCGGACCGGCAGGGTCGAGGATGAATCACTCGATCTTCCCGTTGAACCGGGACCAGCGGAGTACGGGAGCACGGATCTCGTATCAGCATCCGACCCATCAAACGCCATCGACGAGGCCATCGATCAGGAACGCGACCGCATCGACGCGTTGCTCGCACGCGAGGACGGAATCCACCAGTCCACGTTGCGATCAGAACTGCAGCGGACGATGACCGACCACGTCAACGTCTT
>SKNY01000061.1 GCA_007123105.1 Salinarchaeum sp. | reverse complement strand
TAACTGTCCCCCAGAGATCAAACGCGATGAAGACGGCATCCCATGCCCACGTCCACCCGAACACGATGAGAATGAATGCCAGAAGTGGGTGTTCTTGAATCCAACGTCTAGCGGTCATGCTTCTTATCCGGGTTAAAATACGCAGTTACCATAAAGAATAGGAACATTCAACCCGGAAGATAATTGTCGGAATTGTATCCCCGCCCGGGAACGAAAAAACCGGTCATTGGGCTAGCTCACAAGATTCCTATAAAAGACATATGGTGACCATTCTTTTGGGATTACACTGCTTAGGACCAATGTTAACCTTGGGACCAATAACCGACTTCAATAGTTCATATTTAATGTGGTATTTTGGTTGTATAGCTCGAATTGACCACCATGTTCAGTCCTTAGCGTTCTCATGAGAGCGGGGTTTTTCACATTGTTTGAGGTGGCTCACTGGCTACTAACAGACGCTAATCGATCGAAAGTAAAACAGGTATTTGACCGTTGTCAAGCGCTTTTGCGCTACGTTTAGGATTTCGACATATGAACAGAAGAAAGTACCTTGTGGTCAGTGGCTTGGTAGCTGCGAGCACTGGAGGATGTACGGCGGTGAACCGCGAGACACATCTCACCGCTGGTAAGATTATAGAACATGGAAAGAGTGCAGTGCTACCATTTCGAGATGACGGCGAAGACATCTTACGGCTTCAGATTGACAAACAGTACACTGGGGACGAAAAGCGCGATTACTATCCGTTCTTCATATCGACATTGCAACCAGATGGGCATCAGCTAGATTCCCTTCGGCTCAAATTCCGTTCCCCTCCACACTCCAGCGGTTTTTCGCCTGCTGGGATTGCCCTACGTGAGGATGGGGATGCGAACAAGGCGACACTTTCCCAAGACGGAGACGATCCATCGACAACTGTTATTGATCTGCCTGATACAACCGATATCGGCCAAGCAAGTGTGGTGATACATCTTCTTTTTGCGGGCCACCACGCGGAGAGTCCACAGCAACTCTGGATGAATGCGGAAGCCGAACTTTCGTCTGACAGCCTGCTGGGAACTGATTACAGTGCGACCGGAGATTTCACTCTTGAGTTTCCCTGAAGGGTGACGGGTAGGTGCATATCACGTCTCCTTCCATAACCTCAGTTCAAGAATAATGGACTCCTGAGATGTATTATTACTATATAGTATTGCATTCTCCATCAATGACGTGGAAACAGTTCAGGTTCTGGTAGCTATTCTGATGACGAAACTCGCCGGTAAACCACATAAGCGACGAGTAGTACGGCCAGCAGTGCAACGACTTTGAGATACGGACGCCGGCTTGTCGGTTCGCGCTCCTCAGTGGCGATTTCACTTTCAAGTTGGGCCTCTTTTACCTCATCTGTAGCGTCGGACATGTCGTACATTTCGAAGTTCAAGGGCATCAGGTAAATCCTTTGTCGTGAGCAAGGGGGCAATTTTACTCTTCATCCGTCTATTCGGGTGGCGAGACCTGAATTACACGTACGTCTCCTCGGAGCTTCTCGAATTCGTCGATGACGTGGTCGTCAATGGCTGGTTGGACCATCTCTGTCTTTGTCCCATTCTCCAACTGGCTGTTCACGCGTTCTAGCACCGAGTGAGGCTCGAGTATGACTCATGGAGATACGGCTCGCGAACAGAATGCTGCGATTATGAACTGAGTTGTGTAGGAGGTCCGGCTGCCTGCGTATAGAGTCTCGAAATGGACGTTATGTACATCCTCTCTGATTTGAAAACGCGGGAATCCCGATCACTAGGGGTTGCAGGGTCGGACCCATGACTGCGGCACTTGACGGGAACCTGTTTGACTTAGTCGTGATGCTCCTTGGCTGACCCGCAGTGGTAGCCTGCCGGTACTCCTGTTCTCATTGCCGTAGACCTCCGTCTGTTGTGTGCCAAGCAGCCTGTTGCTAACAGGTACTGGACCCGGAAATTATCGTCGGCTTGCGCACCCGATCGCGAGACGAACCCATCGAGAGTTTACCTGCCTCGTTACGCGTGAGGGCAGACTGCATCCAACGACCGTTCGGCTTCCGCCCCGTACCGACCTGGCCTCGCCAGTAGATCTTGGATTCTTGCTGGATTGGGAGCACGAACGATGCGCTGGTCGGTGGCGGGTGTCACCGAATGACGGTGCGAATCCGCGTTGTTGATGATTTGGGATAACGCGTGCTTTGCGTACCAAAGTCACCTCATCATGGGAAACTACGGTCCCCAACTCACTTCATCATTTCTTCCATTAGATGTCTCTGGGATAATATGTAGATTGGTCCCGACCGTTGACCAGTGCCTCCAATGTCTGCTCAGGTAGGTGTAGGGTTAGCCTTCTCTTGGGCAAATAAGTCGAGGATGATTTTTGCTCCACCAAGAATGACGGGGCCGATAAACAGGCCAATGGCCCCAAACAAGACGATTCCACCAAAAATACCGACGACAATTATGGATACGTTCATCGTCCCGCTTCGGCTGATCAGTGCGGGTCGGAGGTAAATGTCCGAGACGCTGACTAATGAACCGTAGATCACGATCAATCCAGCTGCGAATGGTCGACCGATCAGGAAGAGGTAGATTGACACCGGAACCCAAACACCAAATGCACCGACGAGTGGGAGTAAGGCGAGAACGAACGTGACCACGGTCAGAAAAATGACCCCGGGCATCCCTACAAGCAGTAATCCGATCCCGAGCACCACCGCCTGAATGCCCGCGACAGCAACGTTACCGACCACTGATGCCCACATCAGATGATCGAGTTCTCGGAGCAGATCCCGCTGAACCCGGTTGTTGATCGGCACGACTGATTCCAGCCAAGCGATTAATCGTTCACCGTCACGTAACAACGAGAAGAGAACGAACACCGTCACCGTGAACCCGATTAGCACACCAGGAAGGCCACTGAGGACGGTGACGGCCCCGGTAGCGAGATTCTGTAACCCTGCTGTGATTGGCTCCTGATAGGTCGCATACATCTGTCCGAAATCGAATACATATCCAATGGTTTCGAGCCGAGCCTGAATCATCTCCGGACTGTAATCACCCTCAAGAATGGCGGCGGTGAGCTCTAGCCCTTGTTGAATGGCAATCGCAAGGATATATGCAAGCGGAATGAACAGGACGAGTATCGAGCCCACTATGAGGATGATGGCAGCTGTCATCGAACGCATCCGTTGTTCGAGTTTTCGTTGCGCAGGTGCGAGAATGTATGCGAGTATTATCGCGAGTAAGACGTATTGAAGATACGTGACGATGAGGAGTGTTGCGAGAATCGTACTTATCACGGCAAGCATCGTTAATGCGGTACTTTCTCTACTCCAGGTTGCGGGGTTGCGCTTTTCGGTCATACCCCCAAGTAACCGACTTCTTCACATGGTAGTATTGCCCGTATCAAGTTGTTCGCCCTGGTGGGTATCTCTATAAAGCACGGCGTTGATCACAGCGCCGAACACAAGGATCATACCGCTAATGTAGAACCACACGAACAGGAGGAGTACGCCGCCGAGCAACCCGTACACTTGGTATTGGCCCGCGGTTGCGGTGTAGACCCCGAAAAGCATGTTTAGTACGATCCAACTGACTGCCGCTACGAATGCTCCTGGGAGTGCGTCGATGACGGTGTGCTCTACGGCCGGCAACAGGTAATAGATGGGCCAAAAGACCAATATGAGGGCGACGAGCACCGCTCCCGCACTCACAAGGCCGATGAGCGGGATGCCGGGAAATGCTGCGAAAAATACGATGATACCGATCAGCCCACTCGCGGCAAGCAGGAGCGCAAAAAATAGCATCCCGGCGCTTGCAATCTGCGTGAGAAACGGCGGGGACAGCTCCGTCTCGTACACCATCGATATCGCGATATCGAGACTCTGGAGCAGCCGGAACACACTCCAGACAAAGACAATACTTGCCCCCAACACGACGCCCGTCCGTCCTTCCGTTTGGAGGATCGCATCCTGTACCACTTCTTGCGTGGTCGGCATCAGATATTCCTGTGTCACAACAATGACTCTGAACGCGAAATCTTGTCCACCGAAGACCGAGACACCGATAAACGCGAACAGGAACAACGGAATCAACGCCGCAAACGCATAATATGCGATGCTTGCAGCCAGAAAGTGGATTTGCTTTCGAGAAGCCAACGATCCTGTTTCTCGAAGTACACGGACGAGCCAAGAAAGATCACGGTGCATCCGTAACAAATGTGGTTTGGCTAGGTAAACGGCTTCAACTAGACGACCGTCCTACGTCCCCATGAATGTATCGCAGAGCCGTAGTGAGCGCTCTTTGGTGTCATTGTATTCACCTGTCACTCCGATGGGCGACACGTTGCCACTTTATTATTATTATTTTGACACCATTGGGCCCTCGCTTCAGCTGATCGATCGAATCGAACGGGGGTCAAAAGGATCCCTAATCAGCGTATTCACATGTTCGATGTGACGGCCCTGGTATTTCCCCTCTCCCGGCAGAAACGGCGGAACGTACCGCAGGTCCCTCGGATCAATGTGCTGCTGATTACTCCGAACGATCAAGTTGGGCCCGCCGCTGGGCAGTTCGCTCGATAAATTCCTGGGGCAACGCATCCATTTCGCCAACTTGGACGCGCCAGAGATTTGCGTACAGCCCATCGGTTTCGAGCAGCTCCTCGTGTGTTCCCTGCTCGACGAGTTCGCCATCGTCGAGTACGAGAATGGTGTCTGCGTTTCTAACCGTCGAAAGGCGGTGGGCGATCGCAAATGTCGTTCGGTCTTTCGTGAGCTCGGTTAGGCTGTTCTGAATGAGCACCTCGGTCTCGTTATCCACATGACTGGTCGCCTCATCGAGGATGAGAATTGCGGGATCTTTCATCACAGCTCGGGCCAGACTGATCCGTTGGCGTTGGCCACCGGACAGCTTGACACCCCGCTCGCCGACCATCGTGTCGAGGCCGTCTGGAAGATCCTGGATGAAATCCCAGGCCCCTGCCCGTTCGGCCGCACGAATGATGTCGGCGTCTTCGACCTCCGGTCGGCCGTACGCGATGTTCTCCCGGACGGTCCCGTAGAAAAGAAACGGATCCTGGCTGACATAGCCGATCGAATCGCGGAGGCTCTCGATCGTAACGTCTCGGATGTCGTGGCCATCGATGCGGACCGCGCCGCTCTCTACGTCGTAAAAGCGCATCAGGAGCTTGATGAGCGTCGTCTTGCCGGCGCCGGTCGGACCGACGATTCCGACGTAGTTGCCGGGTTGGGCCACAAAGGATACGTTTCGGAGGACGGTTTCGCGGTCGACTTGGCCTTCGAACGTGTAGGTGAAGTTCACGTCCTCGTAGCGGACCTCGCCGTCGATTCGCTCGAGTACCGTGGCTTCTGCGGTTTCCTCGACCGACACCGGGTACTCGATTAATCCGAAGATCCGCTGGGCTGCCGCTTCGGCGTACTGATACTGATCGACGATGTCGCCAAACTGCAACATCGGCCACATAAACCGCTGGGTGTACATGAGGAATGCGACGAGGACGCCGGCGGTCAACGCCAACGTAAACGGTCCGAACGGTCCGTTCATCACCCAGAACCCACCGATGGCGAACGTAATCAGGAACCCAAACCCGGTGATCAATTGGAGTGTAGGGAAGAATTTGATCCGAGTGAGGATGGCAAACCAGTTCGCCTCGAGGTGTTCTTCGGACGATTCCGCGACCCGATTGTACTCGAACTCCTCGGTTGCAAAGGCTTTCACGACTTCGATGCCGCTTACATTGTTCTCCAACCGGGCGTTCAACCGGCCAACCTTTGAACGAACGTCGACATACTTGGGTTTGATGATCTTGACGAACGCGTAGCTCGCGATGGCCAGCATCGGAATCGGTAACATCGCAACGAGCGCCAATTGCCAGTTGAGCAACAACATGATGGCCAGTGTACCGCCGACCATCACGAGAATCCGGATGGCGGTATTGAGATTCTGACGGAGAAATCCCTCGAGCTGGTTGACGTCGTTATTCAGGATCGCCATGACCTCGCCGGTCTGTTTGTTGTCGAAGAACTCCATCTCCATGGCCTGCATCGCCTCGTAGGTGTCGACGCGCACTTCGTGCTGGATGTGGATCGCAAAGTGATTCCACGCGTAGTTGTTCAGCCAGTTCAGCCCGGCTTCCCCCAGGTACACGACGGCAACCAGCCCCAGGAGTAACCCGAACTGCATGAACGGATCAGCCGGGATCCACGCCGCAGGTAGGCCCGGGAGGGCGAAGGGCTCCTCGTCAAAAAAGAGCGAGTCGATTGCGATGGCGAGCAACAGCGGAGGAATCAGTTCGAGCGCCCGGGAGATCAATCCGGCAATTCCACCGACCACGAACCATCCCCAGCGTTTGCGGCCGTAATCGCGGAGGATCTCCCACATCGCGTGATCCTTGTCGGTCGCAAATTCCTCGAATGCGTCGCCGTGTTGTGATCCGCCCCCGCGTCCTACCCAACTCATTAACTGACAAACGAGTCAGTTAAGATATAGTCTTATCGCTTGTGCAAGTGGAATGTCCGCGCAAGAATAGACCGGAAGTGGGTGGGTGCGTGTCCGGTCCGCCTACGTCCGACGCAATGGTGACTGTTCGGGGATATCCGCATTCTGGTGTTCGACAATGAGACGGGCCCGACGACGGAGCCGTTCCGGTGACGGCAGATCCCCGTCGTGCACCGTCTCGACGACGATCCAACCCACCAGATCATCGTGGGTCGACTCGTCGGTTAGTTCGAACACCGCGCGCAAGATGGCCTCATAGCGCGCCCGGTTGATTCGACGGTGATCCGGATCGATGCGGCGAACCGAGCGAAGCAGACGTTGGATCGCAAACGTGGGTGTTGCCATGCGCCGTCGAACTCGCGCCCGGCACCTGGTTGTTCTGGGATTATGTCGAATCGCTGGTCAACCGCGGCCGGCGCCAAATCAGCGCAATGAGGATGGTGCAACACACCATGGTCAGACTTCGGAGGACCCACTGGGTCGGGCGTTCGAACACCACCCCGATGTAACCACTGCTAAAGGCAAACACACCGGCAATACCTGGAATCGTAAGGAGGAGAATGACGAGTCGATCGCCACGAACGGCCATGATGTACGGTGGAGGCGTGTGGTACCTGCATGGTCTACCCGGGATTGGTACTCACCGCCAATGCTCGTTAACCCTACCGTGACCGAACGTTCTTCCGGGAACGAACAACGTAAGTAGGTCCAGCACACCGGTCGGTCGACATGGGAGACAGTGCTCTGTCCGTGGCGCCGACGGTGGCGGCAATGGTCGCTTCCGATCCACATGCCGGTGCCGTCGTCGAAACCTTAGGCTACGGTTCACCCGGCGACGGTGGCGGCGCGACGTATCAGATTGTCGAGGACGTTGCAGACCCGGATGGCGGTGCGGTGATTGATCTGGACGGACCGCTCCAAGCCCACCTGGTTCCACCCGAAACGGTCAGTTATGCCATGTTCGGTGCCGGTCTCGACGATCGTGCAGATGGGCCAGCTATCAAACGCGCCCACGAGTACGCGAACACCCACGGGATTCCGGTCACCGTTCGAGGCGGCGATTTCTATGTGGGTGAGACGTACGAGATTCCGATCCGCACGGACACCGATTTCGGAACCGCAACCATCCATATCGACGAGCGCACCAACACGCGTCGGCCCCGATTTCACGTGCTTTCCGACGAGGAACCCTACGAGCTCCCGGAAGAAACCCAGACAGCGGTCCGGGAGGCGTTCGAACCAGGTACGTCTCGGATCCCTGCGCTTACACCGTATCGGAACAGCCTCCTCGTGCTCCGCGACGAGGACGACCCGATTGGATTTCGATCGGGGTACGACTATCACGACGGGTGGGCACGGGAAGACTTCGTGTACATCGAGGAACACGGTCGCATCCTCGGTGACATTGCATGGTCGTTCAATCAGTTTACCGAAGCAACGGTCTACCCCGTCCCGGACGACTATCTCACCATCACGGGTGGGACCTTCTTACTCAGTGGCACCAATAGCGGCGACGACGGGCAGTACAAACATCCGGGCTTTCAAATCGAACGGAGTCGGACCCGGATCGAACGACAGTTCGTCGGACTCGAGTCGGGCGTCCGGGACGTCTCTACTGACCCGAGCCGCGGCTTCTATCACTTCCAGACGGTCTATGACGTCCACCTTTCGGACGTTCGGCTCATCCCCCGCGAGAAATCCCGCCGAGATGACGACGACGTGCCGCCTGTCCCCGCCGGTAGCTACGGTATCGGTGGGAGTCGGGTCCTTCGGGCGACGTTCCGAGACGTCACTGCAGAGGGTAGCCCGATTCACTGGGGTGTCTTCGGGACGAACCTCTTCAAGGACTTCCGGGTAGAACGCTGTCAACTGAACCGCGTCGACGTCCACTTTCACTGTCACGGCCTCGAGATCGTCGACAGCGACATCGGCCAACGGGGTATCACCGTCACCGGGATGGGGGATCTTCTCGTCGAGAACACCACCGTAACCGGATCGAGTCTCGTATCCTTCCGGGCGGATTACGGGGGCCGCTGGGACGGCGATATCCGCATCGAACGCAGTACCCTCCGTGTAGTCGACCCCGATCGCGACGTTGCTATCCTCCGCTTTCGGACGAGAGAGGACGAATACGGCTACGACATCGTTTGGGGAGAGTCGATTGACCTCCGTGACATTACGATCGACTACACCGGTGTGTCGGACGGGGAGGGACGGGCGACTTCAATCAGGTTTCCGACCATCGAGGCGCTTCCCGATCGGCCAGTGATGTTACCGGCTCGGATCGACATCGACGGCATCCGGGTTCGTTCACGGGTCGACGGCGTCGTCGGGTTCGACTTGACAGCCCCTCGATCGGCAGCAGTCGCCACCGATACCCGACCAACTCTTCGATTGGCCGACGTCGCTCTTGCGTCCTTCCCCGGGATCGACCCCGGTCCGGAGACGGCGAACGTCTGGATCGACGGGGGCAATGTGTGGCATCCTCACATCAGAATCGATGACGTCGAGGCCCTCCAGCTGGCCGGGACCATCGGTGACGGCGAGTTGCTGGTACGGGACGCGACGGTCGATGGGCTTGCTGTCGAGGACGCCGATGCGCTCTACTTCGATCACTGCCAGTTCGCCACAGATACCCCGGCCGACCCGGATGGGTACGGCTATCCCCCTGCGGCCGTCGTCCAGTTCACCTCCTGTCGTTGGGCGGTTCCGACGGTGGACGGCGCCCCACGGCCAGCACGTGTGGCGGATGTCTACAATGTGTTCGAACCAAACGAGTGGATTCGATACGCCCACGTCGGCTCCCAGCTCGATGCAGCGCTCTACGACGAGGGGCCGACCGAGTCGTTTTTGGCATTACTCGCCGCGACAATGCCCCCACCGGACAGTGCGGATCCGATTCGTGCCGGGGACCGCGACTAATCGAGGCGATACCGTTCAACTTGGTCCTCATCGACTGCTCCGGCAAGCCCCGGTCGATCGGGAACGACGAAGTGGCCGCGTTCGATGGACAGCGGATCCGCTAACAAATAGTCCTCGAATGCGTAGTACACCGAGTCCATCGGTAGACTGAACGCTGGTCTGCTGGCAAGGACGTGCAACTTCGCGGCGTTTTTAATTCCAAAGTCGAAGTTCGAGTGGTGGGCGAGCGGTATGTTGGCGTCGGCCGCGACGGCGGCGACCTCCGTCAATGCCAGAATACCGCCGGCCGGGACGAGATCGACGACGGCCGCATCGATGGCGTCATGCTCGATTGCTGCCAGCACGTGGTGTGCAAAGTACGCGTCTTCGTTGATTGCGATCGGCTGGGTACAACGTGTCCTGAGTGCCGCGAGATGTCCGAAGCTGTCGACCCGAATTGGTTGTTCGAGGTACCCAAGTCGGATGCCGGCACGATCGAGCGCAGCGGCCACGTTCGTCGCCTGGGTGATGTCCCATTGCTGGTTCGGATCGAGGCGGAAGGTCAACGCACCGTCGGTCGCCTCGTCCATCGCGACGATCCGTTCGACGTCCATCTGCCAGTACCGACTTGCCTTCGTTTTCACAGTGGTGAAGCCCTGATCGGCCGCAAAGGCCGCATGTTCGCTGGCCTGCGCTGGCCGTTCGAGCCCGAGGCAGAACGCGATGGGGTATCGATCGCGGATCTTCCCGCCGAGGAGCTGGTGGACTGGTACGCCGAGGGTCTTGCCGTGGGCGTCCCACATGGCCATCTCGGCCCCGCCGAGGAGTGGGCGGGGGTCAAGGTAGTCCGTACTCGCCATGGTCTGGAACGCGTCGATGAAGCCGGCGGGCTCGGCGACCGAACGCCCGAGCAGCTCCGGTGCAAGCAGCTCCTCGACGACGACTGCACCCACGGCCATCGAAGGCACCTTCATTTCGCCCCACCCGGTGACGCCGTCGTCGGTCTCAAGGCGGATCAACAGCTTTCGGCCGCTGGTGGTGCCCGTGTCGACGCGGTCGAGCGCTGCCTCGTAGGTGAGGTCTGTCGGTACGTCGTACAGTCGGTTTCCACCGATGTACGGGGCAATCCCCCACGGCTCCTCGACCGATTTGACTGGGATTTCGACAGGGATCGTTTCGACGTCGGTGATGTGCATATCCTCGCGGTCGAACAGGGATCGGATAAACCTCCCGGGCTACCCGATTGTGACTGTGTCGAAGAGGCCACCGATGGCTGCGAGCGCGAATGCGAAGAGGACTGCAGAAAAGAGTGCGCTCGTTGCAATCCGGATTCGGACGTCTGCGATCGGCTGCTCGAGCGGACCATCAGAGACAATAAAGGGATCGTCGTCCGTCCGGGTAACGACGAGACGGTCATTCTCCTCTATAATACGGCCATGTACGAGCAGCTGATCGCCGTCCTCAACCGTGGTCGCTTCGAACTGCGTCCGATTCTCCGTGCTTACCGGGCCGGTCGAGACGGCGACGGGGAGCTCTGATCCCTCGTCAAGCCGTTCAATGCGTTCGGGCTTGCGCAGGTACAGTGCGGGAACGTTCCAGGGATCGGGGGTACTGACTCCGGCGGCAAGCAACCCCCGAACGGCTTCTGCATCCACCGTAACGGGTCCTGCATCGGTGTCGATCGTGAGTGCCCCAACGTCAATCCCGCCATCGGTCGTCGACCAGGAGAAGCGCCCTCCTGAGCGGCCCGATCCTTTAGGTCGACGCTCGCGAATCCGCCAGGCGAGGATCCCGGCGTCACCGTGTTCGTCGGCTGCGGGTGCATCGACACGTACCGTCCCCGACACCGTAGACACCATCTCCGGGGCTAGGGATGTCACGGTCGTATTTGCCGCCGCGAGAATACGATGCTGACCGATGTACAACCACGCTCGCCGACCGAAATACGCCGAGATGGCGAGAAAAAATAGTCCGAACGCGTACCCGATCACCGTATCCATGACCGGATTGATCGACCGTTTAACTTCAACCTTCGCGTGAGCTGAACGTCCGGGCGGTTACCGGTGGGTGCACCACGCCTGGAGCGGCCGCCCAGTGGGGGCCGACTCACCCGGCGCTCCGAGATGAACGGTAAGTCGCTCGTCGGTCACCTCCGGTAGTTCGACCGCTAGTTTGCGGACATCTGAGAGTAGTTCCTCTTCCTCCGGCGCCGGCGAGGATGGGAGCGGTCGAGCGTCCATAACGGTAAAGGTAGCATCCGCGGGTTCGACAATCGTCGCGACGAGCGAGGCGTCGTCCGTTGTTAAATTCGCGGTCGCTCCATCCGCGTCGACGGCTGCTCGGGTATGCATAAACCACCTGACCGACGTCGGCTTCCGGGTAACGAGTTCGTCAGTGATCACGAGTTGCGTTCGTCCTTTCGTCAGGGCGAGTCCTCGTCGGACCGACGCCGCCTGATAGGCCGCACTCAGATCGATGATCGCGAACGCCTCGTCGGGGCCGCGTTCGAACCGTTCGACGGCCGCCGTGGCAAACGGGTGTTGATCGGGCGTGCCGTCCGGATCGATGACCAGCGTGTTGTGCCCTTCCGCTCGTTTGCGATAGTAACGCCACCGACCACCGTCCACGCCCATCCCCCAGTACCCGGGGACGTTGTAGTTGTTCGGCGGAAGTTCGATCGCCCACCGCGTGCCGAACCGATCGAACACGAAGCTACCGAGATCTAGGTCGCCGTGGTTAACCTGGTTGTCTCCTCCCTTACATCCCAGAAACGCAGCGTCCGGGTCGTTCCAGCATTCTCGAATCGTGATGGTCTCCTCTGCACCGGGATAGTATCCCGCGCGTGGTTTCGCTTGCTCCTCCGATCCGGTAATCAGCGTCGGATCATACCAGAGGAGGTCCTGGGCGTCCCCGTCGTCGCCGACTGATTGGAGCTGATAGGCTGCCCAGGCAGGCTTGTCAAACGTCCGGGCAAGCCAGAGCAGGGCCGAACTATCAATGAGTCCCGACGTGTGTGAGTCACAGAAGTCATACGGGCGCCCGCTGGGACCGGTGACGTCCGTAATGAACGTTCCCAACCCGTCCATCCCCGGATACGCGAGGTAGCCGCCGTCTGTTCCGAGCGTATGTTGCATCGACGACAGATAGTACGTGAGATAGCGGGTATTATAGGAAAAATACCCGGGTCCCTCTGCCCAACCGCCGTTTGGCGCGATTTCGGCGACAGCTCGTTCGAGCGATTGGTGGGCCCCGACGAGAATCGTTTCGAGCAGGTTCTGGTCGACGTCCTCGCCAAGTAGTGCGAGGGCACCCATGGTCATGCCGCCGTTGCAGACTGTGTTCCAGTTGTGCTCCGCGCGGATGAACCACGTGTGTCCGGTCGGATCGTCACCACGATACCCCGGGGCGGCCACCGACAGCCCGTGGTCGATGATCGCAGTCGTGATGACATCTCGTTGTTCGTCCGTCCATGCTTCCGCGAGCCAATCGAGGCCAATCGCGAACGCTGCGGTCATCTCGGCTGTATCCAGGAAATGACTTGGATTCCAGTCTGGAAATGCCGCCGCCGTCGCCAGCTCTTCATAGGCGCGATCAACGTACTGGTGCTCATCTGTCAACAACCACAGCGTCGCGAGGGTCCGGACCCGATCAAGCACTGCCCGGCTGGTCGAAAGTAAGCGCCGTCCGTCGGGTATATCATAGGTCTTCGGTGGTGTACTAAGCAGTGCTTTACCGTGACGCTGAAGGTTGGCATACCAGGCCGCGGCCTGCTCGTCGTCGGTCACGATGGAGCACGCCCGGTCGAGGTCTGCCTGTGTGATCAATATGCGCGGTCTGGCCGCCGGCTCGCCGATATCGTCGAACATGACCGAAATAACTGCGAATTGGCCATGAATACTCTCTGGTTTCAGTGCGGTAGGATTACTCGCTGCGCCGCCGGGCACGTATTTTCCGGAGTGTGATGATGCCGATTATCGCTGCCCCCAACGCACTCACCGTTTTCAATCCTCGTCGCCCTCGTCCGCTGCTCGCTGTGGTTTCGGAATCGCCCGTCGATTCATCCTCCGCTCGGTCAATATTTACGTCAATAAGGCCCATCGGTCACCCGAATACACACGACAGGTACAAAAAAGTAGGTTTGTACTAACACGGGCGAGTCTGATACAGCAAACTTCCATGCGCCACCGTGCTCCTGAGTCGGATCGGCTTGGGCACGCACTTGTGAGCTGTGCCCATCGTAGGGCCGGTCCGTTTGGGATGTCGCTGGCGTGGTCGTCCCCCGATTATGCTGCGGTTAGTTTCCCGTTCGGCGTCCCTGGTCGGGATATGTTTCAACGCGTGTTAGTTCCGGTCGATCCGGCCGACCCCGATGAGATTGCAGCATCCTATGGGATCCGACTTGCGGACCAGTTTGGGGCTGAAGTCCGCATCTTATCGGTCATCGATCGAGCCCAGCAACGCGATCAATTACGAACGGACTTCGAGGAGACCGTCCGTGAGTCCATTACAGACATTCTCGCCATCGCCGATCACTACAGTGTCCCCATCGCTGTTGACGTTCATAAGGGGGAAGCAGCCGAGGAAATCATCAACGCTACGGATTCGACAGATCTGGTGGTGATGGGCACCGCGGCCCGGGACGGGCTTGAGGGGCTCGTTGTCGGTAGCGTCGCTGAATCGGTTGTCGAAGAGTCGTCCGTCCCGGTCATGACGATTCCCGTTGGCGCCAAACGACCCGCAGAGACGTGGACCCCGACGTAAACCTTCTAGTAATGACGCCAGTCGCCACCTGGGCCAACATCCCTCTTCGTAGACTGGGTACTTATCAGGGGTGATGAACCATGCAACGACGCGATGTCGTCGATCCGCGGATCCCCCGCCTTCTCCAGGGCGCTGTCGCGGTTAGCCTTGTTGTGGGGATCGCCTTCGAGGCCTCCATCCTCGTGTATCTCGTCGCTGCTGCATTGCTGGTTCCGCTTATACAGAATCGACGAGAATCCCTGCGGCTGGAGCCCCAGGATGAATCCGACACCAGGGAACCAGTCCACACTGCGATTGTCAGTCCGAGATTTCACAATCCATCTTTTGAAGTGACAGGCAACCCGCTTAGGCAGGAATTGGTTGGGAACGGAGCGATTCCCGCCAGTCCTACGGTGGCGGCCTGTCCGCCCCAGACAAAGCGACAGTACTCGGAACCGGTCGGGTGAACGGTCGGTTCCTCTACGAAGAAAGCAAGCAGAGTGCCTCGGGGCTTGACCCCGAGGGTGAATGCCGTAAACACCATTAGACGTGTTCAGTGCGTTCGATATACTGCTCAATCGGCTGGCTTGATACCTCAGCTGCTGTTCCGACGCAGTACGATTCTTCCCAGAAACCACCACCCCTGAAGTAGTTTTCCAAGGGGGGTTCGTGTTGCTGCCACATCTCTCTGGCTGTGATGCTTTTGATGTTCTGTGCAATTTCGCTCGGGGAGTGTTTTGGATGTACCGAGAGAAACAAATGAATATGGTCGGGTAAGATATGCAACGAGAGTATTTCAAAGTTGTACTCACCGCAAACATCTTTGAACGATGGTTCTAACGACTGTTCTATTTCATCAAGCACTGAATGACGGTATTTCGGACACCACACGAAGTGGTAGTTGATATTGTACACCGTGTGATTTGACCGTGTTCCGCACATACCGACTAGAACCACGCCAAAAGGTTAAGTATAGTCGTATTTAAGTAAATACTGTAGGGATGACCAAACGCCTCACCGTAGACTTCAAGGACGATTTGTACAAGGAGTTCTCGAAGAAATGCATCGACGCTGAACGCCCGAAGTCAGAAGTCGTACGCGAACTCGTCCAAGACTGGGTAAACGATCAAGAATGACGGAGACACAGGCTCTCACCAAGACACTCGTGTTCGCACTCGACGTACAGAGTGACAACGAGAGCCTGCTTCACGATGCTCGGTTGGAATGTCGCCGCGTGTTCAACGAGGTGCTACGCCTCACCTATGACGGGTGGGACTGGAACAGAATTGAAGATGTTGTCGAACAGAACGCCGATCTCGTGCAAAATACTGCACAGCGAATCATCGACAAAGCCTTCGACGCCCTCACCAACTACTACGACAACGACGACTGGGGACGACCGTGGTACAAGCACGAAATGTTCCCGTTGCGGATGAACTACGGCGAAGGCTACAACCTCTTTCTCGAAGACTGCGGCACTGTACGGTTCCGCATTTCAGCGAAACCGTACAAGCACGTTAAAGGCGAACTTCCCAGTACGCGAGACCAGTTCGACCTACTCACACAAGCAATCGAAGATGATGACTGGCACGTTGGCACTGCCGAGGCACTCGTCCGAAACGGGCGTGAAGAATTGCACGTCACCGTCACGAACAAATCCGCCGAAGTTGGTGCAAAAACAGCAGCAGAAAACGTCGTCGGCGTCGATATTAATGAAGACTGTGTTGCGCTGGCGGCACTGACTGAAAGCGGTATCGAAGATTCAATCGTCATCGACTACCCGGAAATTAAAGAACAACGACACCGGTATTTCACGATGCGGAAACGGATGCAAGAAGCCGGACAGACCGCATTTAACGACGTGTTCCGCGATAAGGAACAACGGTTTGTTCACGACCAACTCCACACGGTGTCACGGCGCGTGATTGAGTGGATACAGCGGTTCGATAGTCCCGTGATTGTCTTTGAAGACCTCAAAGACATGCGAGACGGCATTGAGTACGGGACTCGAATGAACCGGCGACTCCATTCACTTCCGTTCGCCAAACTCCGCGACTTTATTACCTACAAGGCCGCATGGAACGGGATTCCGTCAGACGACATTGACCCGGAGTACACCAGCCAACAGTGTCCGGTCTGTGGACACACAGAACGGGCGAACCGCCACAAGAAACGGTTCAAGTGCTGTGAGTGCGAGCATCAAGACCACGCCGATCGTGGTGCTGCTATCAGTGTTGCTCAGAAGTGGTTGCGAAAGCAAGAGGATAGAAATGTGCCTGCTCTCAACATACTCCCACAGGTGCAGAAGTGGGAGTTGCGACGGCAGGCATCGGGGCCTGTGAACGGCCCGACCGTGACCCATCACACCGCTAGAGGCAATCAGACCGATGGTGTGTCGGGTGTGTCCGATCAATCCACGGGAAGAAGCTCCGGGGCTTGACCCCGGAGCAGTTCACTGAACCGGAGCAGTGCCCGACTGATGGAAGCACCACAGAAAGTAACGCCGAGTCTGTCGAGGTCTGCCGGACTCCCCGAGGCAAACACAACTCCGGGAGTCCGAACAGGATGGAAGATAGGAGTACCGGGGGCTTGACACTCCCAGCAGTCCCACCCGCCCCAGACCGTGACCCCCACACGGATTCTCACCGGTTGGGGGTCGGTGGAACTGCAAACATGAAATCACCACCGCTCAGGATTCCTCCGCGTTCACGCGGAGGAGGGTGTCAACACCCAGTGGCGGATTGACCCAGTCGCCCAGTTGGTGGATGCGATCGTCCGTCGAGTGAGCGCAATGGATCAAGCTCCAAAACCAGTGATGCCCCACCGATTTTTCACGGTAATCAGGGCCAGCAGTACGCTGTTGGCAAGCATCGCCCTGGCCGTTGGTGCTCAGGGTCGGCTATGCCGTTGCCGGCGTCGTTGCCATCCTCGCTGGTCTCGCCGCCGGTACGGGTTTCTGCCTCGGTTGCCGGCTGTTTCGCGAAATGGCGTTCGTCCGTCGCTCCGGAATCCTCTAATCGTCCCGCAGACCAGCCCACGCAGACTGGGTGGTGAACTCTGATTGGGCCGGATCGGTTCGGCATACGGACACGGAGATATCGCGCGAGCGTGCCAAAACGGTCGACGCCACTCGGACAGGTTCGGCATGTCCGTGCTCGAGCCATGGCTGCCCCCGGAGGATTCGAGCGAGTATCGAGCAGGACAAGCCATCGATCCGTACGCTTCCATTCTTCTCTTCAGTGATATGGGACGGGATGATGACGGCCATCGTGCCCCACCGGCGATCATCCACTACTTCGTGCTAGCGACGGCCAGGAATCAGTAGGCTGCCGTCACTTGACGTAGTCAATATCCTGCAGTCGATCGTCTTCGGCTTCTGCTTCGGGTTCTTGGCGACCGTAGATCTGCGGGGAATCGACGCCCGTGACCACAATCATCGTCCGCATTGCGCCCTCGAGTTGCTCGTCGATCGAGGTTCCCCAGATGATACGGGCGTCCGGGTCGATCCGATCGTAAATCTCCTCGACAACCCCCTCGGCCTCTTCGATCGACATATCCGTGCCGCCCGTCACGTTTACGAGTGCAGAATTGGCATTGCCGATGTCGACATCGAGCAGGGGCGAGCGTAACGCACTTTTAACAGCGTCCTGGGCCTTCGAATCGGATTCGCTTTCGCCAAGGCCGATCATGGCGACGCCGCCTTTCTCCATCACTGTCCGGACGTCGGCAAAATCCAGGTTGACCAGTCCGGGTTTCGTAATCAGTTCGGTGATGCCTTTCACGCTCCGCATCAGGACTTCGTCGGCTACCTTGAACGCCTGGCGGACCGGCAATTTACCCACCGAGTCGAGCAGGCGGTCGTTGGGCACGACGATGACCGTATCGGCCACATCCCGCAGTCGTTCAAGCCCGGCCTCGGCGTTCGTTCGGCGGACCTCCCCTTCGGCGGTGAACGGCGTCGTCACGATCGCAATTGTCAGCGCACCAGCATCTCGGGCGGCTTTGGCCACAACGGGGGCACTTCCGGTACCGGTTCCGCCCCCGAGTCCGGCGGTGACGAACACCATATCCGATCCCTGAATCGCGTCCCGGATCTCGTCTTGACTCTCCAGGGCTGCCTCTTCGCCGACCTGGGGGACAGAGCCAGCACCGCGACCTCTGGTCTTTTGCTGGCCGATGAGAATTTTAATATCGGATTCGATCTCGACGAGGTGCTGGACGTCCGTGTTGGCAGCGACGAGCTTTGCGCCGTGGATCCCCTCTTCCATCATCCGATTGATGGTATTTCCGCCGGCACCCCCACACCCAACCACAGTAATGTTTGTTTGAAGATCTTGGAGAATTTCCTCAAGTTGGTCATCGGTCATCCGGCTCGACCCGGTTATATCGTCCGTACCATCTTCTTCTTCGAATTCGTTGGCCATCTCCCCCTCGGCCATTTCCTCCTCTGAGTCCCCCACGGCGTCCTGAATGATCGAATCCATTTGCGTCGATGTATCTATCGCAGCATCATATTCTTTCCGTTCGTGTCAGACGTTCGGTTAGGTTCTTCATTAGGTGAATTTAATCACTCCCGACATGCACGGATCGGCCCACTCAGTTGGAGCTACGCATGGGCACGGCCACCCGTTCGGTCACGTGTACATCTGCGGGGTCTACGGTCGCCCCATCGACCGTGATAGACTCCCCGGCGGCCAGCCGACCGAACGCAGGTCCGTCCGGGACACCAAGGGACCGGGCGGTGGTCGGATCGAATCGGGTCGTCGTCCCCACGATTACGCCGTTCGTAACCGCAAACTCATCGAACCGCTCATCGAATAGAGGGTGAAGACAGGTGATCAGGTCATCCCATCCTTCGTGCGATGGGAGGGCAACCTCGGGGCCGATACGGGAACCGCTCGCGATGGTCGTATAGGCCGTCGTACATTGCCGGAAACAGCGGCGCGCTCGCTCTGGATCCGTCCCATTGAGGAGGTCGACGAACGCATTATGGAGTCGGTGAATCTGCAGCTCACTGGGATCGACGCTAGTGCGCTCACCGATTCGGGTGCCATCCTCGACAGAACCGAGCTGATCAGTAATCCGGTCGATCAGGTCCAGGTCTACCCCGTTTGCCTCTCGAAGCCATCGTTCCGAGACGATACGATAGCCGAGTTTCTCGATGGTCGGGCGGACCCAGTTCTCTGAGCTGTCTACGTGGGCCATCGTGGCGTGACTTTGCTCGAAGAGGGAGCTGATTGTCGCAGCACGATCTTCGGTCTCGGCGAGCTCGGTAAGCGCCCAATCGGCCGCGATGTGTCCGACCGCCCAGTCGGTATCCCGGACGATTCGCTCGTACCGCGGTACGTAATGCTCGCCACCGAACCCGACGATCACCCGATCACTCGGCACTGGGTCTGGATCGATCTCAAGGACCGCACGTGCGACACTTCTGGCAGGTACCGGGTCCCGCCAGGCCGATTCGTCGCTTCCGACTTCGACGAACAGACAGGGCGCGCCAACCCGACTTGGTCCGTGGTGGGTACATTCTAGTCCCACGTCATAGCCGGAGGGGGCGTAGCCGCGTAATGCATGGTACACCGTCCGAAGCGCGGCCGGAGCGGCACGGGGTACCGTCCGGGGCTGGCCACCATAATCGGCAGTGCCGACGTTTCCGGGGACGTGTGCCGTGAGTAATGGCCCGGTATCACCAGCGTGCCGAGAGACGAACACGACGAGTTCGGGATCCTCGAAGTGGCTGGCGACGTCTTCGAGGTCGAGATGTCGCTCCTCAAACATCCGGAGCTCGAACTCCCGCCACCGTTCCGCCCCCGATGCACGGGAAAAGTCTGCCACCTGACGCAACTGCTCGGCGATGGTGACCGACGCGGGGTCCGCCCGACTAGCGACAATACCGATCACATGCACCCGTCGCCCGCAGCATCGAATAAGCCTCACGACAACGGTGCCGTTAACTCCCACCATGGTCCTCCCCCGTCCATGGACGTCTACGGCCTGATCGGCAATCCCGTAGGTCATTCACTATCGCCCCCGATGCAGGAAGCTGGCTTTGACGCCTGCGGGATCGACGCTCGATATGTCACTTTCGAGCCCGCACAATCGCGAGTCGGTGCGGCAATCGCGGGCGCGCAGGTACTCGGAATCTGCGGGTTGAACGTGACGATTCCGTTCAAAGAAGCGGTCCTCGAGCACGTCGAACCCGACGCGCTTGCCCGACGCGTCGGCGCAGTCAACACCATCGATCTGACCGCGGATCCGCCACAGGGGTTCAACACCGACGTGGACGGCGCGATCCGGGCGTTTCGCCACCACGATGTGACCCTCCCCGGGACGCAAGCCGTCGTCGTCGGCGCCGGTGGTGCGGGTCGAGCGATCGCGTACGGCCTCTGTGAGGCCGGCGCGACGGTTGCGATTGCGAACAGAACCACCGAGCGCGCTACAGACCTAGCAGCAGAACTGTCGACTGGCACCGGTCACTCGCTCGCGGACCTTCCGGCATTGTTAGATGACGCAGATATTCTCGTAAATGCAACGAGCGTAGGGATGGAATCGGACGAGCGGATCGTCCCGACAGACGCTTTGCACGGAGATCTCGTCGTGATGGATGCGGTATATCGGCCTTTGCAGACACGATTGCTCCGCGACGCCGAAGCGGCGAACGCGACGACGATCGACGGTGCATGGATGTTGCTCTTTCAGGGGATCGAGGCGTTCGAACGGTGGACCGGCCGGGACGCACCGGTGGACACGATGAATGGCGCCTTACGGTGTGCACTCAAGGGATAGGATCGAACGCTTCGGTGGTGATTTTATGTAGGTCGGCTTTCTATCGTCACACAATGTCCTTGATTCAACGAATAAAGGCGGTACTCGGGCTCGATGGAGCCCCGGATCCCGGCGGTGACGAGCCGGTCGCGGTGACGGTCGAACGGGAACGCGAGGACACGGATGGAGATCCACTCACTGGGGTTGCAGACCCCGGCCCTGATCCCGACCCCGACCCTGACTCTGGTACTGATCCTGACTCTGACACTGTGCCGGCACCAGAACCAGAGCCGACCCCAGCGACCGAGAGCGACGCGGTCACAGATGAGTCCGATGGCGATACGGAACCTGTCTCCGATGCACCCGAGTACACACATCCGGCACCGGTAACCGAGATCTCTGGGATTGGTCCGTCGTATTCTGAGCGGCTGGCCGAGGCAGATACCGTGACGGTAGGTGAGTTGGCAACGGCGAATCCGGATGACCTCGCGGCCGAAACTGACATCTCAGAGACGAGAATTACGGGCTGGATCGAACAAGCAAAGGAACTCGCTACCGAGGAGTCATAGTACGGACACTCGATGTGCGAGGTCGTATGCGAGCCGGACAAGGACCGATTTATCGAGCTCGCACGGGACGTGTCGCCCGACGTCAGGATCCCTGTAGAATTCGAGCTAACCGGGATTGACCCGTTCGATGCTTACCGGTCCGTCCGCACCGACGGACCGAGTGTCTTTCTGGAAACCACCGGTGGGCAATCCGGATGGGGCTATTTTGCAGTCGATCCCATTGAGCTACTTACAGCCCGAGAACCTGCAACGTCACTCGACTGTGGGGCGAGTCCTTCACTTGCCGCCCTTGCAGCGCGTCTAGAAGGCGAGCGACTCGTCCGCGGTGATTGTACGGTTCCCTATCCGTGTGGGCTATTCGGCTGGCTTTCATACGATCTCGTTCGGGAGCTCGAAGCACTTCCCGGGATGACAACTGATGACCGGCGGTTACCCCAACTGGAGTTCGGCCTGTTCGATCGGGTGGTTGCCTGGGAGGAGCCACGGGAGGCGGGTGCGCCGCTACACGTGGTGGCCTGCCCGCGAGTCGGTGCCGATCCCACGACTGCATTCGAACGCGGACGCCGGCGAGCGACTGCACTGATCGAGCGAATGGGAACGGGTCCACCGACCGTTCATTCCTCCTCTCGGGCCCCGACTGCTACCTTTGCGAGTGATACCGGACGAGCGGAGTACATTGAACACGTCGAGCAGATCAAACGATACATTCGCGCGGGAGATACCTTCCAAGTCAACGTCTCCCATCGGTTATCCGCACCAGCGACGATACCTCCTGTCGCCGTGTACACCGCTCTGCGACGGGTCAATCCGGCGCCATATTCGGGCTTGATGGAGCTCCCATCCGTCGATCTGGTTTCTGCGAGCCCGGAGCTTCTGTTGTCCATTAAGGAGGACACGCTCGTGACCGAACCAATCGCCGGAACCCGTCCTCGGGGCTCTACCGTGCAGGAAGACCAACGACTGGAACGAGAGCTCCGATCAGACGCGAAAGAACGTGCCGAACATGCGATGCTTGTCGATCTTGAGCGCAATGATCTCGGGAAAGTCGCGCAATACGGATCAGTGGCCGTAGACGAATACCGGCGTATCGATCGATACTCAGAGGTGATGCACCTCGTCTCTCGGGTGTCCGCTACCCTTCGTCCGACCGTCTCGCTTGCCGGTGTGTGTACGGCCGACCCTCTCACTCCAGCCACGTCTACACCAGCCGACCGGCTTTGTGCGGCGATTGCTGCGCTGTTCCCGGGGGGTACGATCACCGGTGCGCCCAAGCCTCGGACAATGGAAATCATCGACGAGCTTGAAGGGACCCGGCGCGGCCCGTACACCGGGAGCATGGCGATCATCGGATTCGATCAGCGGGCAGTGTTGAACATCGTCATTCGGACGCTCGTCCGTCACGATGGCGCCTATCATCTTCGCGTCGGTGCGGGCATCGTCCACGATTCGATTCCCGACCGAGAGTACGACGAGACCATGGCCAAGGCTCGGGCGCTGCTCAACGCAGTTGATGATGCGCTCGCCGACGAGTCCACCCTGGAGGTAGTCGAATGAGCGGCCCCAACGTGTTGGTCATCGATAATTACGACTCGTTTGCGTACAATCTCGTCCAGTATGTCGGCGAGTTTGCAGGCACCGTCGACGTTCGCAGGAACGACGCCATCGATCTTACAGACATTCAAGCACTCGAACCGGACGGCATCGTTATTTCGCCCGGCCCGGGCACTCCAGCCGCGGCCGGCATCTCGATCCCGATCTTTCGGGAGCTCGCGTATCCGACACTTGGTGTGTGTCTGGGTCACCAGGCCCTCTGTGCAGCTGCGGGGGCGCGAGTCGGGCATGCACCCGATGTCGTCCACGGCAAGCCATCGATGATTACCCACGATGGTGATGGGGTGTTCGAGGATCTAGAGAGCCCCCTCCAGGTCGGCCGGTATCATTCCCTCGCCGTCGACAGGGCCGATGTCCCGGTAGAGCTCATCGAAACTGCCCAAACGGACGACGAGCGCGCGATCGTCATGGCTGTCCGACGCGTAGACCGCCCGCACATCGGCGTCCAGTTCCATCCGGAAAGCATACTGACCCCGGACGGCAAACGACTAATCGAAAATTTTTGCGCCATGTGTGAACGATGACCGGGTGGGCGTACGTGGACGGTACGATCACTCCGACCGACGAGGCAGTCATTCCCATTCGCGACCGGGGTTGGCTCTATGGAGATGCGGTGTTCGAGACGATCAGGGTGTATGGGGAGACACCGTTTGCCTGGCAAGCCCACCTCGAGCGACTCGGACGATCGGCAGCCGCGATTGGCCTGTCACCGGTGCCAGACGATGCTGCGCTCTGGCACGCCATCGAGTCCACCCTCGATGCGGCCGGCTATCATGACGCATACGTGCGCTTGTCGGTCACCCGGGGCGTCCAATCCGGCCGATTGACCCCACAAGTGCCGGCATCTCCGACGGTCGTCATCCTCATCGAGCCATTACCTCGCGGTGGTGTAACCGGTGAATCAGTTTGGCACGAGCCCGCTTCGGTTACGGTTGCGCACACGCGTCGCGTGCCAACCGCTGCCGTGCCAGCGTATGCAAAGACCCACAACTATCTCAACGGCATCATCGCACGCCTGGAGGCCCGGCAGTCGGGAACGGACGAGGCGTTGCTCCTGGACCTGGCCGATCGGGTGATGGAGGGGGCGACGAGTAATGTCTTCATCGTCGACGGGGGCGTCCTTCGGACCCCGCGGGTAGAGGACCGGGCTGTGTTGCCGGGGATTACACGATCGACAACACTTTCAATCGCGGATGAACTCGGCATCGCGATCAGCGAAGAAGACCTCTCAGTCGCGGATCTGCACGCTGCAGAGGAATGTTTTCTGACGAATTCGACGTGGGAACTTCGCCCGGTGACCGCGATCGACGGTACGTCGTTTCCGGTCGGCCCGGTCACTGAAACCCTCGCCCAGGGGTATCGCGAGCGGGTCGAGCAGACGTGTTATCGTTCATCGGCCGGACCATCTCGCAACGGTTAGTGAACGAGATCGATGAGCCGTTCGGTGTCCTGGTGGGTCCCGGCCACGATGAGCACATCGTCCTCGTCGATTTCGAAGTCGGGTCCGAGTTCGCTGAGAAAATCATCACCCCGTTCGACTCCGACGACGGTACATCCGGTTTCGGCTCTGATATGGGCCTCGGCGAGGGTTTGTCCGGCGATCGCCGGTGCTTTCGTCCGGACGAACTCGAAATCCGTTTGCGGGACGAGGATTTCCCGATGCTCGATGAGGTGGGAGGCAAGCATCTTCCCGGTGATGGTGGCCATCGAGAGCGCGAAATCAGCGCCTGCGTTGTACACTTTCCACACGTTATCAACATT
The DNA here is from genome assembly GCA_007123105.1 of Salinarchaeum sp. Lineage (GTDB taxonomy): Archaea > Halobacteriota > Halobacteria > Halobacteriales > SKNY01 > SKNY01. The sequence goes on along the minus strand of SKNY01000061.1, from coordinate 5,263 downwards.
GTGGACGCGTGCAATGATCTCTAACTCCGGCGCCAATTCATTTATGACGAGCGTGGCGAAAATCGTCGTCGTGTCCCGGTCGAGCGTTAAGACGATTGAACGGGCATGATCAAGGTCGATCCCCTCGAACGTCGCGGGATCGGTCACGTCTCCCACGATATCGACCCGTCCGTGGGGTTCGATGTCGATCACGTCGGCGTCGAGTCCGTGTCGTTCCAACGTTTCGGTCACTACCCCGCCAACAACGCCATGGCCGGCGACGATGACCCGTCCCGGATCACCCGTGTGATCTGGAAGTCTTCTAACATGGATGTCGTCGGTAATGTCTACATCGCCCCCGATCAGGAGGATCGTATTCGGTTCGATTTCCGTATCCGCCCCGGGTGAGATCTGGAACTTCCCATCGAACCACCCCCCAAACACCGGCACACCGGCATCAGAGAACTCCTGTATCTCCCGAAGTCGTTTCCCGATCATCCGACTATCTTCCTCGAATAACACTTCGCTCACATGAAAGTCTGTTTCGACTTCTACGGTCTGTCTGAACTTCTCGGCAAACGACGTACGGGCGCGCGTGCCGAGACTTTCCCCGAGAACGCGGGGCGCCTCGACGACGTGGTCCGCGCCGGCGAGTCGGTGATAATGTGTCACGGCCGATCGTCGGGCCACGCTGATGATCTCAAGATCCGGATTAACATGGTCGGCAGAAAGGATGATTGTCGGATTGACTTCGTCGTTGATGTCGGCCACGACTGCGCGGGCCCGTTCGGCGTTCGCATTGTGGAACGTCGCGACGTGTTCGCTATCGCCAAGGATGACTGAGGTTCCGTGGCTCAGGAGGTTGTCTACCACATCAGTGTCCTCGTCAACGTACAGGTAATCGACGCCCGCATCAGAAAGTTCCTGACTGAGTACTTCGTCTCGGTAGGAGTAGCCACAGATGATCACGTGATCGGTCAAATTAGAGGTCGTCGGCTGTGGCTGTTGGAGTGATTCACGGATCAAGGGGACGACGAACAATGGTAACGCCAGGAACACGAGGAGCACCCCGGAGAGATTCATGGCAATGACGACAAGGTTCATCGGCGTGGAGTTCCACGCGTCGGTGTCACCCCCGAACCCCGCCGTCGTGAGGGTCTCGACAACAACTTGCAGTGCGTTCGCGAAGGTCCTGTGTTCGCCTTCAAAGGTCAGCATCGCCCACTGGTAAAGAAACGCATAACCAACGAGAATGAGCACGATCGCGACGATCGCAACACCCACGCGGCGCACCCACTGATTGACGGACGCCACTGCGAGGCGCTGCGTTAGCCGCTCCATGGAATGGCAAGCGACCGTCCCGTCCTAAAACGTTCGACTTGCCGACCTCTAGCCATGACGCAATCAAAACGTTATTTTTCCTCCGCTTTGTGGATAGGACAATGAAGGCGGTGGTCCTCGCCGGCGGCTACGCGACGCGACTGTGGCCGATTACCAAACACCGGCCGAAAATGTTTCTCCCCATCGGTGACCGTGCGGTCATCGACCACGTGTTCGATGAACTCGAGGCAGATGACCGTATCGACGCCGTGTACGTGAGTACCAACGCGCGGTTCGAAGACAATTTTCGCACCCACCTTGCCAATGCGCCCTATGAGAAACCACAGCTATCGGTCGAAGATACGACGGCGGAAGACGAGAAACTCGGTGTAGTCGGGGCATTAGCCCAGCTCGTCGATCGGGAAGGGATCGATGATGACTTGCTGGTTGTGGCCGGAGATAACGTCATCAGTTTCTCGATTGCATCGTTTCTCGACTTTTCCGAACGCCAGGCTGGCCCGAGTCTCGCCGCCTATGACGTGGGATCACTCGACCGGGCGAAGGGGTATGGTGTCCTTGAGCTCGACGGCACCCGTGTGACCGACTTCCAGGAAAAGCCGGCGCGCCCGACCTCGACGATGGTGTCGATAGGTTGCTACTCCTTTCCACAGGCATCGTTAGCCCTGCTCGAGGAGTATCTCGATGGAGATAACAACCCCGACGAGCCGGGTTGGTTCGTCGCGTGGCTACAGGCTCGCGAGCCGGTTCACGCGTACTGTTTCGACGAGGCTTGGTTCGATATCGGCACCCCCTCGAGTTATCTCGACGCGATCCGCTGGCATCTCGACGGCGATCACTATATTGCGGAAGGGGCTACCGTCGAGGCCTCGTCGATCGGTCCGAACGTCCACGTCATGGACGGTGCCATCGTACGCCGATCACATGTCGTCGACTCGGTCATTTTCCCGGATGCGGTGATCGTCGAGTGCGAGCTGCGCGAATGTATCATTGACGAGGAGACCGAAATTCAGGGAATCGACCTCAACGGCGCGCTCATCGGTGCCCACACACAGATTACGAACGGGCCGTAGGTGGGGTCGGCGAGGCGGCAAGTGCTGCGTTGGTGATGTCGAGCCAGCCACGGCTGCCGTCCCATCGAACCTCCGATTCGAACTTGATCGCAGCTTCGAATGGTGGACCGTCGACGACGATCGTCTCGTATTCGCCGCCCTCCCCCATGGGATGGACCCCGTAGGTAGCTCTGAGGGATGTAAGCTCATTGATAGTGTCCGCATCGATCCGCCGACCGAGCCAGGACGCATCGAGTCCAGCCGCACCCACCGATACGATGCGGATGTCGAACCCCGCGTCGATCATACACCGGAGTGCTGGTTCCGGCTCCGTGTTCCAGAGCGGTGTGAAGCACTCCAGATCCAGCCTGTCGGCCATGCCGATCAGTCGATCCCGTTGGAACGTGCTTGCGATCGCACCGGTGATGATGCCGATCGGATCGAGTTCGCCGGTGTCAATCAACGCACGGAGCTCTCGTTCCAGGACGTCGAGCTCCCGATCACCCGTCTCGCCGGCATCCGGAACGGCGTCCGCAGCAACTTCCTCGACGGGAAAGGCATACCGTGGCAGGCCCATTGCCTCGGCTTGCAGGGCGGTCAGCGCAATCGCCGGCACGTGAAAGAGATACGAATCAGTCTGCGGTACTGCCGTCACCAGTGCCGTCACGTCACGGCCGTCCGCACGGGCGCGATGGAGTGCCCAGGTGGAGTCCTTGCCCCCAGAATACAACGCGATCCAGCTCCCGGTTGCCGACATGGTAAAGATTCAACCACCGCCGACCTTGAGCTCACTGTTCGAGTGATTCTGCGGTCTCGAACTCGCCTGTGTTCAGATCGCCGAAGTATGTCGCGACTCGAACGCCCGTGAGGCTGATGACGATACCGACGATGACGAACATCGCGAGTCGCTGACCTGGCGTCAGGACGAACGGCTCGATCGAGAGCGGTCCGGCTTGCACCGTCGGCACCACAATCGCCTCGAGATGGGTGCCCTGTTGGAGGAAATACCCCGCGAACCCCCGGAAAACCATCCCGAGCGCGACGATCCCGAACGGGATGTTGAGATACGGGCCGGGCACGTATCCATCCCGCAACGCCTCGTCGATGAGCCGACCGAGACTTCCCACGAGTGCACCCGTTGCTAGCCACGGCATGCTGTCAAAGGTAAATTGCATGAGCACGAGAAATCGCCCCGCCTCACCCTCGACCGTGGACGCGCCCAGGGCACCTGCAAAGATGCCGATCGCGACCAGTCCTGCCGCCACGACATAGGTAACGATCGAGACGCGCCCCGAGTACAGTGACTGCTTGGTCCAGCCGGGTAGTTGGGCGAGGTATTCGTCGATGCCCAATCCTTTGTACAGGAGAAAGAGCCCAATCACCGCGGTGATCGTCGCCAGCGCGATTCCCGGACTCGTCTGTGTGACCAACAGCGGGAAGGCCAATAGCGTGACGCCGATCGGGATCAGCGTGGTCTGGCGGAGTTCCTCATCGGCGAGAAACTGTTTGAGGAGGTAGTACGTCGACTCGATATCCCTGGCTTGGCGTACTACGACGCGATCGACGGCATCGACCGGGATGCGGCTTTCCACCACGGGAATCAGCTGTTCGTCGTGGGCGCTATCTACGATCATGACCGCCGCCGACGGCTGAAGGTCGGCGATCAGGCCATCGAGTTGGGTCGCGACGGCTCGGTCAGCACTCACGATCGAATCCGAGGCACCCGAAATGACCGCAATGATGGCGTCGTCACCGGAATCTTCGAGCTCCCGGGAGACTCGCAGGGCCTCGAGGAGACTATTCACGCTGGCGCTCTCCGGATCTGCCATGCCGACGTCAATGACGAGCGATCGGATCGCCTCTTCGCCCACGATCGGCGTCGATCGGCCGGCCGCTTGGCCGATCGCGTTCGATCGGTCGACACAGAGGACCAACGTGCTCACGACATGCTGGCCAACTCCGCGATCCCATAAAAACGTCGCGGGGACGAACGTTGTTACAACAGGCCGGTCTTCTGCAGTTTCATCAGATCTTCGGTGTCCAGCGTTTCGCCCTCTTTGAACTTCTCGTAGATTTCTTCGGCTTCCTCGCGGGCTTCTGCGCGTTTTTGCTCGCGATCCGACCGGCGTTCGGCTTCCTCTTCCTTGTCGAGTTCGCGAAGTCGCTTCTGGACCCGGACGAAATCCTCGTGGTGGCGATCGGCCAGTTCCTGGACCTCCACGAACTTTTCGTGCATCTCGTCGGCTTCATCACGGATGTCGTCGGCCTCCCGATAGGCTTCGATCATCTGGTTGTGGTGTTCCTGGGCCTGTTCTGCGAGTTCAGTGACCTCTTGGTGGTGTTTTGAGGCCTCTGCACGGACGGATTCGGCTTCCTCAACGAGCTCGTCCAGTTCGTCGTTTTGTTCGAGTTTTTCCTTGCGGTCTTGGTAGGCCGTCCGCTTCTGTTCGATCCGCTCGATGAGCTCGCTTTCCTCCTCGGAGCTTAGCACCTCCGTTTGCTGGCGGAATTCGAGATCTTCGATTTCGCTCTCGAGCTGATCAAGGTCCTTCCCCTCGTTGAGCTCGAGTTCTGACTTCAACGATTCGACGCGGTCGAAATGTTCGTTTGCCTTCGCGTTGAGTTCGTTGCGTTGCTGTTTGTGTTCCTGTACCTGCTCGTTTAACTCGTCTCGCTGTTCGCGGTGTTCCTGCGCGATGTTCACTTGTTCGCGCGTTTTCGCGTTCAGCTCGTCCCGTTTCGATGCACGTTCGGATGCGAGCTGGTTCAGCTCGTTCCGGCGATCGCGCAGTTGGCCGGCCAGTTTGATGAGCTGGCCCTTCGAGTCCGATTCGAGGTTCTCCTCAGTAAGTTCGATGTTCTTCGAGTCGTCTACCATAGGTGGTTGCTGTTCG